>NZ_JBHMDZ010000046.1:0-155319 GCF_042430175.1 Paracoccus cavernae | reverse complement strand
TACGCTCCGCGCGACGGCGAGCGTAAACCCTACGGTGCGCGTCAGGATGGCGACCGCAAGCCTTGGGCGAAGCGTGAAGATGGCGACCGCAAGCCCTACGCTCCGCGTGACGGCGCGCCGCGTGGTCCGCGTGCGGGTGGCCCGTCCAACGGTCCGCGCTCGGGCGGCAAGGCACCCTACAAGCCCCGCGGTTAAGGCGGGAAACATCTGAACCGTTCATGCCGGCAGGGGAAACCTTGCCGGCATTTTTCATGGCCGCTTGCCGCGCAACGCGCACAAAAGGAAACGCGCCCCGACATAGTGGAGCGCGTTCCATGAGAGACCGCAGAGGGGTGCGGTCAGGAAGAGTTCGAAATCACTTGGTGAGGATCAGTTTGCCCGCACGGGTGATGCGCAGGTTGTACACCTGATCGCCAAGGACGATGAGCGCCTGATTGCCGCCATTGGTCAGCTGGTTGGCATCATGTTCCGGCAGGCGGTGCAATGCAGTGATCCCGGGGCGGGAAAAGTCGGCAGGGCGTGTCGCGGTCATTTCCTTGTCCTCTCGATGTCGCGCTATGGGTAATCTGACTAAATCACTCTGGAATGTCAAAGGGATTTTGTCGGGAATTTGAAAGACGGCCGCAGATTTCTCTGCGGCCGCCCTTCATGGCCCCTGCCGGATCGGAGGAAATCCGGCGCAAGGCGTTGAAACTATTTTTATTTTAATCAGAGAGGCATTCCGCCAGACTGTTGCCGAGATTGGACAGAAGCTCCGTGTAAAGCGCGGGGCCGGTGTTCAATGCGGTGCCCTCGGGGTCCAAAGCCGCACCCTGACGGGTGGCCGTACCCTCGGTCACGGCAACGATCAGGCGGGTGTCGTGGCCTTGTTCGGGGAAGGCGCAAACCGCCTGCACCGCGGCCAGCTCGCTCTTGATTTCGCGCAGACGCGCGGCCGAGGGCGTCGAGGCATCGCCGAGCGAAATGGCTACGGCGGGCTCCAGTCCGAATCGCTCGGTGAAATAGCCGTAGGCATCATGGAGCACGACGAACTTCTTGCCACGGGCCGAGGCAAGCCGCGCCGAGATCCCGCCTTCGATCCTGCCGATTTCACCGGCCGCCATACCGGCATTGCGTTGATAGATCGCGGCATTTTCGGGATCTTTGGTCGATAGTGCATCGGCAATCGCATGAAGCCAGATCTTGCCGTTCTCGGGGTTGAGCCAGGCATGGGGATCGGTGCCGCTATGGACATGCGCACCCTCGGAATCCCCGCTGTGGTCGTGACCCTCTTCATGGCCTGCGTCACCGTGATCGTGATCGTGATCGTGATCGTGATCGTGATCGTGGTCGTGGTCGTGCGCTGCGGCGGCCTCGTTGCCGTATTCGCGCAACTTCACCCCCGAAACAGCCAAAAGCTGGAGCGATTCGGTGTTCGTGCCAAGGCTACCCGCCGCGCGGTCGAGCCAAGGGGTCAGCGCGGGACCGACCCAGATCAGCAGATCGGCATCCTGCAAGGCACCGGCCTGGCTCGGGCGCAGCTGGTAGTCATGGGGATCGCTTCCGGCGGGCAGAAGCGTCTCGGGCGTGGCGAGATCGCCCATGACCTGCGCCACGAGCGAGCCGGTGACCGGAACATCGGTGATCACGCGCGGCGGTGCGGCGAGGGCAGGGGCAGCCGCCAACGCGAGCGTTGCGCCCGTCACTGCCAGAACGGCACGGATCGGGCGGCGGAAAGCAGAGGATTTTCTGGGAGAAAGGTGGGTCATGGGCGTCTCGGAACTTGCGGAATGGTGGTATGGTTCTATGTTATAGAGTAACAAGTCAAGAGAATTGTGATAGTATAACATTATGAGCGCCCCACCTGTGCCGCCCCCTGCGGCGACCCCGCCTGCCGCGGTTGATCCGTTCGAGGATCACGACCATGACGCCTGCGCCATTCGGGTGCTGGAACGTGCGATCCTGCAAAGCGAGGCCGAGGGCGTGCGCCTGACGCCGGTGCGCAAGCGCGCGCTCGAGATCCTGCTCGAATCGCATCGCGCCATGGGCGCTTACGAGGTGCTCGAGCGGCTCGCAGCCGACGGTTTCGGCAACCAGCCTCCCGTGGCCTATCGCGCGCTGGATTTTCTGGTCGAAAACGGTCTGGCCCACCGCGTCCAGCGCCTGAATGCCTATGCCGCCTGCCTCTCGCCCGATCGCGATCACGCGCCGGTCTTCCTGATCTGCCGCTCTTGCGAAAAGGTTGCCGAAGCGGATGCGCCCGAATTGCGTCAGGCCTTGGCCCATCTGGGCGAATCGGGCGGATTTCAGGTCGAGCGCGCAACGGTCGAGGCCTTGGGTCTCTGCTCGGTCTGCGCTGCCGAAGCCGCCAAGGAGCAAGCTGCGACCCCAGGGACGGGGGACGCATGAGTGCATTGCAAAGCGCGGGCCTGCCGCCTGCCGCAACCCCTGCGGACCAGAGCGCGGGGCAAACCATAGGGCAGGGCGGGGGGCAGCCCCTGATCTCGGCCAGCCGTCTTACGGTGCGTCCGCAAAGCAACGCCGCGCCGGTTCTGCACGATGTCTCTTTCGCGATCCGGCCCGGCGAAATCGTGACGGTGGTCGGGCCGAACGGGTCGGGGAAATCGACCTTCGTGCGCGCGCTGCTGGGCCATCTCGCGCCCTCGGGCGGCAAGGTCTCGCATCGCGCGGGGCTGCGGATCGGCTATGTGCCGCAGCGACTCCATATCGAGCGCAACATGCCGATGACCGTCGGGCGCTTCCTGTCGCTGCCTAATCGCGTCGATCCGGCGCAGGCGCAGGCGATGCTGGCGCGGACGGGCGTTCCGGGGCTCGAGAACCGGCAGCTTGCCGCGCTGTCGGGCGGCCAGTTCCAGCGGGTTTTGCTGGCGCGGGCACTGCTCAACGATCCGCAGCTTCTGGTGCTCGACGAGCCGACGCAGGGGCTCGATCAACCGGGGATGGTCGGATTCTACAAGCTGATCGAGGATGTGCGCGCCGAGACGGGCGTTGCGGTCCTGATGGTCAGCCACGATCTTTTGGTGGTGATGCGGGCCTCCGATCGCGTGGTCTGCCTGAACGGGCATATCTGTTGCGAGGGCACGCCGCAGGATGTGAGTGCAGCGCCCGCCTATCGCGCGATGTTCGGCGCGGAATCGCAAGGCATGCTCGCGCTTTACCAGCACCATCACGACCACGATCATGACCACGCGGACGGCCATAGTCACGACGGGCACGGTCATGGCGGGCACGCCCACGACGGCCATAGCCATGACGGCCATGCCCATCATGGCCATGCCCATGATCACGACAGCCATGCGCCTCAATCCGGCGCGAATCACACCCCCACCGATGCCGATCCCGAAAGGCAGGGCCAGACGAATGCTCGATGATTTCATGACCCGCGCCATCTTGGCGGGGCTCGGACTGGTGCTGGCGACCGGCGCTTTGGGCTCTTTTGTGGTATGGCGCCGCATGGCCTATTTCGGCGACTCGCTGGCCCATGCCGCGATTTTGGGCGTCGCGCTCAGCTTTGTCAGTCCGGTACCGCTTTATATGGGCACGCTTCTGGTCGCGGTCGGCATGGCGCTGCTGGTGAGCTGGCTGGCGGGGCGCGGGCAGGCGATGGATAGCGTGCTCGGCGTGATCGCCCATTCGGCCTTGGCGCTGGGGTTGGTTGCCGTGAGCTTCGTTCCGAGCCTCAGGGTCGACCTTCAGGCGTTTCTGTTTGGCGATATCCTTGCGGTCGGGCGGAGCGATCTCGCATGGATCTGGATCGGCGCAATCGCGGTCTTGGGCGTGTTGATCTGGCGCTGGCAGCGGCTTGTGACCGTGACCGTCAACGAAGAGCTCGCGATGGCCGCAGGCATCCGTCCGGGCGTCGAAAGACTGGTTCTGGCCATTGCGATGGCACTGGTCGTGGCCATTGCGATTCGCATTGTCGGGGCGCTTTTGATCTCGGCCATGCTGATCATTCCTGCGGCTGCTGCGCGGGGTTTCGCTCGCACGCCCGAGCAGATGGCTTTTATCGCGAGCCTCTTTGGTGCGGTTTCGGTGATTGCGGGCCTGAATGCGAGCCTGCGCTTCGATACCCCCGCCGGACCCTCGATCATCGTGGCTGCGGCGGCAATTTATGCAATATCTCTAATGGGTTGGAGGAAGGCTCGTTAAGGTGGCGGTGCTTTGCCGGTCACAGAAAGGTGAGGAAACTTTTTCCCAATCTAAACCCGCAGTTAGCTGTGCTGACCATTATGCAACAGTTGGCGCAAACCCGCGCAGGTATACAGTCAATCCCGCTTTCCAACTGCATGCCTTTATGCGAGTGTCCTGTTGATGTTGCTGGAAATAGCAGCTTTCAAAATTCTGAACGGAGCATGATCATGACCAAATTTGCTACTTTCGCCCTCGCTCTGGGCCTGACGGCTTCGACCGCTCTCGCTGGCGGCTACGTTGCCCCGGTCGTCGAAGTCGAGCCGGTTGTCGTCGAAGAAAAACCGGCGTCGTCGAACGCAGGCCTGGTTGTCCCGGCCCTGCTGCTGCTCGGCGTTATCGCTGCAGTCGCTTCGGACGACGACGACAGCTAATCTCTGCACAGGACTTCGGTTCTGTACAGAACAAGGGCCGGCCTTCGGGGCGGCCCTTTTTCTTTTGTTTGCAGCTCGTTGCAGCTGATCCGCCTATGCGTGACGAGAGCCGCAGAGCCTTGCCCGAGCGGAAGGCTCCCGACCGGTACAAGCGGCCTCAACCAACACCAAATCCCCCTCGCAGCAATGCAAAAACCGGCCCTTGGGCCGGCTTTGCTTGTTGGTTGCTATGGTTTCCGCAGGCCTCGGCCTGCTGATGCTCAGCGCAGAGTCTGGACGGTGATATAGCCCAGATTGGGGCCGACCCATTGGCGCGAGACGATGATCTGGCCGCCTTGGGCGATATAGCTGTTCTGGAACGTGGCGCCGTGGCCCTCGCAGCTTTCGACCTGAACGCCGGCTTTCGGGCCCGGTCCGACCGAGCAGGTGAAGATGAGCGGGCGCTCTTTGCCGTCTCCGGTAAAGTAGCGCATCACCCGCTGGCCCTGACCCGCACGGCCCGCGCGCACCAAAGCCTCGATCTGCGGCGCTTCGGCGACCGACAGGTCGTTGCCGAGGCCGCGCGTTCCGACCAGCATGCCGCCGCGCAGGATGACCGCCTCTTCCGAGGGGGCCATATAGGTGCGCGTCGGACCGTTCTGCCCGGTCATCGCCATGACCTGATTGCGGCCAAGCGATTCAAAGCCGACCAGCACCAGCGGCCCTTTGTTGACCGACATCGCCTCGGCAGCCATTTGTTCGGGGCTGCGCGCGGCGGCGGCGGGCTGGTCCTTGCTGGTGGCCTGCTGGGCAAGCCCCTTGGCGATCTGGCCCGCAATCATCACCGGATTGGCGTCATTGCTCGAGGTATCGTTGCCGCAGGCGGTCAGCGTTGTGATCAGCGCCGCCGCAAGTGCGAGCTTGTGTTTGCGTCCCGAGATCATCGCCAGAACCTTCCCCAGCCGTCGTAGAGTTTCACAGATTGCGCGTCGCGCACCTTGTCGTAGAGCCGGCCTTTGACATTGACCTTCGCACCACCATCACGCGAGAGCGAGCTGAGCTCGGTGCTGGCGCGGTCGCGCGACGGCGAGCCGGTCGCCCAGGAGATCGGAACCGACAGCGTGATGCCCTTGTCGAAGGAGCCCTCGCCGAATTCCTCGTCGCTCAGGTCGGTCTTGGTGGCGAAAGCGCCGATGCGCCAGCCGTTGGCGAATTCGCGCGTCAGGCTGATCGTCGCCCCTTTGTCGCCGGCGAGATATTTGCCGACATCAAGCTGCGCGGTGTAGTTCTCGCCCAGCTCGTAATAGAACGAGACCATGCCGGTCGTGACTTCGTAATCGCGGAATTCGAAGGGTTTTTCGAAGTCGCGCTTGCGCACGCGGTTGACCTCGACGCCGACGGCGAAGGGCGCGTCGGCGCGTTTCCACAGCATCTCGCCCGAAGCACCGCCATAGGCACGCTCGAGCAGACCGACGGTGACGCGGCTGTAGATCGTGCTGCTGGGCTGGGCATACCAGGCCAGCGTCAGCTCGGGCACGGTCGGATTGTGGTTGCCGGTATACATCCGCGTATCCGAACGCACGCGCGGCACGCCGTTGAAATACTCGTTCGCCGGATTGGCGACATATTCCTCGGGGGTGTAATGCTCGCCGCGCTGGCCGGGGATGCCCGGGCCGCGCTGCTTCATATTGCCGAGCGCGCGCTGGCGGACGGCGCCGCTCAGCACGAGGCCGGGCGAAAACTCGTAGCTGGCGCGGAGTTCGGCGCCGGCTTCATAGCGCAGCGGATCCTGCGGATCGAAGATGCCGATGTCGAGATAGGGGCCGAGGCGCCAGCGGAAACGCGGATAGAAATCCTCGGTCTCGATCATGTCGGCAGGGCGCGGATTGGCATCGGTCAGTTGCGCGACGGCGGCGATCTGGCCGGCCTCGGTATTCTCGAGCCGCTCGACATCCGAGCGTTTCAGCGTCACCGACGAAGTCGCCATGCCGCTGCTGGTCGAGGTGATGACGAAGGTTTCCACCGAAGGCGGCAGCGCACGGCTCATCAGGCGGGCGGTGCGGCCGATGGCCTCGGCCTGCTGGATGTAGCGGGTGTTGTTGATGCGGACCTCGGCACGGTTGGCCGAAAGCGCCATGGCTTCAAGCTGCTGGCCCTCGCCGGCGAGCGCGTCGCCAAGCGATTTCTGGATCGCGGGCTGTGCGGTCGGGTCTTGAGCCCAATGGCCTGCCCAACCTTCGGGATCGGCCGAAGGCGCGACGCGCGGACGTACCGGCGCGGGTGCTTTCTCCAGACCCGAGGGATAGGGCGCGTTGCGCGGGTTCAGCGCGACGCTGAACTGCGCGCCGAACTTGTCGCCGCCAAGGGTGTAAAGCCCCAGCTGATAGCCCTGATCGAAGGTGTAATAGGCGCCGAGGTTGACCTGATTGCCCGGCGCTTCCTCGAAACCGGCCTCGGTTTCACGGGCATATTCGTCGTTGGAATATTCGGCGACCAGCATGATCTTGTCGGTTGCCTGAAAGGCCAGCGAGCCGAAGGGGCGGGCCGAGCCGCTGAACCAGTCGTCGATATTGGGCTTGCCGCCCTCGTCGAAGTCGAGCGCGCGCTGGTCGCCGCCCAGACGGCCCCAGCCCACGCCGAGCGTGGCGCGCAAACGCGGGGTCAGGTTCTTGGTCGCAACGATATATTCGCCCGAATAGACGCCGGTACCCATGAAGTCCTGCAGGCCGACCGCCATTGCCGGACGCCAGCCCTGTTCGTCGAGGAACTGGTAGCGGAAGTCGAACGAGCGGTCCCAGATATGGCCGCCGAGCTCGTTGTGGTCGTTGATCCCCTCGACCCGCGAATAGCGCAGGGCGCCGGTGATGCGGGGGTGGAGCTGGAACACAAGGTTGTTGCGGCGCGCGAGCTCGTTGACCGAAATCGTTCCGCCAAGGGTGCCGTCGGGAAGGGCCTCGGCGGTCGGGGTCTCGACCCCGCCGGGCAGGCCGTAGCTGTTCATCACGGTGCCGATCATCGGATCGGCACTGGTGGGACCTGCGGCCGAGGCCAGCAGCATGGACACAGGCAGGGCCGAGGTCAGCAATCGACGGATCAGGGGCGAGTGCATGGGCATTGGTTGGTCCTCTCGGGGCGCGCAGGTTCCCGGGCAGAGTGGTTTAAGTGGGTGATCCGCCCGGAAGGTCTGGAGCTCCGCGCGGATCAAACAGGATCGGACAAAAACGGACGGCGCTTAGTTCGCGCTGCCCGCAGCCTCGCCCTCGGTCGAAGGTGTCGCAGCCGGTGCGGGCGTGACGACGGGGGCCGTGACGACAGGTGCCGGAATGACCGGAGCCGTCACCACAGGAGCGGCCGGTGCAGGCGTGGTCGTCGCCGGTGCCGGGGTTGCCGGTGCCGGGGTTGCCGGCGTCGTGGTGGTTCCCGCTGCAGCCGGAGCGTCGCTTGCGGGTGCCGGAGTCGCCGGAGTCGCCGGAGTTGCCGGTGCATCGACTGCCGGTGCGGTCACGGCCGGTGCGGGCGTCGTTGCCGCCGGTGCGGTGGTCGCCGGAGCCGGAGTCGTCGCGGGCGTGGTGGTCGCGGGCGTCGTCGTCTCGGTGCTGCCCGTGTCCGTGGTTGCGGCCGCGGCTGCTGCCGGCGCTGCCGCTTTCGGCGCGGCTTTGGGGGCTGCGGCTTTCGGCTTGGCGGTCGCGCTCGAGGCTTGGGTCTGGGCTTTCGGCATGACATCGGTCGCCGAGGCGCAGCCGTTCATCTTGCCGCCGGCCGTGCTCAGACGCGCGGTAAAGGGTTGTTTGGCGCCCGAGGCATCGGTGCATTCCGCCGCCTGGATGTTGAGCGCAAAGGGACGGCCGCTCATGACGCCGATGAATTCGACGCCTTTGCCATAGGTCATGCGGCGGGTGGCGACGCCGACCGACTTCTGGCCGGGACGCTCGTAGACGACGGACTTGGCACCGGCGGTGGCAACCCAGCCCTGACCCGAGGCGCGGAACATGTTCGTGGCCATGGTCGAGGCTTCGGCGGTGGAGATCGCGACGCCCGTGGTGCCGGTTTCGATCGGCTGATCAATCGGAGAGACCGTCGGCGGGCCCGAATGGCCCTGGGCCTCCGGCTCGGCGGCCTTCTTTTCCCAAGGCAGTTCGCCACCGCATGCGGCAAGCGCCAAGGTCATCGACAGCACGGCAAATGCTGGGCGGAATTTCATGATCGCGTGTCCCGGTTCCTGTGGGTTTTGTTTTATTCCTCGCTACAGGAACCCCCGCCGTGGAGCAAGAACAGATAGATCATATGGGCGAGCACATGCCGAAAGCGCGACCGCAAAAGCGCAGTACAGCCGCGGCTTTTGTGGCCGATTGCCCGATTGTCGGGGGTATGCGCGGCGCGATTGGCGTCCTCTCACGGCTGCGTTATCGCAACGCCAAGGTGCTTGCACACAACGCCAAGGGGCGGGCGGCGGGCGATGGTGCCCGCGCGGCCCGTTGTTGCACCTGCGGCCTTCTCAGCAGTTCGGGACGTTGACCGCCAGCCCGCCGAGCGAGGTTTCCTTGTATTTCTCCGACATGTCTGCGCCGGTCTGGCGCATCGTCTCGATCGCGGCATCAAGCGGCACGAAATGTTTGCCGTCGCCGCGCAGGGCAAGGCTCGCGGCCGAGACCGCCTTGATCGCGCCAAGGCCGTTGCGCTCGATACACGGTACCTGCACCAGCCCTTTGACCGGATCGCATGTCATCCCGAGATGATGTTCCAGCGCGATTTCCGCCGCGTTTTCAACCTGCTCGACCGTGCCGCCCAGAACCGCCGCCAACCCTGCCGCGGCCATTGCAGCGGCCGAGCCGACCTCGGCCTGACAGCCGCACTCCGCCCCCGAGATGGAGGCATTGTGCTTGACCAGCCCGCCGATCGCCGCCGCCGTCAGCAGGAAGTCGGGGATATTGCGCTCGGACGCGCCCGGAACATGGTCGAGCCAATAGCGGATCACTGCCGGAACTACGCCCGCCGCGCCGTTGGTCGGCGCGGTCACGACCTGACCACCGGCGGCGTTTTCCTCGTTCACCGCCATCGCATAGGTCGACATCCAGTCGTTGATGACATGGGGCGCAGTCAGGTTCATCCCCGCCTCTCGCTTGAGGCTTTCAAGGATCGCGGGCGCGCGGCGGCGGATATTGAGCCCGCCCGGAAGCGTGCCGCCCGTTGTCAGACCGCGGTCCATGCAATCGCGCATCACCTGCCAGATCTTGAGGATCCCGTCGCGGATTTCGGGCTCGGAGCGATAGGCGCGCTCGTTTTCCATCTTCATCTGGGCGATGCTTTTGCCCGATTTTTCGGCCATTTCCAGCATCTCGCTGGCCAGAGCGAAAGGATAGGGCACGCGCGGGGTCGCATCCGTGCGGGTGTCGTCGCCCTTGGAGGCAAGCTCCGCCTCGGTCATGACGAAGCCGCCGCCGATCGAGTAATAGGTCTCCTGAATGATAACGTCGCCCTGACTGTCGGTCGCGAACAGCATCATGCCGTTGGCATGACCGGGCAAAGCGCGGTCGTAATCGAAAACCAGATCCTTTTCGGGATCGAAGACCAGATCACCCAGACCTTCGGGGGCGAGGATGCGCGTCTCGCGGTTCGCGGCCAGCGCGGCCTCGGCCTTCTCGGCGTCGAGCGTCGCCGGAACAAAGCCCGCGAGCCCCAGAATCGTCGCGCGGTCGGTCGCATGGCCTTTGCCGGTAAAGGCGAGGCTGCCGTGCAGGCTGGCGCGCAGCCCGTAGGCCTTGAAGGGCTGCGCCCGGAGTTTGTCGAGGAACCTTGCCCCCGCAACCATTGGCCCCATCGTATGGGACGAGGACGGTCCGACCCCGATCTTGAACATGTCGAATACCGACAAGAACATTGCGCGTCTCCTTCACTTCAGTCGCCAGACTGCCCATTCTATCTAAGGCTTGCCAGCCCGTATGCGACGGGTTCAAAGCAAAGCTGCGACATTTGGTTAGGGACAAGCTGCCCGTTTTTCGTGCAATTTGCATTTAAATCGGGCAAATCTGTTGGTCTAGCCGGAATCGCGGCCTGCGGTGGACTGCCTTCGCTTCCGCTGGCGCTCACGGAAAATTAACGAGAAGCCCATGACTTTGCCCGAGCCGATCCTTCTGGGGGATATCCCGCTTGGCGCGCCGATCTTTTTGGCGCCGATGGCGGGCATCACCGATCTGCCTTTCCGCCGCGCGGTGGCGCGTCACGGTGGTGCGGGGCTGATGGTCAGCGAGATGGTCGCTTCGTCCGAAATGGTGACCGAGCGGCCCTCGAACCGCGCCGCCGTCCGCGCCAAGGCGCTGACCGAGGGCGTTCTGCCGGTCTCGGTTCAGATCGCCGGACGCGAGGCAGGGGCGATGGCCGAAACCGCGAAAATCGTCGCGGATATGGGTGCGCGCATCATCGACATCAACATGGGCTGTCCGGCCAAGAAGGTGACGGGCGGGCTGTCGGGGTCGGCGCTGATGCGCGATCTCGACCATGCGTTGCGGCTGGTCGATGCGGTGGTCGGCGCGGTCGATCTGCCGGTGACGCTCAAGATGCGGCTGGGCTGGGACAGCGATTGCCTGAACGCGCCCGAGCTTGCGGTGCGCGCGGTGGGTGCTGGTGTGCGCATGATCACGGTCCACGGCCGGACACGGGCGCAATTCTACAAAGGCCATGCCGATTGGTCGGCAATCCGCGTGGTGCGCGATGCTTTGGTTGCGCAGCCGGTGCCGCTGGTCGCCAATGGCGACATCATCGATGCGGCTTCGGCACGGGCGGCGCTGGCCGCGTCCGGGGCCGACGCGGTAATGGTCGGTCGCGGCGCGCAGGGCGCGCCGTGGCGTCTGGCGCAGATCGCGCATGAACTTTGGGGCACGCCCGCGCCTGTCGTCCCGCTCGGCGCGGCGCTGGTTGCCGCGATCGAGGAACATTACCGCGATATCCTGTCGCTTTACGGGCCCGAGCTCGGCCTGCGCGTCGCCCGCAAGCATCTGGGCTGGTATGCCGATGCCAACGGCGCGCCGAACCGTGCCGAATTGCTGCGCACGCCCAGCATCGAGGCGACGATTGCCGCGATCCGCGCGGGCTTTGCCGATGCGCCCGGCCATCCGCTTGTCGAAGCGGGCGAGGCAGAGAACGACCAGAACCAGCCCGAAAGGCTTTCCGCATGAGCGCAAGCCGGCAGCCTTTTTTCCTTCCGGCCGAAATCGGGCCGAACTGGTCCGGGCTGCCGCTTCCGGCGCTGATCATTGACGGCGAGGGCAGGATTGCCGCGATGAGCGATCTGGCCGAGCCCTTTCTCAACCTTTCCGCCAGATCCGCGCTCGGGCAGGAGCTTGAAGGCGCGGCCATCACCTCGCGGCTGCGCATCGTGCCGCCGCTGGCGCCGCTTTTGGCACGGGCGCGCGACGGTCACGAGGCGCTGACCCGCACCGGCCTGCGTTTCGAAATCGGCGACCGCGCCGGCGGCCATGTCGACCATATTGCGACCGTCCATCTCGGCCCCGTCGCCAGCCCCGAGGGCGGGGTCATGGTGCTGATCGCCCAGACCGACGGCGCGGCGCGGCTGGGGCAGGGGGTCGCTGTGCGCTCTGCGGCGCGGACCGCGATCGGCATGGCCGATATGCTCGCCCACGAGATCAAGAACCCTTTGGCCGGAATCCGCGGCGCGGCGCAGCTTCTGGCGATGAACCTCTCCGAAGAGGACCGCGACCTCGCAGATCTCATTGTCGCGGAATCGCGCCGGATCGTGGCGCTGCTCGAACAGGTCGAGCGGTTCGGCGATACCTCCGCGCCCCGACTCGGGCCGGTCAATATCCATGACGTGCTCGAACGGGTGCGGCGCTCGGCTTCGGTGGGATTTGCGCGCGGGATGCGGCTCGTGACCGATTACGACCCTTCGCTGCCGCCCGCTTTGGCCGATAGCGACCAGCTGGTGCAGGTCTGTCTTAACCTCGTCAAAAACGCGGCCGAGGCGCTGCAACGCGCGGGCCGCTCGGACGGCACGATCCGGCTGCGCAGCTTTTACGACGGCACTTTGCGCATCTCCCCGACCGAGGACCGTCCGGCCGGCCTCGCGCTGCCGCTCCAGATCGAGATCGAGGACGACGGGCCGGGCATCCCCGACGCGATCGCCGATCAGGTCTTCGAGCCCTTCGTTTCGGGCCGCGAAAACGGCACGGGGCTTGGCCTCGCGCTGGTCAGCAAGATTTTGACCGATCACGGCGCATGGCTGCATGCGGACTCGCGTCCGGGCCGTACGGTCTTTCGAATTTCTCTCGCAAAAGCTTAAGGATACCGCCATGGATGGAACCGTTCTGATTGCCGATGACGACCGCACCATCCGCACGGTCCTGACGCAGGCGCTGACGCGGGCGGGTTGCCGCGTCCATGCCACCGGAAGCCTTGCCCAGCTCCTGCGCTGGGTCGAGGAAGGCCGCGCCGATCTGGTCATTACCGATGTCATGATGCCCGACGGCAACGGCATCGACACCATCCCCGCGATCCGCAAACTGCGGCCCGATTTGCCGGTCATCGTGATCTCGGCGCAAAACACCATCGTGACGGCGATCCGCGCCACCGAGGCCGAGGCCTTCGACTATCTGCCCAAACCCTTCGACCTGCCCGACCTCATGGCGCGCTCGGGCGAGGCTCTGGCGCGCCGCCCGCGCAAGCTCCGCCCGGCCGACGAAGGCGCGGCCCATGCGGGAGCGGCGATGCCCGCGCCCTCCGACGCGGCGGCGGGAGTCAGCGATCCCGAGCTGCCGCTGATCGGTCATGCCCCCGCGATGCAGAACCTGTTTCGCATGGTGGCGCGGGTGCTCAATGCCGATCTGCCGGTGATCGTCGCGGGCGAGGCGGGCGTCGGCAAGACGATGGTTGCGCGCTCTTTCCACGATTTCTCGGACCGCAAGGATGCGGGTTTCGCGATCCTGACCTCTGCCGATACCAGCGAGGCCGCGATCCAGCGCGCCCGCGAACGCGCCTGGGGCGGCACGCTGCTGATCGAGGATCCGGCCGCTTTGGACAGCGCCGCACAGGCGCGGCTGATCGGTTTCATCGAAAGCTGGGAGACGGGCTCGGACCGTGTTCATGCGCCGCGTCTTGTTTCGACCACCTCGGCAGAGCCGCAGGCCGATGTCGCCTCGGGCAGGCTGCGGGCCGATCTTTACTATCGGCTTGCGGGGGTCACGATCACCGTGCCGCCGCTGCGGGCCCGCGTCGACGACATCCCGCCGCTCGCGCGCCATTTGCTGGCCCGCGCCAGCGCCCATGGCCTGCCGCTGCGCCATCTCTCGGATGCGGCGATGGCCGCCGTGCGCGCCTATGCTTTCCCGGGCAATGTCCGCGAGCTGGAAAACCTCATGCGCCGGTTGGCGTTGACGGCTGCGGGCAACGAGATCTCGCTGGCCGAGGTCGAGACCGCTCTGGCCCAATCGGCGCCCGCCGTGGTTCCCGCCCCGCATCAGCCGCGCCCCTTGGCGGGTGCCGCGCCCTATCCGGTGCCGGTCGAGCCAACGGTCTTCGCGCCCGCCGGGACGCGCGCCGGCGATCCGGCGGCTTCGCCCTTGGCGCAATCGGTGGAAATGCACCTCCAGCGCTATTTCGACCTACACGGCGACCATCTGCCGCCGCCCGGCCTTTACGACCGCATCATCACCGAGGTCGAGCGTCCGTTGCTCCAGATCGCGCTCGATGCGACCGGCGGAAACCAGCTGAGATGTGCCGATTTGCTCGGTATAAACCGCAATACTCTGCGCAAGAAGCTCACCGAGCTTAATATCGAGGTGACAAGACGCCGCAAGCTGATGTAAAACCGCCACAGATGGTCGCGCAATAGTCGCGCTGAGGCCACAATGGAACCGCGCAAAGCGGTGGCGGAGACGGAACAGTTGTCGGGAACGTTGTCGAAACGAACCTGGGCCCGGCTGGAGCGCCTGCGGCGCCAACGCCGGCTTCAGAATATTTCTGCGCTGGGACTGGTCGTGCTTGGACCGGTCCTTGCGGTGCTGACCTTTTTCGTCATGGGCGAGATCGGGCAGGACAGCGGCGATATCGCGCTGCGCCTGATCCTGCTTTGCGACCTTATCTATCTGATTTTGCTGACAGGTCTGGTGACGTCCCGCATGGTCCAGATCGTGGCCGCGCGGCGCAAATCGGCGGCGGGTTCGCGGCTCCACATGCGGCTTGTCGGCGTCTTCGCGGCGGTCGCGCTGTTTCCGACGGTGCTGGTCGCGGTTTTCGCGGGGCTGACCTTCACCATCGGTCTCGAGGGCTGGTTCTCGAACCGCGTGCAATCGGTGGTCTCGAGCTCGCTTGCCGCGGCCGAGGCCTATCAGGAAGAGCACCGCCGCGACCTGACCAATGACGCCCAGCTTCTCGCCGGCGCGCTGCGGCAGGCTGCGCGCGAAAATCCCATGCTCGACGACGGCGAGATGCGGATGCTCTTGGGGCAGGGGCAGGCGCTGATCCAGCGCGGTCTGCGCGAGGCCTATGTCATCGACGGTCGCGGCACGATCCGCGCGCGGGGTGAGCGCAGCTACCAGTTCTGGTACGAAATGCCCACGCAGGAGCAATTCGACCTCGCCACGGCCGAGGGGATGGAGCTGATCGAGGATTGGCCCAACAACGAATTCCGCGCCCTCGTGCCGCTGTCGCCTTTGGCCGACCGCTTCCTTTATGTGACCCGCGATGTCGACGGCAAATTGCTGGGGCTGCTGGACGACACCCGCCAGACGGTCGGCGATTACCAGCGCCTCGAACAGGAGCGCGGGCGGGTGCTGTTCGATTTCTCGCTGCTCTATCTCGGCTTTGCGCTTTTGCTGGTCGCAGCCGCGATCTGGCTGGGCCTGTGGTTCGCCGAGCGCCTCTCGCGCCCGATCGGACGGCTGGCCGCCGCGTCGGTCGAGGTCGGCGAGGGCAATCTCGATCTCCAGATCCCCGAGGCCGATACCGGCGACGAGATCCAGACTTTGGGCCAGTCCTTCAACCGCATGACCCGCCAGCTCAAAACCCAAAGGGTCGAGCTGATGAAAAGCTATGGCGCCGCCGAAGAACAGCGCCGCCTGTTTGATTCCGTGCTGTCTTCGGTGACGGCGGGTGTGATCGGGCTGGATGCGGCGGGAGAGATCGACTTCATCAACCGTTCGGCCGTGCGTGTCCTCAGCCTTGATCCGGCGCGCGACCACGACCGGCTTCTGGCCGATGCCGTGCCCGAATTCGCGCCCCTTTTCGAGCGGCTGGCACAGGGCCAGACCGTCTCCGAGGTGGTGCAGGACGAGATCCGCCTCTCGCGTAGCGGCCAGATCGAGAGCCTTCTGGTGCGCATCGCCATCCGGCGCGGCGCGGCGGGCGGGCTTGAAGGCTATGTCGTGACCTTCGACGATGTGACCGATCTGGTTTCCGCGCAGCGCATGGCGGCATGGGGCGATGTCGCGCGGCGCGTGGCCCACGAGATCAAGAACCCGTTGACCCCGATCCAGCTTTCGGCCGAGCGCATCAAGCGCAAATTCGGCAAGCTCGCCTCGGGCGAGGATCTCGAGGCGCTGGACCAATATACCGGCGTCATCATCCGCCAGACCAACGACCTGCGCCGCATCGTCGACGAGTTCTCGCGTTTCGCGCGCATGCCCGAGCCCGACCGGCAGGAAACCGATCTCGCCAAGCTTTTGCGCGATGCGACGGTGATGCAGCAGGATGCTTTGCACGGCGCTTTGGTCACGGATATTCCCGATCAGCCGGTCAAGGTCGATTGCGACCCCGGCATGATGATGCAGGTGTTTACCAACCTGCTCAAAAACGCGGGCGAGGCGGTGGACGAATTCGCGCCCGAAGCACCCGATGGATGGCAACCCGCCATCCGCGTCGATATGGCGGTTACCCCCGATCATGTCTCGGTGCGCATCATCGACAACGGCCCGGGTCTGCCCGAGGACCGTTCGCGGCTCTTCGAGCCCTATGTCACCCTCAAACAGGGCGGGACCGGTCTCGGTCTGCCGATCGTCAAGAAAATCGTCGAGGAACATGGCGGCAGCCTTGTTCTGACCGATGCGCCCGAAGGGCATGGGGCCATGGCCGAGGTCCGGCTTTTGCGAGAACGACAAGCTGTCCGGACGGCCAACCGGCGGCATAACAAAACCGAGCAGGAAGCAGTAAAATGAGCGATATTCTGATTGTCGACGACGAAAAGGACATCCGCGAACTGGTTTCGGATATCCTGAGGGATGAAGGATTCGCCACGCGGATGGCGGCGAATTCCGATCAGGCGATTGCCGAGATCAATACGGCGGAGCCCGCGCTTATGATCCTCGATATCTGGCTGAAAGACAGCAAGATGGACGGGATCGACATCCTCAAACAGGTCAAACGCAACAATCCCGACGTGCCGGTCGTCATCATTTCGGGCCACGGCAATATCGAGATCGCCGTCGCCGCGATCCGGCAGGGCGCCTACGATTTCATCGAAAAGCCCTTCAATATCGACCAACTCATGGTGGTGATCTCGCGCGCGATGGAGACCAACCGCCTGCGCCGCGAGAATGCGACGCTCAAGCGCGGCGAGACCAAGGCCGCCGAAATGCTGGGTAATGCGACCTCGTTCAAACGGATGCGCGACCAGCTCGACAAGGTTGCGAAATCGAACGGCCGCGTGATGCTGACCGGCGAGCCGGGGGCGGGCAAAGAGCTGGCCGCGCGCTATATCCACGCCAATTCGCCGCGTGCGCAGGAGCCTTTCATCGTCGTATCCTCGGCCACGATCGAGCCCGAGCGCATGGAGGATGTGCTGTTCGGGCGCGAGACCTCCGAGCGCGGGATCGAGACCGGCCTGCTCGAACAGGCGCATGGCGGCGTGGTCTATTTTGACGAGGTCGCCGATATGCCGCCCGGCACGCAGCCCAAATTGCTGCGCGTGCTGACCGAGCAGCAATTCACCCGCGCCGGCGGCACCGACAAGGTGCGGGTCGATCTGCGGGTGATTTCCTCGACCAATCGCGATCTGACCGCGGAAATCGCCGCCGGCCGTTTCCGTCAGGAGCTTTACGACCGCCTGAATGTCGTGCCGATCGCGGTGCCTTCGCTGTCGGAGCGGCGCGAGGATATCGCCATGCTGGCCGAGCATTTCGTCGCGGGCTTCCACAGCTCGCAGGGCCTGCCCTTGCGCGAATTGCCCGAGGAAACCATCGCCGCGCTTCAGGCGATGCGCTGGCCGGGCAATATCCGCCAGCTGCGCAACGTGATCGAGCGCGTGCTGATCCTCGGCGACGGCACCGGCCCGATCCAGCCGGTCGAGCTGGAGACGCAGAACGGTTCGTCCGAGGGCGGGGACGCCCTGGCGCTCGGTCCCCAGATCACCAGCCTTGCGCTGCGCGAGGCGCGCGAGCTGTTCGAGCGCGAATATCTTCTGGCCCAGATCAACCGTTTCGGCGGCAACATCAGCCGCACAGCGCAATTCGTCGGCATGGAGCGCTCGGCGCTGCACCGCAAGCTGAAATCGCTGGGTGTGGTCGGCGGTGTCCGCATCGAGGAAGAGGTCATGGGCAAATAGGCCTTTCGCTAGCGCGCTCTCGGTGAGAGAATTGTGGCAGAAACCACAATTGCTTGCCGGGAGCAGCTCATGGATCTCAGTGCCTATACGCCCTATATGCTCAGTCTGCTGCGGATCATGGTGGGGGCGCTTTTGCTGTGCCACGGCACGATGAAATTCCTCGGCTTTCCCGAATCCGAGCATCGTCCGACGCTGTTTTCGATCTATTGGGTCGCCGGCGTGATCGAGCTGGTCGCGGGCGGTCTGATCACCATCGGGCTTTTCACCCAGCCGGCAACCTTCATCGCCTCGGGGTTATGCGCCTTTGCCTATTTCGTCGGCCACGCCCGCAAGGACTTCTATCCGGTGCTCAACGGCGGCGAGGCTTCGGTTCTTTTCTGCTTCATCTTCCTCTATTTCACCTTTGCGGGTCCGGGGCCGATCAGCCTCGATGCCCTGATCGGCCTTTTCGGAAGCTCGACGCCGCAATAAGAGGGGCGGCAAGGGGCCCGATTGACGGGCGGAATGCGCAACGACCGGAACGGACATGAAAATCATCATCTGCGGCGCCGGTCAGGTCGGCTGGCACATCGCGCGCCATCTGTCGAACGAACGCAACGACGTCACCGTCATCGACACCAATGCCGAGCTGATCCGGCGCGCCACCGATGCGCTGGACGTGCAGGGCGTCACGGGCTTTGCCAGCCATCCCGATGTGTTGGACCGCGCGGGGGCGCGCGATGCCGATCTGGTCATCGCCGCGACCCATTCGGACGAGGTGAACATGGTGACCTGTCAGGTCGCCCATACGGTCTTTCAGGTCTCGCGCAAGATCGCGCGGCTGCGCTCTTCGGCCTATCTCGACGCGATCTATTCGGACCTCTACCGCACCGACCACCTGCCGATCGACGTGGTGATCAGCCCCGAACGCGAGGTGGCGCGTGCCGTGCTGCAACGCCTCTCAGCGCCCTCGACCTTCGATGCCGAGACCTTCCTCGAGGGCAAGCTCCAGCTTCTGGGCATCGCTTTGGACGAGGATTGCGCGGCGCTGAACACGCCTCTGCGCCAGCTCGACGAGATGTTTCCGACCCTGACCGCGATCGTCGCGGGGGTGCGGCGCAACGGCAAGCTTTTCGCGCCGGATCCCGGCGACCAGTTGTTTGCGGGCGACCAGATCTATGTCTTCACCAATGCCCATGACGTCGGCCGCACGCTGGAGATCTTCGGCAAGCCGACCGAGCGGCAGGAGCGCATCGTCATCATCGGCGCGGGCAATGTCGGCCTTTCGGTCGCGCAAGAGCTCGAGCGCCGCCCCGAGCGCATCCGTACCCGACTGATCGAGCGGGATCGCGAACGCGCCGAAGAGGCCGCCGACGCGCTCGACCGGACCATTGTGCTGCATGGCGACGGGCTTTCGTCCGAGCTGCTCGAGGAAGCGGGCATTCCGCGCGCCGATGCGGTGGTTGCGGTGACGCAGGACGACAAGACCAATATCCTCGCCTGCGTGCGCGCCAAACAGGCGGGGGCGAAACTCGCGATCGCGCTGGTCAATGATCCGACCATGATGCCCCTGATGAGCGCGCTCGATATCGATGCTTTCATCAACCCGCGCGCCACGACGGTCTCGACCATTCTGCGTCATGTCCGCCACGGGCGCGTGCGCGACATCTATTCGATCGGCGATGCCGAAGCCGAGGCGATCGAGGCTCAGGTCCTGTCCACCTCGCCCATCGCGGGCCGTTCGGTGCGCGATATCGAATTCCCCGAGGGCGCGCTTTTGGGGGCGGTGCAAAAGGGCGGCAAAGTTCTGAAACCCCACGGCAACCTGCGCCTCGAGGAAGGCGATATCATCGTCATTTTCGCAATGGCCAAAGATGTGCCCGAGGTCGAGCGCCTGCTTCAGGTCTCGATCGATTTCTTCTAGGGCTGCGGGGGTGGCACTTCTCAACCGCCTTCCGCTGATGGTGCTTCTGGCCGGTCTGGGCACGCTCGCCATGCTGGTGCCTGCGGGCTATGCCTCGGCTTTGGGGCAGGACGAGCTGGCGACGATTTTCGCGATGTCGGCGCTTTTGCTGCTGGTTCTCGTGGTGGTGACGGGCTTTGCCAGTGCCGCCGCTCCCTCGGGGGATTCGACGCGGGCGATGCTTTTGACCGTGGTGGGTACGGTGACGCTTTTGCCCGCGCTTTTCGCCGTTCCACTGATGTTCGCGCTGCCCGATACCGGCTTTTTCAACGCCTGGTGGGAGATGGTGTCCTGCCTCACCACCACCGGCGCCTCGCTTTACTCGGCCGAGCTGCTGCCGGCGCCTTTGCATCTGTGGCGCGGACTGGTCGGCTGGATGGGCGGGCTGTTCATGCTGGTCGCGGCGACCGCGATCCTCGCTCCCTTGCGCATCGGCGGCTTCGAGATCCTGTCCTCGCCCTATGGCCGCGAGGAGCGTATCGAGCGGTTGCCCGGTTCGGACCGTGCGCGCGGTGCCGATCGCGAGCGCGAGCGTCAGGCGCATCTGTCCTCGCCCGCCTTCCAGACCGAGCTGGCCGATCCCGTCAGCCGCATCATCCGCGTCGGCAAGACCGTGCTGCCGATCTATGCGGGGCTGACGCTGGCGCTTTGGGTGCTGCTGCTCATGCTGGGCGATACCGGTCTGGTCGCGATCACCCGCGCGATGGGGACGCTTTCGACCAGCGGGATCTCTCCGCTGTCGACCAATGCGGGGGCGAACAATGTCGTCGCCAGCGGCGTCGCGGGCGAGATCGTGATTTTCCTGTTTCTGCTGCCTGCCTTGTCGCGCCGCTTCTGGCCCGGCGGCGGGGAGCTGCGCGCCAGCGACACTTGGCGCGAAGACCCCGAATTGCGCCTTGCCGCATTGGTGGTGGGCGTCGTCGCTCTGGCGCTGTTCGCCCGCCATTTCATCGGCGCGATCGAGATCACGCTGGCCCACGGCGGCGAGGGTGGCGCGCGTCAGGGCGGCGCTTTGGCCGCGGCTTGGGGCGGGCTTTTCAACGGTCTGAGCTATCTGACCACGACCGGCTGGAACTCTGTCGAATGGCAGGGGGCGCGCAGCTGGTCGGGGCTGACCTCGCCCGGGCTCATCCTCGCGGGGCTGGCCCTGATGGGCGGGGGCGTCGCGACCACCGCGGGCGGGGTCAAACTGCTGCGGGTCTATGCGCTTTTGCGCCATTCCGAGCGCGAGATGGAAAAGCTCGTCCATCCCAACTCGATCGGCGGCGGCGGAAGAATGGGGCGCAGGCTGCGGGCCGAGGGCGCGTTTCTCGCCTTCGTCTTCTTCATGCTCTTTGCCATTACGCTGGCGGTCGTCGTGGCGCTGGTCTCGCTCCAGCGCATCGAATTCGAAAGCGCGACGATCCTGTCGGTCGCGGCAATGACCAATACCGGACCTTTGGCCGGTGCCATTCCCCTGACGCCGACCTTCGAGGGCTCGGCGGGGATTGCCGGCGCGCCTTGGGCGGGCTGGGCGGGTCTGCCCGATTTCACCAAGGCGGTTCTTGCGGGGGCGATGATCGTCGGCCGGATCGAGACCCTCGCGATCCTTGCGCTTTTCAATCCGGAATTATGGCGGCGTTGACCGGCGTGGCGGCAAATGCATCATGCAAGAAAGGCTGCCTTGCAAGGACGCTAAGGCTGCCTTAGACATTAAAAAAACAAAATGAAAAATGCCGGGAGGTTGCCTGAATGGCCGGTGATAAACAAAATCTGCAAGACGCTTTTCTGAACCATGTGCGCAAAGCCAAGGTTCCCGTCACGATCTTCCTGATCAACGGCGTCAAGCTGCAGGGTGTGATCACCTGGTTTGACAACTTCTGTGTGTTGCTCCGCCGCGACGGCCAGTCGCAGCTGGTCTATAAACATGCGATTTCGACAATCATGCCGGGGCAACCGATCAGCCTTTATGAAGGCGAGGAATGATTGGCCGAAGCCACTGAGACGCAGGCCCGCCCGACGCGGGCCTATGTAATCCACCCCGATCTGGGAAATTCGCGCACCCGTCGCGAGCCCGAACTCGCCCTCGAAGAGGCCGTGGCGCTGGCGCATGCCTTGCCCGCGATCACGGTCGAGGGCGCCGAGGTGGTCCGTCTGCGCAGCCCCGATGCGGGCATGCTGTTTTCCAAGGGCAAACGCGCCGAAATCGCCGAGCAGCTTGCAGCCGTTGCCGATGGCGAGGGGGCAGAGCTTGTCCTGATCGACGGACCGGTGACGCCGGTCCAGCAGCGCAATCTCGAAAAGGAATGGGGCGTCAAGATCCTTGACCGGACCGGCCTCATTCTCGAGATTTTTGCCGATCGCGCCCATACTCGCGAAGGTGTGCTTCAAGTCGAGCTAGCGGCGCTGGCCTATCAGCGCACGCGTCTGGTGCGGGCATGGACCCACCTTGAACGCCAGCGCGGCGGTTTCGGCTTTGTCGGCGGCCCCGGCGAGACCCAGATCGAAGCCGACCGGCGCGCCATCGACGACCAGATGATCCGCCTGCGCCGCCAGCTGGAAAAGGTCGTTCGCACCCGCGAACTGCACCGCCGCTCGCGCGCCAAGGTGCCCTATCCGATTGTCGCGCTGGTGGGCTATACCAACGCCGGAAAGTCGACGCTTTTCAACGTTTTGACCGGCGCGGATGTTGTCGCCAAGGACCAGCTTTTCGCGACGCTGGATCCGACAATGCGCCAGATGCGTCTGCCTTCGGGCCGCAGGGTGATCCTGTCGGATACGGTGGGTTTCATCTCTGACCTGCCGCACGAGCTGGTTGCAGCCTTCCGCGCGACGCTGGAAGAGGTGCTCGAGGCCGATCTGATCCTGCATGTCCGCGACATCAGCCATCCCGAGACCGAGGAGCAGGCCGGCGATGTCGGCGATATCCTTGATAGTCTGGGCGTTGCCGAAGATGTCGCGCTGATCGAGGTCTGGAACAAGATCGACCAGCTGAGCGAGCAGACCCGCGAGGCTTTGCGCCGCACCGATGCCCGCACCGAGGGCGTGCAGGCCATCAGCGCGCTGAGCGGCGAGGGGCTTCCCGATCTGCTCGATGCGGTCGATGCCGCGCTGACCTTGGCGCTGGATGATCCGCTTGAAGACGATGCGGTTCTGCTGAGCCACGAGGACGGCCGCCGTCGCGCCTGGCTGCACCAGCAGGGCGTCGTGGTCGGCGAGCGCCAGACCGAGGAAGGTGTCAGCGTCAAAGTCCGCTGGACCGCCCGTCAGGCGGCGAGCTTCCGCGCTTTGTGACAAGCTTCGGGCTGGCCGCTCAGGCCAGCTCGTGCCGCCACGGCGGATTGGCCCCCGCCCGTGACACGGTGACGGCCGCCGCGCGGATGCCGAGCGACAAAGCGGCCTCGAGCGTTTCCCGTTCCAGATGATCAAGGCGGGCGAAGGCATCGGCGCGATCGAGCGCGGCCAGAACGCCCGCATTGAACGTATCGCCCGCCCCGATCGTATCGGTGATCGCGACGCGCGCGGCCGGAAGGGTGATGTGGTGGCGCGCGCTCGTCGCCTCGGCCCCGTCGGCGCCCAGAGTGCGGAAAATCACGCTCGGCCCCGCATCGGGTCCGCGGGCAAGAAGGTCGCGGGACACTTCGGCAAAATCGGCATCGGGCCAGAGCCATGCGATGTCGTCGCCCGAGAGTTTGACCAGCGCCGACTTGGCGATGAGCCGCTCGAGGCGTGCGCGGTAGCGGGGTATTTCGGTGATGAAGAAAGGCCGGATGTTGGGGTCGATCATCACCGGAATGCCGCGGTCGCGGGCGTGGTCGACCAGTGTTTCGACGGTTGCGCCGCAGGGGTCGGGAACAAGGCTGATGCCGCCGATGAAGAGGGCGCGGGTCTCGGACGGCAGCTCGGGGAGATCGCTTTGCGCGAACATCCGGCCGGCGGAGCCCTCGTCATAGAAGGAATAACGCGCCTCGCCGCGATCGAGGGTGACGAAGGCCAGAGTGGTCGGTCGGGCGCTTTGCGGGCAGAGGTCGGTCGCGACGCCGGCCTCGAGCAGGGGCTGGCGGAGCGTGGCGCCGAACTGGTCGGACGAGAGCGGCCAGAGATAGCCCGCCGCAACGCCGAGCCGGCCGAGGGCGATGGCGGTATTATAGACCGCACCACCCGCGAGGGGGCGGAAGGTGCCGTCTTGGGGCACCATGTCGATCAGGGATTCGCCCGAGCAGAGGATCATGGCAGGACTCGGGTTTCGGGCCGGGCGAGGATCGTCTGGGGTGTCTGGGCGGACAGATCGGGCGTCTGGCTATAGGCCTGCGTAGCCGCCATGAAGACCGCGACCGCGATCAGCGCGAGCAGGACAGCGAAGGCGATTTTCCACACCGAATAGGGGCGCTCGCCCTGCACGCGGCCCGATTGCCCGTTCACCACGAAGCGGTAGGATTTGCCGCTATAGCGATAGGCGGCGGTCCAGACCGGCAGCAGGATATGCTTGAAGGTCTCGGCGCTGTAATCTGTCTCGAGCGAGGTCACTCTTTGGACGTTGCCGCCGATGTCGCGTCGCGCATCCATGGTGATCACACCCGTCATTTCCTCGCGCGCGATCTGGTGGCCGTCGGCAAGCGCGATCGTATAGCCCTCGGCCATGAAGCCTGAGAGATATTCGGGGCGGTAATCGTTGAGATGCGAGAGGTCCCAAGGCGCCAGCGCATCGGTGAACCGGCGCGGCAGCGAGCTGGCGGCCAGCACCAGCACATCGTTGAAATGGCGCGCGATCCGGCCTGAAGCCGGGCTCCAGCGGATCTTCTGGACCTGACGCTGGACGCGCTGGCGGCGGCCGTTGACCTCCATCTCGACCCATTCGGTCTCGTAGTAATAATCGCCGCGCTGGCCGGTATAGCGCGAGCGGGTATCGGCATCGAAGGTCCAGAAGGGCGAATAGATCCCCGACATTTTCCGCCCGCGTTTGGCATAGGCCGTCAGCCCCGAGGGCGCGAACCACAGCCCCTTCATCCAATCGTCGAGCGCGGCTTTGGCCTGGCCTTCGGTGATGACGAAGGGCAGCACGCCTTGGGGTTTGATCATCCGCGCGCTGGTCGTATCGGTCACGATCGGCGTGGCGCAGAAGGGACAGGTCGAGGCGGTCTTCTCCGAGGTGATCTCGAGTTTGGCACCGCAATTGGGGCAGGAGAGCAGGCGGTGGGTTTCGGCGAGATCGCTGTTCTGGTCGAGCTTGAGGCCCCTCTCGAGCGGGATCTCGGCCAGTTCGGGGGCTTTATGGCCCGCGTCCCATTGAATGGCGCGGCCGGTTTCGGGATCGGCGAGAATCGCCCGTTCGCCCCACGGGCCTTCGCTTTTCTGGCGTGCGGGCGCGCGGGCGGCTCCGGGGCCGATATCCTGCTCGTGGCCGCAATAGGGACAGATCAGCTTTTGCTGGCCGGGCGAGAATTGCAGGCTCGCGCCGCAATTGTCGCAAGGGTAGCGGTATTGGGTCGGGGGCGTAGGCATGGATCGCTCGGTGCTGCTTGAGGCGCGCTTGCGCGGGGCCGGAGGCGGCGGAACGGCGGCCCTTGCGGGGCCACCGTGACGCAGGCTTGTGTCAGCCTTTGGGAAGCGGCGGAGGGGCCGAAGCGAAGATCGCGCCCAGCTCGGATTGGCTGCCGGCGGCGCTCCAGCCGTCTTGTCCCGCGCTCCAGACGAGGGTGTCGCGGGTCAGTTTGCCTTCGGCCGCGAGGCGCGACAGATCGACCGCCCCGAACGGTCCCGAGGCCGCACCGTCAAGCGCGACATGCCATTCCTTGGCTGCCTGCGAGGGGATCGGAGGCGGGGTTTGGGCCGCGGCACCGCTTTGGCCGCCGCCGACCGGACCCCAAGGGCCCTGACCCATCGCCGCGCCCATACCCATGGCCGCGCCCATTCCGGCACCAAGCCCCGCGCCCATGCCGCCACCGGGCTGGCTGCTGGCATTGAGCATGGATTCGGCGGCGGCATATTGGCCGAAGCGGTTCAGGTCGCCGACGATTCCCATCGAGGTGCGCTTGTCGAGCATCTTTTCCACCTCGTCGGGCAGGCTGATGTTCTCGATGTAGAATTCCGGGATGGTCAGGCCGTATTCGGCAATGGTCGGCGCAATGGCTTTGGCGACCAGCCCGCCAAGATCCTGCATGTTCGCTGCCATATCCAGCACCGGAATGCCCGATCCCGCGATCATGCGCGAGAATTCCTGCACGATGACGTTGCGCAGCTGGAAACTGATCTCGTCGCTGGTGAACTCGCCGTCGGTGCCGACGATTTCGCGCATGAATTTCGCGGGATCCGAGACGCGCATCGAATAGGTGCCGAAGGCGCGCAGGCGCACGGGGCCGAATTCGGGATCACGGAGGGTGATCGGGTTGCGGGTGCCCCATTTGAGATCGTTGAAGCGCGTCGTATTGACGAAATAGATCTCGGATTTGAAGGGCGAGCGGAAGCCGTGATCCCAATGCTGGAGTCGCGTCAGGATCGGCATGTTGTTGGTTTCGAGCATATAGAGGCCCGGACCGAAGACATCGGCGAGCTGGCCCTCGTGGATGAAGACGGCCGCCTGACCTTCGCGCACGGTCAGCTTTGCGCCGTATTTGATGGCATGGCCGACGGTCGGGAAGCGGTAGACCATCGTGTCGCGGGTATCATCGGTCCATTCGATGACATCGATGAACTCGCCGGAGAGGAAGTCGAAAATTGCCATGGGGTTCCTCGTGGGGGCAGGGGCGGGGCGGTTTACCCTAACAAGTCTTGGCGGGCGGACAGGGTTCCGTCACATCCGCGTCGGGTCGCGGGCGGCTCAGACGCCGCCCGGGGTCGAGGCATTGGCCGCCAGTGCGGGCTGGCCGGCGACCAGTTCGGCCGCGATCTGTTCGAGAATCGGGCGGGCCTCGGTCTCGGTCATGCCGGGGCGCAGGCGGGGATCATAAAGCATCCTGAGCAGCAATTCGTCATGCTTGGTCAGAAGCGCGAATTCCTCGTCGTCGTTGAAGATCGAAGGGCGCGCCGTCGGGCTGTCATTGGCCAGACCCAGACCTTGGGCGAGCTCTTCATGGAAGCAGCTCAACCGCATTTTGGCCGGCAGCTCCGAGCGGATCAGCGCCACGGCCTGCACATAGGTCGCGCCGTTCCCCCGCGAATAGGCGAAAACCGTGCAGTAATTCTGCGGCGCGAGATCGGTCAGCGCCGAGATGTCGCTGGGAGGAATGCCGGGGACCATCGCCGCGAGGCGGGGGCCGATGGCGCGGCGTTCGTCTTCTGAGAGGATGAGGACGTGGAAGTTGCCCGTCCCCGAGGCCAGCGAGACCGGATGGCCGGTGGCGGCCTGCAGCTGCGCGGCAAAGGCCGCGACCGAGCGCTGGTCGTTGCTGCGCTGGACCGGCGCGACCGAAGTGCCGTACTCGATCTGCATGCGGACGGGATTTTCCCAGCGGCGCAGCGGTGCGGGCGTGCTGCCCTGCACGAGCTTGCCGCCCTGACGCGAATATTCGTCGCGCAGCGCGGTCTGGATGAAATCCTCGACCAGCTGTTCGGCGCGGATCGGGCCGACCGAGCTGCCGTCATCGGTACGCAGCTTGCCGCGTGCGAGCAGAGCCGCTTCGATATTGGTCAGATAGCCGCGCATATTGGTGCTGGCGGGGGTCGCGACCGCGATCTGGGCGGCGGCGTTGGCTGCCTTGGTCTTTTCGGCCCGCTCGCGCCGCAACTGCGCCTGATCGAGCGAGGCGCGATCGGGGCGTTTGGCGGGCGCTACTGCCGAAATCGGCGGCGCCTCGGGAGGCGTGTTCAATTCGGCACAACCGGCCAGAAACAAGGTTGCAGCCAGCGTGGCCGCGACTGAATAACGGACCCGGCCGGCAAAAGCCGGCAGGGTTGCGGTCAAGAGGGGCGTTTGTGTCACGGTCGCGGGGCACTTCCGGTTTGAGGAATTTGCTTGGCCTGCGATGCGGCCAGCGTATTGCGCAGTTCGACTTCCATCGCCTGCAGATCCTGTTCGGCGGCCGCACGGCGCGCCTTGCCTTCGTCGGCGATGCGCAGGCTGTCCTCGATCGTGGCGATCAGCTCGGCATTGGCGGTCTTGACCGCTTCGATGTCGAAAACGCCGCGCTCCATCTCGGTGCGGATCTGCTGGTTTGCCTGACGCAGGTTCTTGGCATTGGCGGTCAGCAGCTCGTTGGTCAGGTCGTTGGCCTGTTTCACCGCTTTCGCCGCCTCGGAGGAGCGCTGGATGGTGACGGCCTGCGCCAGCTGGGTTTCCCACAGCGGCACGGTATTGACCAAGGTCGAGTTGATCTTGGTGACCAGCGACTTGTCGTTTTCCTGCACCAGACGGATCGACGGCAGCGACTGCATCGTGACCTGACGGGTCAGCTTGAGGTCGTGGACGCGGCGCTCGAGATCGTCGCGCGCGGAGCGCAGATCGCGCAGCTCCTGCGCGCCCATGACCTGTTCGGCCTCGGGGAGGGCGGCGACGGCGGCTTCCTTCGCGGGGATTTCGGTCGCGTCGAGCTGGCGCAGCTTTTCTTCGCCCGCAGCGATGTAAAGCGCGAGCTCGTCATAGAAGTCGAGCGTGCGCTCGTAGAGCACGTCAAGCGATTTGATGTCTTTGAGCAGCACATGCTGGTGCTGGTCGAGATCCATGCTGATCTTGTCGATCTGGGATTGGACCTCTTCGTAATTCGCGACGAATTTCGCGAAGGGCGCGGCGCGGCCCAGCAGTTTCTCCCACCAGCTGCGCTCGCGGCGCACGTCGAGCTCGGAAACCGAGAAGCCGCGGATGGTGGTGACGATATTGCGCAGGGATTCACCGGCGGGGCCGACATCCTTGTTCTTCACATCGGCCAGCATTGCCTGGCTGATTTCCTGAAGCTCGTTCTGGGCGCGGGCGCCGAAATGGACGATCGAGGCGGTGTCGCGCAGGTCGATCTCGTTGATGCGCTTGCGGATTTCCTCGGCGACCGGCTGATCGGCTTGCTCCAGCGGGACGACCTGGGACGCGGGTTCGGGCAGGATCACGGCGGTCACGGTCTGGATCTCGTCAAGTGCGGCCTGCGCATTGCGCTGGGTTTCAGTGGTCATTCCGGTGGTCCTTTCAGGGCGATCGGCGGTCAGAGAATAGGCTGATTTCAAGTCAGTTCAACGACATCGGAAAAGCTAAAGTTCCTGTGTTGCCGTCTTGCCAGAGGCTGTCCGTTGCGTGACAGGCGGGTGACGTGTAGAAAACGCGGGTCGAAACGTGGAAGGAACCGTAATGCGCAGAGTAGTCGTCACCGGTCTGGGGATGGTCACGCCGCTGGCGTCAGGTGTCGAAGAGACGTGGGAGAGGCTGCTTGCAGGGCAATCCGCAGCAGGTCCGATCACGCGATTTGACGCGAAGGACGTGATTACCAAATATGCCTGCGAGATTCCTTTCGGTGACGGGACGGACGGGACATTCAACCCCGACGACTGGATGGAACCGAAAGATCGCCGCAAGGTTGATGATTTCATTCTTTACGGAATGGCTGCTGCAACGCAAGCAGTGAAAGATTCCGGCTGGGAGCCCCAGACGGTCGAAGAGCAGGAGCGCACCGGCGTCATGATCGGCGCGGGGATCGGCGGTCTGCGCTCGATCGCGGATACGGCCGTTCTGATCAAGGAACGCGGCCCCAAACGCGTCTCGCCCTTCTTCATTCCGGGCGCGCTGATCAACCTCGTATCGGGTCAGGTTTCGATCCGCTTCGGCTTCAAGGGTCCGAACCATGCGGTCGTGACCGCCTGCTCGACCGGCGCGCATGCGATCGGTGATGCGGCGCGTCTGATCATGTGGGGCGATGCCGATGTCATGGTCGCTGGCGGCACGGAATCGCCGATCTGCGAAATCGGGATCGCGGGCTTCAACGCCTGCAAGGCGCTGTCGACCGACCGCGAGGCGGAGCCGCAGAAGGCAAGCCGTCCGTGGGACGAAAACCGTGACGGCTTTGTCATGGGCGAAGGCGCGGGTGTCGTCGTTCTGGAAGAATACGAGCATGCCAAAGCGCGCGGCGCCAAGATCTATGCCGAAATCCTCGGCTATGGTCTGACGGGCGATGCCTATCACATTACCGCGCCTTCCGAAGACGGCGACGGCGGTTTCCGCTCGATGAAAGCCGCGCTGAAACGTGCGGGTCTGGAGCCGGGCCAGCTTGATTACATCAACGCGCACGGCACCTCGACCATGGCCGATACGATCGAGCTTGGCGCGGTCGAGCGGCTGCTGGGCGATGACGCGAAAAACGTCGTGATGTCGTCGACGAAATCGTCGATCGGCCACCTTCTGGGTGCGGCCGGTGCGGTCGAAGCGATCTTCTGCATCCTCGCGATCCGCGACCAGATCTGCCCGCCGACGATCAACCTCGACAATCCGGCACGCGAAACGCCGGTTGATCTGGCCGCGAATGCGGCGGTGCGTCGCAAGGTCGATTATGTTCTCTCGAACAGCTTCGGCTTTGGCGGCACCAATGCCAGCCTGGTCATGGGCAAGGTTGCCGACTGATGTGGCGGAACCTGGCGTCCAACCTGCTGTCGCTTCTGGTTTTGGTCTTGGTCGTGGCGGCCGGTGCGATTGCTTGGGCCAAACACCAATATTCCGCGACCGGCCCGAGCACGGTTGCCTCCTGTGTGCAGGTGGCGCCAGGGGCAAGTCTCAATGCGATCAGCCAGCAACTGGCTGATCAGGGCGTCGTTTCGAGCGCCTATATCTTCCGCGCCGGGGCCGATTATTCGGGCAAGGCGCGGGGGCTGAAATTCGGCTCCTATCTGATGCCCGCGGGCGCCACGATGGAGCAGGTCGTCGCCACGATCACGGCGGGCGGTCCCAGCACCTGCGGCACCGAAGTGACCGTGCGCATCGGCGTGCGCGAGAACTCGGTCATTCTGCGCGATATGGATCCGGCAACCGGCGAATATGCCGAGCTGATGAAATACGATCCCGCAAGCACGCCCGCGCCCGAGGCCATCACCAGCGCCGCCGGCAAGCCCGATGCCCGTCTGCGCATCGCGATTGCGGAAGGCGTCACCAGCTGGCAGATCACCGAGGGGCTGAAAGCCGCGACCTTCATGAGCGGCGAGATCGCGCGGGTTCCGGCGGAAGGTTCGCTTGCCCCCGATACCTACGAGGTCAAGAAGGATGCCGACCGGCAGGCCTTGCTGACCGAAATGGGCACGCGCCAGGCCGCCATCCTGCAAGCCGCATGGGACAGCCGCGCCGAGGGGCTGCCCTATGCCAGCCCCGAAGAGGCGCTGATCATGGCCTCGATCGTCGAGAAAGAAACCGGTGTCGCGGACGAGCGTCCGGTGGTGGCCTCGGTCTTCGTGAACCGGCTTGAACGCGGCATGCGCCTCGAGACCGACCCGACGGTGATCTACGGCGTGACGCGCGGCGAAAGCGTGCTCGATCGCGGGCTGCGCCGCTCGGAGCTGCGCACGCGCACGCGCTACAACACCTATATGATCGAGGGCCTGCCGCCGACCCCGATCGCCAACCCCGGCCGTGCAGCCATCGAGGCGGCGCTTCATCCGGGCGAGAGCGATTACATCTTCTTCGTGGCGGACGGTTCGGGCGGGCATGCTTTCGCGCGCACGCTGGAGGAGCACAACGCCAATGTCGCGCGCTGGCGCGAGATCGAGGCGCAGCGCGGCCAGCCGGTCGATTCTCCGGTTCAGGGCGCGCAGTAAGGCTCTTTCGATCATCGGATGCGAGAGGCCCGTTCCGCAAGGAGCGGGCCTTTTCGTTGCGCGAAAGGGTGATTCCCGCAGGTGCGCGCAACAGAAAGGCGCTACGCGCGCATCGGGTGTTGCGCGTTTTATCGTATTGAAAATATTTACAAATAATCGGATGCGCCACGGGGTTTTGGCGAAAGCTTTGACTTGGCGAACGGTCGAAAGTAGATTTTCTACATGCTGGGAGAAATGGGCAAGCGGCCGGGTCACTGACCCCGGGCCGCTTTTTTCATGGCTCGCTCGTGCGGACAGGCACCGGGGCAGGGCATTTGCATGACGATCATTTTCGATCCGGAGGCAGGACCTTCGGAGGGCCCGTTTGAGGCCGAGACCGCGCTGGATGTTGTGACCATCGCGGATGATTTGTTCCACGCCTGCGCGGCGGATCTGACGCGGCTGCGCCGCAAGATCCAGGCGGGCGAGACCGACGAGATCAAGGAAAGCGCCAAGCTGGTTCGCGATTTGCGGGCGGCAACGCAGCTTGTTTTGGAAGAAAGGAACCGCGTTGACAAACTTCGCAAGGACGCTGCCGGAAGTGTCGGCGCAGGCGCGCTCGACCTTGACGCGGCACGAGACGAAATCGGGCGCCGCCTGGCTTGCCTGCGCCGCGCAGGATGAGGTCGCGTATCGCCTTCAACGCCGAGACGGTCGATGTCACGAGCCTTGAAAGTGAAGGCCGCTGGCGCGAGCTTCTGGGCGGCGCAGGGGTGCGCTCGGCCGCGATTTCGGGCTCGGGTGTCTTTCGTGATGCCACCACCGACGAGCGCGCGCGGCAGGTCTTTTTCGACGGCGAAGTGCCGCGCTTTCAGGTGGTCGTTCCCGATTTCGGCACGATCGAGGGGCCGTTTCAGGTCACCAGCCTTGAATATGCCGGCAATTACAACGGCGAGGCGAGCTACGAGCTGTCGCTGGCAAGCGCCGGCGCGCTGAGCTTTGTCGCGCTGTGACGGGGGCGCAGACGGTGGCGGGCGGGGGCGCGGTGGCGGGCAATTCGCCCGTCAATCCGCTGGCGGGCGAGGTCGGCATCTGGCTGGGCGGGCGGCGCTACCGCGCCAAACTGACGCTCGGAACGCTCGCCGAGCTCGAGGAGGATCTGGGCGAGCGCAGCATGATCGCGCTGGTCGAGCGCTTCGAGAGCGGGCGTTTCGGCAGCCGCGACGTGATGGCGGTTCTGGCGGCGGGGCTGCGCGGCGGCGGCTGGCAGGGCTGCGCCTCGGACCTGCCTCATGCCGATCTGCGCGGCGGCCCGATTGAGGCGGCGCAGCTTGCGGCCCAGCTTCTGGCGCGGGCCTTCCAGGTGCCTGCACCATGAGTCGCGACGCCCAAGGGGCTGCGGCGGGTCCGGCCGAAAGTCTCGACTGGTCGGGCCTCATGCGGGTTGGCATGGGGCCGCGCGGGCAGGGCGGGCTGGGGCTGAATCCTGGCGATTTCTGGACGTTGAGCCCGGCCGAGCTTGCGCTGATGCTGGGCGTTTCGGCCGGAACGGGTGCCATGACCCGCGACCGGCTTGCGGCGCTTTCGGCGCGGTTTCCCGACCGGCAGGTCGCCGGAGCGGGGCCGGCTGGCGCACCCGTGCCGCGACCTCCGGATCGGAGGGAGGACGTTTCTGACTGATCTTATTTGAGCGAAAGGAGGCCCAGAGTGGCAAGCAAGGACGGGATTGACCGGCTCGACGACTCCGGTGAGGCGATCGGGGCGGGGCTCGAACAAAGCAGCAAAATGACCGCAGCCTTCGAGGCCGAGCTCGCGCGGCTGCGCCAGTCTATGCTCTATACCGGCCGCGAGGTCGGCACGTTGAGCGCGGGCATCAGCGGCGGGTTGCGCCGCGCCTTCGAAGGGTTGGCCTTTGACGGGATGAAGCTGGGCGATGCGCTGAAATCCGTCGGGCAGTCGATCGCGCAAAGCGCGTTTTCGGTGGCGATGAAGCCGATCGAACAGGCCTTTGCCGGCGCAATTGCGCAGGGTGTGAACGGAATGGTTTCGGGAATGATGCCTTTCGCGAATGGCGGGGCTTTCGTGCAGGGGCGTGTCACGCCTTTCGCGCGCGGCGGCGTCGTGACGCATGCCACGGCCTTTCCGATGCGCGGCGGCACTGGGCTCATGGGCGAGGCCGGACCCGAGGCGATCATGCCGCTTTCGCGCGGGGCGGATGGCCGTCTGGGCGTCTCGATGGACGGCGGCGGCGCGCGCACGACCAATGTCACGATCAATATTTCGACCCCCGATGTCGCGGGGTTCCAACGCAGCCAAGGCCAGATCGCCGCCCAGATGGGCCGCCTTTTGGCGCGCGGCGACAGAAACGGGTGAGACCATGGCATTCCACGAGATCAGATTTCCCGCGAGCCTGTCCTTCGGCTCGGTCGGCGGCCCCGAGCGGCGCACCGAAATCGTCGCCATGGTCAACGGCCACGAGGAGCGGCGCACGCCTTGGGCCCATTCACGCAGGCGTTATGATGCGGGGCTCGGGCTGCGCTCGCTGGACGATGTTGCGACCCTCATCGCCTTTTTCGAGGCACGCGCGGGTCAGCTTCACGGCTTTCGCTGGAAGGATTGGGCGGATTTCAAAAGCGGCCAGCCCAACGGTGTGCCGCATTTCCAAGACCAGCATCTGGGCTATGGCGACGGTCGGCGCGTCAGCTTCCAGCTGAGCAAAACCTATGCCTCGGGGCCGGGACGCTATGCGCGTCCGATCTCCAAGCCGGTCGAGGGCACGGTTCTGGTCGGAATCGGTGCAGACCAGATGCGCGAGGCGGTGGATTTCACCGTCGATCACGACAAGGGGGTAATCACCTTTGCCGCGCCTCCGGGAGAGGGGGCGGCGGTGACGGCAGGGTTCGAATTCGACGTTCCGGTGCGCTTCGACGCCGATCACATCGCGGTTTCGGTCGCCTCGTTTCGCGCGGGCGATCTGCCGCAGGTTCCGATCATCGAGGTGCGGCTATGAGCACGGTTCAAACAGCAGGCCTAACGACGGTGCAAACCGTGGCGCAAACCGTGGCGCGTGCCTGGGCCGTGACCCGCAAGGACGGCTTCGTGCTGGGCTTTACCGACCACGACCGGAGCCTTGACTTCGAGGGGCTGCGTTTTCGTCCCGACAGCGGGCTGAGCGCCTCGGCCGTGGTGCAGGGGGCGGGGCTTTCGGTCGACAATACCGAAGCCGCGGGGATCCTTTCGGATGATGCGATCACCGAGATCGACCTGATGGCGGGGCGTTGGGATGGTGCCGAGGTCCGTCTGTGGGAGCTCGACTGGGCCAACCCCGCCGACCGTCACCTCGTCTTTCGCGGCCATCTGGGCGAAATTTCGCGTAATGGTGCCGCCTTTCGCGCCGAATTGCGCGGCTTGTCCGAGCCGCTTAACCGCGTTCAGGGACGGGTCTTCCATCCGCGCTGCGCCGCCGATCTGGGAGACGGCGCCTGCCGCATGGACCTTGGCCGTCCCGGCTACCGCGCCGAGGGGCGGGTCATCTCGGGCGGCGAGGGCCAGCGCTTCCGGCTTTCGGGCTTTTCCGGCCATGATGCGGGCTGGTTCGAGCGCGGCCGGTTCGAGGTTCTCAGCGGCGCGGCCAAGGGGTTGAGCGGGATGGTCAAGAACGATCTGCCGACTGCCGGCGGGCAACGCGACATCTAGCTTTGGGCGGCCTTGGGGATTGCGCCTGTCGCGGGCGATCAGGTCCGGCTGAGCGCGGGTTGCGACAAACGCGCCGAGACATGCCGCCTGAAATTCGCCAATTTCCTGAACTTCCGCGGCTTTCCGCATTTGCCCACCGAAGACTGGCTGCTCGCGCCCCATCTTGCGGCGGGAGCGCGGACATGAGGGCCGATGTCGTCGCCGCCGCGCGTGGCTGGCTCGGCACGCCCTATGTGCATCAGGCCTCGAGCCTTGGTGCGGGCAGCAATTGCCTCGGGCTGATCCGCGGCGTCTGGCGCGCGCTCTACGGGGCCGAGCCGCTGGTGGTCCCCGCCTATACGCCGGACTGGGGCGAGGTCGGGGGCGAGGAGCTTTTGCTCGCGGGTGCACAGCGCTTTCTTGAACAGAGCGTGCATGAACAGGCGGGTGACGTTTTGGTCTTTGCCATGCGCAGCGGGGCGGTGGCCAAACATTTGGCCATTCAGGCCGAAACCGGTCCCGAGGCCAGCTTTGTCCACGCCTACGAGCGCCATGGCGTGGTCGAGAGCCCGCTGACGGGGCCGTGGCGGGCGAAAATCGCGGGGCGCTTTGCCTTTCCGCGTCTCTAGCGATCAACGAAAAGGAGGGATGCAATGGCAACGATACTGCTTTCAGCGGTCGGGGCTTCGCTCGGCGCGGGATTTGGCGGAACGGTGCTCGGGCTTTCCGGCGCGGTCATCGGTCGGGCGGTCGGCGCGACGATCGGACGCGCCATTGACCAGCGCATTCTGGGGCAGGGCTCGAAAGCGGTCGAGACAGGCCGCGTCGACCGCCTGCGCATACAGACTGCGGGCGAGGGCACGCCGATCGCCAAGCTTTGGGGTCAGATGCGCATGCCTGCCCATGTGATCTGGGCCAGCCCGCTCTCCGAGATCCGGCGCGAACAGCGCGGCGGCAAGGGAGCGGGGCCGCGCGTCACCGAATTCAGCTATCGCCTCAATGTCGCCCTCGCGCTTTGCGAGGGACCGATCCTCGGGGTCGGGCGTGTCTGGGCGGATGGCGAGGAGATCTCGGTCGATGACCTTGACATGCGGGTCTATACCGGCTCGGAGGATCAGCTTCCCGATCCGGCGATTGCCGCGCAAGAGGGCGATTTCGCGCCCGCCTATCGCGGGATTGCCTATGTCGTGCTCGAGGATCTGGCGCTCGAGCGCTGGGGCAATCGTGTGCCGCAGCTGAGCTTCGAGGTGCTGCGTCAGGCCAAGGGCGGCCGTGGTCTGGCCCGCGAGGTAGAGGCGGTCGCGCTGATCCCCGCGACGGGCGAATATGCTTTGGCGACCACGCCGGTCAGCGTCGATCTGGGGCTGGGCGAGACCCGCGTCATCAACCGCAACCTGCCCGCGGGCGTCACGGATTTCGCGGTTTCCATGCGGAGCTTGCGCCGCGAACTGCCCAAGGTCGGCTCGGTTTCACTTGTGGTGTCGTGGTTCGGAGACGATCTTCGCGCCAATCATTGCAGCATCCGCCCCAAGGTCGAGGATCGCGACTTTGGCGCGAAGGAGATGGCATGGCGCGCGGGCGGGATCACCCGCGGCGAAGCAAGGGAGGTTGCGCGCAACAACGGCCGTCCGATCTATGGCGGAACACCTGCCGATGCTTCGGTGATCGAGGCTTTGCGTGCGATTGCCGCTGCGGGTCAGAAAGCGGTGTTCTATCCCTTCATCCTGATGGAACAATTGCGCGGCAATGCCTTGCCCGATCCATGGGGCGGGGCCGGGGCGCAAGCCGTCATGCCGTGGCGCGGGCGCATCACGAGCTCGGTCGCGGCAGGTGTTCAGGGCAGCCCCGACGGTACGGCTGCGGCGGAGGCCGAAGTTCTGGCGTTTTTCGGCACGGCCGGGGCCTCGGACTTTTCGCGCAGCGGTGGCGAGATCCGCTATAGCGGCCCGCAGGAATGGTCCTATCGTCGCTTCATTCTGCATTATGCGCATCTTTGCGCCGAGGCGGGCGGGATCGATGCCTTCCTCATCGGCTCGGAAATGGTGGGGCTGACGCGGATCAGGGGCGCAGGTCACAGCTTTCCGGCGGTCGCCGAGTTGCGCAGGCTCGCTGCGGATGTACGCGAGATTTTGGGCAATGGTGTCAAGATCAGCTATGCTGCCGATTGGTCGGAGTATTTCGGGCATCACCCCGGCAATGGCGATCTGCATTTCCATCTCGATCCGCTTTGGGCGGACGCCAATATCGACTTCATCGGCATCGACAATTACATGCCATTGTCCGACTGGCGCGACGGCGAAGAGCACTGCGACGCCCATTGGGGCCGGATCGACAACCCCGCCTATCTGCGCGCCAATGTCGCAGGTGGCGAGGGCTATGACTGGTATTACCCGCGCGAGATCGACCGCGAGCGCCAGAGCCGCGAGCCGATCACCGATGGCGCATATGGCGAGGCATGGGTCTGGCGCTACAAGGATATCCGCAACTGGTGGCAGAACCCGCATCACGACCGGATCGACGGCATCCGTCAAACCCAGCCCACCGCTTGGGTTCCGGGCAAGAAGCCGATCTGGTTCACCGAAATGGGCTGTGCGGCCCTGGACAAGGCCACCAACCAGCCGAACAAGTTTCTTGACGCGATGAGCTCGGAATCGGTGCTGCCCCATTTCTCCGAGGGTCGGCGCGATGACGCCATTCAGGCGGCCTATCTGCGCGCGATGGTCGAGTATTGGGGCGATCCGGCGCATAACCCGTCGCGTCCGGCCCATGGGCGCACGGGCGCGGGGCGGATGATCGACATGTCGCGGGCCCATGTCTGGTGCTGGGACGCGCGGCCCTATCCGGCCTTTCCCGGCCGTGCCGACCTGTGGTCGGACGGCCCTGCTTGGGAGCGAGGCCATTGGCTCAACGGTCGCGCGAGCGCGGTGCCTCTCGCCGATGTCGTGGCCGAGATCTGCCGCGAGGCGGGGATTGTCCATCTTGATACCGGGGGGCTTTCGGGTCTGGTGCGCGGCTATGCGCCGGGGGGCGGGCAAAGCGGTCGTGCAGCGCTTCAGCCTTTGATGCTGGCCCATGGTTTCGATGCGGTCGAGCGCGACGGCACGCTGTGTTTTCGCATGCGCGATGCACGGGTCGCAGGCGAAGTCGGGGTCGATGATCTCGCGCTTTCGCAGGATGTTCAGGGGATCGAGGTCCTGCGCGCGCCGGATGCCGAACTCGCGGGACGGATCCGTCTGACCCATGTCGAGAACGGCGCGGATTACGCGGCCTCGACCGTCGAAGCCATGCTGCCTGGCGCGGATTTCGCAGCTATCTCGGAAAGCGAATTGCCGATGTCGCTGACCCGTGCCGAAGGCCGCTCCATGGCCGAGCGCTGGCTTTCCGAGGCAGGAGTTGCGCGCGACAGCATGCGGTTCGCGCTGGCGCCCTCGCGCAGGGGGATCGGCGCTGGCGATGTCTTGCGGGTCGACGAGGGCAAGGGCGTTCCGCGCCGCTGGCGGGTCGACCGGATCGAGCGCGGCGCGGTGACGGTCGTCGATGCGGTGAGGGTCGAAAGCGGAGTTTACCGCCCCGCGCGCGGCATCGACGAAGCGGCACCTTTGCGCGCCTTCAAACCGGCGATTCCGGTCTGGCCGGTCTTTTTGGACCTGCCGTTGATGCGGGGCGACGAGAGCCCGCATGCGCCGCATCTTGCCGTAACGGCCACGCCCTGGCCGGGGCAGGCGGCGGTCTGGATGTCGGAGGAGGCGAGCGGGGGCTACCAGCTCAACACGACCATCGCGGCACGCTCGGTCATGGGGGTGACGGAAACGCCGCTCGATGCCGCGCGCGCGGGTCTTTGGGATCGCGGGCCTGCCCTGCGTGTGCGGGTCAAGGGCGGTGCGCTTCGTTCGGCAAACGAGGGGGCGCTGATGGCGGGGGCGAACCTTCTCGCGATCGGGGACGGGACGGCAGAGGGCTGGGAGCTGATGCAGTTTTCCCAGGCGCGGCTGGTCTCGGCGGGGCTGTGGGAAATCAGCCACCGGCTGCGCGGACAGGGCGGGACCGATGCTTTCATGCCGGCGGTCTGGCCTGTCGGCAGCCTCGTCGTCCTGCTCGACGGAAATGCCAAGCAGGTCGATCTGGCACCTTCGGTGCGCAACCAGTCGCGGCATTGGCGGATCGGACCGGCGGTACGGGGGCCGGACGATCCGAGCTACCGCCATATCCAGCAAGCCTTCCGCGGCGCGGGGCTGCGTCCGCTTGCGCCTTGCCATCTCGCGATCAGCGGGCAGGAGATGAGCTGGATCAGGCGCGGCCGGATTGCGGCCGATGGCTGGGAGGGGCCGGATATTCCCCTGGGCGAGTCGCGCGAACGTTATCTGGCGCGGCTCGTGCGCAACGGCTCGGTTCTGGGGCAGGCGGTGCTGCCCGAACCACGCTGGAGCATTCCCGCAGCACTTTGGTCGGCGGCCGTCGCCGGCGGCGCTTTCCATGCAGAGGTTGCCCAATTGTCCGACGAGTACGGGCCGGGTCCATTTATCGGGAGAATGATCAATGTCTGAGAACGCGACCTCGAATCACGCTTTGCCGTTGCTGATGCCGGCGCAGGCGCAAAAGCATGTCACCGTGAACGAGGCGTTGCAGCGCCTCGACGGGATGGTCGATCTGGTCCTGCAAAGCACCGAGCGCAGCACGCCGCCCGCCACGGTCGCGGACGGCTTGTGCTGGGCGGTGCCGCAGGGCGCGGTCAATGCCTGGGAGGGCCGCGCGGGACAGATCGCGATCGGCGCGAATGGCGGCTGGGTCTTTGTGCCGCCGCGCATGGGCAGCCGCGCCTTTGTCGCAGACCGCGGCGTGCAGGCTGTTCATACCGGCCAGATCTGGGTGACGGGTGCGCTGACAATGGGCACGCACGGATCGGGTCTGATTGCGCGGCAAGACAGCGTCGAGGTCACGCTGGCGGCGGGCACGACGATGGATTCGACGCTCATCATTCCGGCGGGAGCGATGGTCCTCGGCGTGACGGCGCGGGTCACCGGCGCGATCACCGGCAGCCTGACCTCGTGGCGGTTGGGGACGGTCGGGGCCGAAAACCGCTTTGGCGAGGGCTTGGGCAAGGGGCTCGGGTCCTGGGGGCGCGGGATCCTGTCCCAGCCCATGACCTATTGGGATCCCGCCACCATCAGGCTGGGCGCGACGGGGGGCAGTTTCGCCTCCGGCAAGGTCCGTCTGGTCGCCCATTGGTTGGAGCTGCGCATCCCTGACTGAGCAGTGACTTTCCGTGCCCGTCCGTTTCCGTTAAGAACAATGTGAAACAGGACGGGCATATCGAATGAACCTCCACGGAGAAATGGGTGCAGTGGCAACATCGCACGGCGCAGCGGAGGTTGATCCGCTTTGGACCCGCATCCAGCGCGAAGCGCGGGTTGCCGTGCGCGAAGAGCCGCTGCTTGGCGCGCTGATTCACGCCGGACTTTTGCACCACGCCACTTTCGAGGCCGCTTTGGCCTATCGTTTCTCGCTCAAACTGGCCTCGCGCGAGATGAGCGAACAGATTTTGCGCGAAATCGCCGATGCGGCCTATGCGAGCTCTGCCGAGCTGGCGGCTGCGGCGCGCGCCGATATCGAGGCGGTGTTCGACCGCGATCCCGCGACCCATCGCATGATGCAACCGATCCTGTTCTTCAAAGGCTATCAGGCTTTGCAGGCCTACCGGATCGGTCATTGGCTGTGGCAGGAGGGGCGTCACGACATGGCCTATTTCGTGCAGATGCGCTGCTCGGAGGCCTTCGGCGTCGATATCCATCCGGCCGCGAGAATCGGCACCGGAGTCATGATCGACCATGCCCATTCCATCGTGATCGGCGAGACGGCCGTGGTCGGTAATGATGTCTCGATGCTGCATTCGGTGACGCTTGGCGGTACCGGCAAGGAAGACGGCGACCGTCATCCCAAGATCGGCAACGGCGTTCTGATCGGCGCGGGGGCTAAAGTTCTGGGCAATATCCGCGTGGGCGCGCATTCGCGCATTGCCGCCGGCTCGGTCGTGCTGAGCGATGTGCCGCCCGGCAAGACGGTTGCGGGCGTTCCGGCGCGGATCGTCGGCGATGCGGGCTGTTCGGACCCGTCGGGGTCGATGAACCAGCTTTTGGGGCATGAAGGGCTGTTCTGAGCCTTTTCATTCACCGTGAAATCAAAAACGCGCGCGGGATGTCCCGCGCGCGTTTTTGTCGTTCATAAGCCCGGACAACGCATCGGAGCCGGATCTCAGAGCCAGTCTTCGACCCCGCTGCCGGTCAGCTCCTGCAGCGAGATTTTCTCGCGGGCGAGGCGCTCGTCGAGCTCTTGCAGAATTTCGTCGATCAGGGAGAAGCCCTGGAAAACCAGCGCCGAATAGATCTGCAGGACAGTTGCTCCGGCGCGGATCTTTTCCCAGGCATCATCGGAAGAAGTAATCCCGCCAACGCCGATCAACGGAATGGTGCCGCCGGTCAGCTTGTAGAGATGCGCGAGAATCATCGTCGAGCGGTCAAAGAGCGGCGCCCCGGACAACCCGCCCGTCTCGCGGGCTTGAAGATCGGCGACTTCGCTGCGCGAGAGCGTCGTATTGGTCGCGATGATCGCATCGATCCCCGCATTCATCGCCACGCCCGCCAGATCGGCGAGCGCATCGGCCTCGAGATCGGGGGCGATCTTGATGAAAACGGGCAGGGGTTTGCCAATGGCGTCGCGCGCTGCCAGCACCCCGTCAAGCAGTGCGGCCAATGCGGCAGGGCCCTGAAGATCGCGCAGCTTTTCGGTATTGGGCGACGAGACATTGACCGTGACGAAATCGCAATGCTTGCCGGCTTTGCGCACGACTTCGGCGAAATCGGCGCTGCGGTCCGTGCTGTCCTTGTTGGCGCCGATATTCAGGCCGACCGGAATGCCCGACGGATAGGCGTTGGGACGCGCGGCGAGCCTTGCGGCAATCGCCTCGACCCCTTCGTTGTTGAAGCCGAAACGGTTGATGATCGCGCGTTCTGCCGACAGGCGGAAAAGCCGCGGCTTGGGATTGCCCGGCTGGGGCCGCGGCGTGGCGGCGCCGACTTCGATGAAGCCGAAACCCGCGCCCATCAAAGGCTTGAGCACGCGGGCGTTCTTGTCGAAACCTGCCGCCAGTCCCAAGGGATTCGCAAGTTTGAGCCCCGCGATCTCGCAGGCCAGACGCTCGGTGCCGAAAGGGGCGCCCGGAAGCGGCACGAGGCCCATGGCCAAGGCCTTGATCGACAGGTCATGCGCGGTCTCGGGTTTGAACTTGTGCAGCGCGCTCAGGCCGAGTTTCTCGATCAGCTTCATGCGATCTCTCCGATATCATGGCCGTCGGGGCCGAGGGGCAGGGGGCGCGACCAGAGCACGTCGGCGCGCGTCATCTCGCGGTAGAGATGGGGAAAGAGCGCCCCGCCACGCGAGGGCTCCCATTTCAGCGGCTCCAGAGCATCCGCCTCGAGCGCGAGCAGCACCAGCCCCTCTTCCCGGGTAAAATGCTTGGCGAGCGTGCCGGCGAGTTGGTCGGCGGTCGACAAATGGATGTAGCCATCGGCAAGATCGACCGCAGAGCCGGCAGTGCGGCCCGCCGTGTCGAAGTCGCGGAATTCCGGTTCACGAAGGACTTTATAGATCAGCATGGCGGTTTCTTGCTTTGAGCGGGTGGCAGGGTCAAGGGCGAGTCGCGTTTCGGCATGGCACGAAAGTCGCGCCGTTATCTTACTTCTGTCGGGGAAGTCATGCACCAGCGATTGACCACGTCACGGGCTTCAACCAATCTGCCTTTGAAATTCGGTATCTGAAGGTAGGACATAACGATGAAACGCTGGTTTCTGGTCTCGGCCGCGAGCATCGCTCTTTGGGCAGGTGCGGCGCAGGCCGATTACACGCTGCATATCCTTCATATCAACGACTTCCACAGTCGGATCGAGGCGATCAACAGCTTCGACAGCACCTGTGACGCCGAGACCGAAGCCAAGGGCGAGTGCTTTGGCGGCGTGGCGCGGCTTGCAAGCAAATTGCGCGAGCTGCGCGACCAGCTGAAGGCGGATGGCCAGAACGTGATAGTTCTGGATGCGGGCGACCAATTTCAGGGCAGCCTTTTCTATACGACCTACAAGGGCAAAGAGACCGTCGAATTCATGAAGGCGATCGGCTTTGACGCGATGGCGGTCGGCAATCACGAATTCGACGACGGCCCCGAAGGGCTCGCGCTACTGGTGGATGGCGTCGACTTTCCGGTGGCTTCGGGCAATCTCGACCTGTCGCGCTCGACGCTGCTGAGCGGCAAGATCGACGACACGGTTACCCTCGAGGTCGGCGGACAGAAGATCGGCATCGTCTCGGCACTGGCGACCGATACGCCCGAGACCGCCTCGCCGGGGGAGGACGTCGTTTTCAATGATGATATCGCCAGCCTGACCGCCGATGCGCAGGCCTTGCACGAGGCAGGCGTCGACAAGGTCATCGCGCTGACCCATGTCGGCTACAAGCGCGATCTGGAAATCGCGCGGGATGTTCCGGGCATCGCTGCGGTGATCGGCGGGCACAGCCATACGCTTTTGGGCGAAATGGAGGGCGCGCTCGGCCCCTATCCGACCATGGTGACCGATGCGGCGGGTGTCGAGGTTCCGGTCGCTACCGCTTATGCCTACGGCAAATATCTTGGCCATCTGACCCTGACCTGGGATGATGGCGGCAAGCTGGTCAAAGCCGAGGGCGCGCCGGTTCTGCTGGATGCGTCGGTCACGCCGGATCCGGCAATTGCGGCCCGTGTCGCGGAAATGGGCGCGCCGATCGAAGCGCTGAAGCAGAAGGTCGTGGCGCAGATCGCCGCTCCGATTGCGGGGGACCGTGAAACCTGCCGCCAGCGTGAATGCGAGATGGGCAATACTGTCGCCGATGCCATGCTTGACCGCGTGCGCGATCAGGGCATCAGCATCGCGATCGAGAATGGCGGCGGGCTGCGGGCCTCGATCGACGAGGGCGTGGTCACGATGGGCGAGGTCCTCAGCGTTCTGCCATTCCAGAACACCTTGTCCACGTTCGAGTTGAAGGGCGGTGATATCGTCACGGCGCTTGAAAACGGGGCGAGCCAATACGAGGAAGGCGCGGGGCGTTTCGCGCAGGTTGCCGGTCTGAAGTATACCGTCGATCCGGCCGCCGCCGCGGGCGCGCGGATCAGCGATGTGCTGGTCGAGGTGCATGGAGACTGGCAGCCGATCGACCGCAATCACACCTATGGCGTGGTCTCGAACAACTATCTGCGCACGGGTGGCGACGGCTATGCGATCTTCGAGACGGCGGCGCTCAATGCCTATGACTTCGGCCCCGATCTCGCCGATGTTCTGGCCGAATATCTCATCAACAAAGGTTCGGGTTTCAAGCCCGTGCTCGACGGACGCATCACGGTCAAAGCGGTAGCCGCACCGGCAGAGGACGCACCCGCGGAGGGCGCACCGGCCGAGGGCGAAACGACCGCAAACTGATCGCAAAATCCGTTCATCGGGCCATGGTTCCGGCGGCTTAACGCTCCGGAGCCATGGCCCGACGGTTTTTGGTGTGACGAAAAGTCAGTTGGCGCCCCTCTTTTCCCGACAGGAGCTTGCGCGACGGAGTAGGGAGAATACTCGTGACCAGCTCGGGAAAAAGCGCGGCGATCTCGCGACGCGCCGCAGGTGGCAGCGCATTCAGCGTCTCCGGCCCGACAAACAGCGATTCCGTCCAGGCGCCGTTCGAGCGCAGGATCTGGTGGTCGTCGAAAAGCAGGTGGAGATAGGTCACGCCTTCACCCGCAGCATCCGCCAAAGCAACCCCTTCGAGATCGAGCAGATGCTTTGCGGCGACAAGCACCTCCTCGGTGCCGAACATCCTTTTGGCGATGTCCGAGCGCACGAGGACGCGATGTTGGGGGGAAACCACGAGGTCGGCGGCGGGACAGCCCCGCCCCAACGCGCCCGCGGCAATACGGATCGGGCGCAGGTTCGGCTGCAGGTCGAGCCGGTGCGGCGTGAGATGCTTCGAGCCGATCCAGCGCAGGGGCTGGAACCCGTCGTCGCGTGTCAGGATGCGGTCGCCCACGGCCAGATCCTCGACCTTCCGCATCCCGTGCTCGGTCTCGATCAATGTCCCCGGCGTGAAGCAGGGCGCGCGTTGGGGGCCATAGAGGACCGGGTTCGAGATCGAGGCACCATAGCTGCTGGAATAGCTGATTGTCCGCGTCGGATCGAAGGTCGGCCAAAAGGTCGTGCCGTCGCTTTGCGCGACTCCGACCGGAAAGATCAGGAGCACCATCCGGTTGCCGATCTCTTGGGTGAGCGCGGTTTCGAGATTGTACTTTGCGGGCCACATCATCACGAACCTGTTTCCGGCAGAGTCCACGACGATCGAACCGCTCGTGGCCGACATGCTCTCGGTTACGGCGACCGTGCCGTTGGCCCCGCCGAAATCGAGGGGGACGGTCGGATTCTGCATCGTCTCGATCCTGTTGCCCGAGGCGGCGCTGAGGTAGTCGTAGCGCTCCTCGTCATCCTCGATCGAGATGTAGGACAAAGACGGATTGTCGAGCTGGACGTTCTTCATATTGAAGTAGGGCCGACGGGCATCGATGCCGGTTGTGCCGACGGTCGGCACTGTCGTCGGGAAAGTTGCAATCAGGATTTCATGGGCCATGGGCGGAAGTGCCATCATTGGTTGATGTCTTTGTTCAGACATCACCTTTTCGCGGTTAACCTTTATAAATGGTTAACCGAGCCCGCCAGCGCCGGGGTATGCAGCGCAAATTCACGGAATTTCCGTTGTTATTGGCGGCAACCTGTCAGCTTTCGCCGGCATCGGCAGGCAGGGTCGTCAAGGGGGTGTTTGCGTCGGCGCTCCCTTCGGCCATGTCGCCCGAGCCGAGCTCGAGGCTGAGGAAGCGCTCGAATGCGTCGAGGTCGACCGGATCGAACTGGCCGAACCCCTGCATCCAGACCGAGGCCTCGCGCATCCCGTCCGGCTCAAGCATGCACCAGATGATGCGCCCGCGCCGTTCCTGCCGGATCAGGCCGGCGGCGGCCAGTACGCTCAGATGTTTGGAAATCGCGGCGAGGCTGACTTCGAACGGGGTCGCGACATCGGTGACGGACATGTCGTCTTCGAGCAGCATGCCAAGGATCGCCCGCCGCGTCGGATCGGCGAGTGCGGCGAAAATCGTGTCCAGAGAAAGCGTCTGCGCGGCCATATCACCATTGTTCAACTTTCGGGTTGAATATGGAAGGGGGGCCATGACCACCGCAATCACGCCTTTTGTCGTAGGTGCTGGCTTGGCAAGGTTATTGAAAATCAATGTGTTATAATATTTCCCCCTGTGCTTGACTCAGGGGGCTACGACACCTATCAACGCCGCAATCGAGTCAGGGAGCAACGGCTTTGAACAATGGACCCGACACCGAGACCGAACGGGCTCGTGATGCGGCCCGTTTGAAAGAGCTGGAAGCCCGACTGAAGGGGAGAGGCGGCACGTCGTCCTCCCGTACGGAAGATCACTTCAGCCAAGCCAATATGGCCTGGCGCATGGTGACGGAGCTGGTGGCCGGTTTGGTCCTTGGTTTCGGAGTAGGATACGGTCTCGACTATGTGCTCGGCACGATGCCGGTCATGTTGGTCACTTGCGTTCTTCTCGGCCTGGTGGCCGGTGTGAAGGTGATGATGCGGACCGCTGCGGAAATTGGAAAGAAGCCGGGGCAGTCCGGCGACCACGAGGGTGAATGACGATGGCGACAGAAGCAGAAAGCGGTGGTTTGAACTTCCACCCGATGGACCAGTTTATCGTCAAGCCGCTTTTTGGTGACGGTGCAGTCCATTGGTATACGCCGACGAACGCGACCCTCTGGCTGGGTCTGACCGTTCTGGCGATCATCGCGCTTCTGGTTTTCGGCACCCGCGGCCGCGCCGTTGTTCCGAGCCGCGTCCAGTCGATCGCCGAACTGATGTACGGCATGGTCCACAAGATGGTTGAAGACGTCAGCGGCAAGGACGGGGTCCGTTACTTCCCCTATGTCATGACGCTGTTCTGCTTCATCCTCTTTGCAAACGCTCTGGCACTGCTGCCGAAATCCTTCTCGTCGACCTCTCATATCGCCGTGACCGCGGTTCTCGCCGTGCTGGTGTTTGTCGGCGTCACGGTTCTGGGCTTCGTCAAGAACGGCGCGCATTTCCTCGGCCTGTTCTGGGTCAGCTCGGCTCCGATGGCCCTGCGTCCGGTTCTGGCGATCATCGAACTCTTCTCGTATTTCGTGCGCCCCGTGAGCCACTCCATCCGTCTTGCCGGCAACATCATGGCTGGCCACGCGGTTCTCAAAGTTTTCGCAACCTTCGGTGCGGTCGCAATGATCATGCCGCTGTCGGTTCTGGCTGTTGTCTCGGTCTATGCACTCGAAGTGCTGGTGGCTGTTGTGCAGGCCTATGTCTTTACCATCCTGACCTGCGTCTACCTCAAGGACGCGCTGCACCCGTCGCACTAAGCGCCGCGCAGTATCAGTCAGACACAAGTTTCAATCTTTCCAAGCCTCAAGGAGCACGAACATGGAAAGCCAACTCGCTCAACTCGGTCAGTACCTCGGCGCGGGCATCGCTTGCTTCGGTATGGCCGGCGCTGCAATGGCCGTGGGCAACGTTGCAGGTAACTACCTGGCAGGCGCACTGCGCAACCCGTCGGCAGCTGCTTCGCAAACCGCGACGCTGTTCATCGGCATGGCCTTCGCAGAAGCTCTGGGGATCTTCTCGTTCCTCGTCGCTCTGCTGCTGCTGTTCGCAGTCTGATCCTTTTGCCATCCTTGCGGTTGGGTGGGGGCGTTTAGCGCCCACCCGATTGTGAAACGACCGGCATGGGGTAGGATATGTTCAGCCTGTTACAACAGACCGCGCCTGTCGTGGTCGAAGAAACTGAAACGGTGGTCATCACCGAATCTGCAGACGTGGCGCATCACGCGACCTCGGCTGTTGATGCCGCTGCGGCACATAGCGCTTCGGCCCCCGGGATGCCACAACTCGACGTTGCCACCTATGGCAACATGATTTTCTGGCTGCTGATCGCGCTGGTTATCATTTACTGGGCGCTGTCGCGCATTGCGCTCCCGCGCATCGGCGGCGTTCTGGCGGATCGTCAATCGGCCATTACGGGCGATCTGATGTCGGCCGAGGAATTCAAGCAGAAGGCCAAAAGCGCGGAAGCCGCCTATGACAAGGCGCTTGCGGATGCACGGTCGGAAGCTGCGAAAATCGTTGCGACCAACAAGGCCGAAATCCAGAAAGAGCTGGATGCAGCGATCGCACAGGCAGATACCGAAATTGCGGCCCGCACTTCGGAATCCGAAAAGCGCATCGCCGAGATCCGGGCTTCGGCTCTGGATGACGCGCGTGTCGTTGCCCGCGATGTCACCGAAGAGCTGGTGCGCGTTTTTGGTGGTTCGGCCGATCAGGGCCTGATCAACGAAGCCATCGACCAGCGTCTGAAGGGGGGCGTGCAATGAAACGTCTGAGCATTCTTCCGGCTCTGGCTGCCAGCCCGGCGTTTGCCGCTGGCGACGTGCCGTTCTTCTCGCTGGCCAATACCGATTTCATCGTGACGATCGGTTTCCTGGTCTTCGTGGGGATCCTGCTCTACTTCAAGGTTCCCTCGATTGTCGGCAAGCTGCTCGACAAACGTGCGGAAGGCATCCGTGACGATCTGGCCGAGGCCCGTCGTCTTCGCGAAGAAGCTCAGGAGATCTATGCCTCCTACGAGCGTCGCCAGCGCGAAGTCAGCGGTCAGGCCGACGAGATCGTCGCCAATGCCCGCCGTGCCGCGACTGCACAGGCCGACAAGGCGAAGGAAGACCTCAAGGTCTCGATCGCCCGCCGCCTGAAAGCAGCCGAAGAGCAGATTTCGAGCGCCGAGACCGAAGCCGTTCGCGCCGTTCGCGACCGTGCCATTCAGGTTGCTGTCGCCGCTGCCGGCGAAATCCTGAAAAAGCAGGGTTCGGCAGCCGACCGCAGCGCCGGTATCGACAAAGCCATCGATGATGTGAGCCGCCGCCTGAACTAAGCCCGCCCGACCCGGGCGGGTGACCGGCACAAGCCCGAACGGGCGGCAGGTCGATCCATCTTCACTTTGGACAGTGATCAAAGCCCTCGCCTCGCGGCGGGGGCTTTTCGCATTTCGGAGGCTCGGGTTTTCGGACGGGGCTTTTGCCTTGTTAACGATGCGCCAAAGAAAAAAGGCCGGGATGCGCGCTGCATCCCGGCCTTTCATATTCGTGCCGCCGAAAGCCGGCGGTTGGATCTTAGCGGTTCGCGTAGATCAGGATTTCGACGCGACGGTTCTGTGCGCGGCCCTGAGCGGTGTCGTTCGAGGCGATCGGCTGCGACGAGCCGCGGCCCACGGTCGCGATGCGGTTCTGCGCCACGCCCGAAGCGGTCAGGATGCCGGCAACCGAGCGTGCACGGCGCTGCGACAGATCCTGGTTATAGGCCTGCGAGCCGGTCGAGTCGGTGTGGCCGATGACCTGGATCGTGCTGTTGGGATACTGGTTCAGGTTGCGGCCGATGCCGTAAAGGTCGTTCTGGCCGGCAGCCGAAACCGCAGCCGAATCCGTCGCGAACAGCGCCGATTCCGGCATCAGCACCGCGAGGTGGTCGCCGCGGTTGACGATCTGGATGTTCGGGTTGGTGATTTGCTGCTTGAGCGCGCGCTCCTGCTGGTCGAGGATCGAGCCGCCGATAGCGCCGACGCCTGCACCAAGGATCGCGCCTTTGACGGCGTTCTGCTTGCTTTCGCCGGCGCCGATCAGGCCACCGACAACCGCACCAGCAAGCGCACCCTGCTGGGTCCGGCTCATTTGGCCGGTCGGTGCGTTCGGGTCGGCACAAGCACCAAGTGCGAATACGCCTGCCGTAGCAAGAAGCAGCGAGATGCGGGTCTTCATCGGGTTAACCTTTCTTTCGAGGCGCCACTGGCCCCATATTATACCAGCCACCCGATCACATCCGGGCGGATGATGTTCAAACTGCCCAAGCCTCTCACAGGTTCCCACCGATTTCCAGTGCGCTTGGCGGCGTGAGCGGTTGATTGCGCTTCATGATTTCGCGATGGCGCGCGGCGCGAGCACCGCGCCTTCGCGGGTCAGAAGGATGCGTTTGGCGGCCTCGCCCCAATGATAGCCGCCGATCGCGCCGCCGGTTCGCGTGACGCGGTGGCAGGGCACGGCCCAGGAAACCGGATTTTGCCCGACGGCGGTTCCCACGGCGCGCACGGCTCCCGCCTGGCCGACACGGGCGGCGAGCTCCGCATAGCTCGCGACCTCGCCGAAGGGGATGTCGAGCAGGGCGTGCCAGACTTTCATCTGGAAGGGCGTGCCGACCAGACGCACGCGGATGTCGCCCTCGTCATTGCTCAGGGCGGTGATCGCGGGGGCGAGCGCCTCGGGGGCTTCGACATAGCGGGCGCGGGGCCAGCGCGATTGCAGGTCGCGGCGGACATCGTCCTCGGGGGTCTCGCCCGCGAATCCCAGCGCCCAGAGCACGCCTTCGGCACCGATGGCGATCACGAGGCCGAGGGGGGTGTCGAACCGCCCGATGCATAGAACCGCTCCGCGATCATCAGAGGGGCTCGCGACGGCAGAGACCGACAGGCCGGAGTGGGGCAGCGATCTCGAAAACAGGGTTCGGGTCATGGCGCCTCGCTTTCACTTAACCAATCATAGGAAAACTTGGCTGGTTCCGCCTCTGCGTCAAGCCCGCCCGTTGCGCCGGTCTTGCACAGAAGCGCGAGGCAGGGCATCAGATCATCATGAGCAAATCCCCGTCCGTTTCCTCCAGAATACCGCCCGCGCTGCCCTTCGGCACGCAGGTCGCATTCTTTTCGCGGCTGCGCGACAGCAATCCCGCGCCGGTGACAGAGCTGAACTACGTCAATCCCTATACGTTGGTCGTCGCCGTCGCGCTTTCCGCGCAGGCGACCGATGTCGGCGTGAACAAGGCGACCAAGGCCCTGTTCGAGGTGGTCCGGACTCCGCAGGCGATGCTGGACCTCGGTCTCGAGGGGCTGACCGAACATATCAAGACGATCGGGCTCTTTCGCCAGAAGGCCAAGAATGTCATCGCCATGTCGAAGATCCTCGTCGAGGATTACGGCGGCGAGGTGCCCAGCTCGCGCGCGGCGCTGATGACCTTGCCGGGCGTCGGGCGCAAGACCGCGAATGTGGTGCTCAACACCGCGTTCCGCATGCCGGCGCAGGCCGTCGATACCCATATTTTCCGTGTGGGCAACCGCACCCGCATCGCGCCGGGGCGCGACGTCGATGATGTCGAACGCGCCATCGAGGACAATATCCCCGCCGAATTCCAGCAGGACGCCCATCACTGGCTGATCCTGCACGGCCGCTACATTTGTCAGGCCCGCCGCCCGCGTTGCGCGGTTTGCGTCGTCTCTGACCTCTGCCCCTACGAGGAGAAGACCCTATGACCACCCCCTATGTGATCGGGATCGGCAATGCGATCATGGATGTGATCGCACCGACCGAGGACGCGCGCCTCGCCCAGCTCGGGATCGAGAAGGGGATCATGCAGCTGATCGACCGTGATCGCGCCGAAGTCCTGACCGCGGCGCAGGCCTCGGGCGCGACGGCCTCGCGGCTGGTGCCGGGCGGATCGGTCGCGAATACGCTGGCGGGAATCGGGATGCTGGGGCTCAAGACCGCCTTCATCGGCCGCGTCGCCGCCGACGAGATCGGGCAGTCCTACGCCGCCCAGACCGAAGCCGCAGGAACGGCCTTTGTCAATGCGCCTGTCGCGGGCGCGGGCGATCCGACCTCGCGCTCGATCATCTTCGTGACGCCCGATGGTGAGCGCTCGATGAACACCTATCTCGGAATTTCGGCCGAGCTCGACGAGGGCGATGTCGATCCGGCGGTTTTCGAGGGTGCGGGCTGGCTGTTTCTCGAGGGTTATCTTTTCGACAAGGACAAGGGCAAGGCCGCATTCATGAAGGCCGCCAAAGCCTGTCACGATGCCGGCGGTCAGGCGGGGATCGCGCTCTCGGACCCGTTCTGCGTCGACCGTCACCGCGACGATTTCCGCAAATTGGTGGCGGGGCCGATGGATTACGTCATCGGCAATGCCCATGAATGGACCTCGCTCTACCAGACCGAGGATCTCGAGGCGGCCCTGCTGCAGGCTTCGGCCGATTGCGGCATGATCGTCTGCACCCGCTCGGGCGAGGATGCGATCCTGATCCGTCGCGGCGAGGACCGTGTTTTCGCGCCGGTCCACAAGATCGTGCCGGTCGATGCGACGGGCGCGGGCGACCAGTTTGCGGCGGGGCTGATCTACGGCCTCGCGACAGGTGCGCCGCTCGCGGTCGCCGGCCGGATGGGCTGCATCGCCGCCGCCGAGGTCATCGCCCATGTCGGGCCGCGCCCCGAACGCGACCTTCTGGCCGATTTCCGCGCCGAAGGGCTGATCTGAGCGAAACCCTGCCGCAGCCTTATCGGCATGCGGTGGGGCGTTGACGCGGGCGGTGCAACAGGGCCTTGTGGTTGTGTTGGCTGCCCGTCCTTCTTTGGCGCGGGCGGTAATGGCCCGAACATCTGGAAGGAGAGCGGAATGGGAATTTTCGACAAGATCAAAGGTGCAATCTGGGGCACGGCCGAGGCTGCTGAACCCGAAGCGGCCCCCGCGCCGCAAGCGCCGGCTGCAGCAGCCCCTGCCGCGAGCGCCGCACCGGCAGCACCTGCTGCAACGCCTGCCGCCAGCGCGGCCCCTGCTACCGCACCGGCTGCAAGCGCTGCTGCGGCGGTTGATGTCGCGGCGGTTCTGGACGCGGCAGTCAAGGCCAGCGGCCAGACGCTGGACTGGCGCAAGTCGATTGTCGATCTGATGAAGGCGCTCGGCCTCGACAGCAGCCTCGGCCATCGCAAGGAACTGGCGAAAGAGCTGGGCTATAGCGGTGATGCCGAGGATTCCGCCGCGATGAACATCTGGCTGCACAAACAGGTGATCCAGAAGCTCAAAGACAGCGGCGGCAAGGTTCCGGCCGATCTGTAAGCCGCGATTCACGTGAAATGGAACGGGGGGTTTTACGCCCCCCGCACCCCCCTAAGGTATTTGGGTCAAAGCGAAGATCAGGCCGCTTTTTGCGCCGCGCCGAACCTTCCGTAGAAGCTTTCGCCTTTGGCGGCCATGTCGCGGAGCAGGGCGGGCGCTTTGAAACGCTCGCCGTATTTCTGCGCGAGATCGTCGGCCATTGCCGTGGCGCGCGCGCTTCCCAGCATGTCGAGCCAGCTGAACGGGCCGCCCGACCACGGCGCAAAGCCCCAGCCGAGGATCGCCCCGACATCGCCTTCGCGGATGTCCTCGAGAACGCCCTCTTCCAGAGCGCGCACCGCTTCGAGCGACTGGATGAACATCAGGCGGTTCTGGAGATCGGTGAAGGCGGGCTGTTCGTTCGAGACCGGCCATTCGGTCGCGAGCCCCTCCCAGAAATCGCCGCGCTTGCCCTTGTCGTCATAGTCGTAAAAGCCCGCATTGGCCTTGCGGCCGAGCCGGCCCTGATCAGCCATGCGGAAGATCACCTCGTCGACCGCGCCGTCGGGATAGGCATCGCCCATCGCCGCCCGCGTTGCCTTGGCGATTTTCACGCCGAGATCGATCGAGGTTTCATCGACCAGCTGCAGAGGTCCGAGCGGCATCCCCATCAACTTGGCGGCATTCTCGATCAGGGTCGGTTCGACTCCTTCGGCGAGCATGCGGATGCCTTCGTTGATATAGGGAATGATGCAGCGGTTGGCGTAGAAGAAGCGCGCATCATTGACCACGATCGGGGTTTTGCGGATCTGGCGCACGAAGTCGAGCGCCTTTGCCACCGCGCGCGGGCCGGAGCTTTTGCCCTTGATGATCTCGACCAGCATCATCTTGTCGACCGGCGAGAAGAAATGGATGCCGATGAACTGCTCTGGGCGGGCGCTGGCTTGCGACAGGCTGGTGATCGGCAGGGTCGAGGTATTGGTCGCGAAAATCGCATCCGCAGGGATGACGGCCTCGGCGCGTTTGGTGACTTCGGCCTTGATCGCGGGATCCTCGAACACCGCCTCGACGATCAGGTCGCAGCCTTTGAGTGCGTCGTAATCGGTGGTGGCGGTAATGCGGCCGAGGACTTCGGCCTTCTTGTCCTCGGTGGATTTGCGGCGCGAGATCGCCTTGTCCAGAAGATCCGCGGAATGGGATTTGCCGCGGTCTGCGGCCTCCTGTTTGGCGTCGATCAGCACGACCTCGATCCCCGCCATGGCAGCGACATAGGAAATGCCCGCGCCCATCATGCCCGCACCAAGGATGCCGACCTTCTTGACGCTTTGATCGGGTTCCGCCGGACGGTTCGCGCCTTTCTCCAACGCTTCCTTGTTGATGAAAAGCGATCGGATCATCGCGGTCGAGGAGGGGTTCATCAGCACATTGGTGAACCAGCGCGCCTCGATCTTGAGGGCGGTTTCGAAGGGCACGAGCGCGCCTTCGTAGACGGCCGAGAGCAGGGCCTTGGCCGCGGGATAAACCCCAAGCGTCTTGCCGTGGACCATGGCCGACGCCCCGACATAGGTCATGAAACCGGCCGGGTTATAGGGTGCGCCGCCGGGCATCTTGTAGCCTTTGGCGTCCCACGGCTTGACCAGATCGGCTTCGGTCGCCGACAGCACCCACTCGCGCGCGGCCTGAACCGGATCGGCCACGACCTCGTCGACGATGCCGTTGGCTTTCGCGCCCTTGGGGTCGGAAAGCTTGCCTTCCAGCAGCAGCGGAGCCGCCGCCATTGCGCCCAGTTTGCGCACGAGGCGCGTCGTGCCTCCGCCTCCGGGGAAGATCCCGACCATGATCTCGGGCAGGCCGATCTTGGCTTTGGGATTGTCGGCGGCAAAGATGCGGTGGGTTGCAAGCGGCAGCTCGACCCCGATGCCCAAGGCGGTGCCCGGAATGGCCGTGGCGATCGGCTTGCCGCCCTTCTTGGTCTTGGGATCCATGCCGGCCAGCTCGATCTTGCGCAGCGCATGGTGCAGCGTCATCACGCCGTCGAAGACGCCCTGCGCGCCGTTCTGGTCCTTGAGCCCCGCGATGACATTGAGGTCCATCCCGCCTGCAAAGTCTTTCTTGCCCGAGGTCAGGACGATGCCCTTCACGGCGGGATCGGCCAGCGCGTCGTCGATCAGCGCCTCCAGCTCGGCCGCGCCGGTCAGCGACAGCACGTTCATGGATTTGCCCGGCACGTCCCAGGTGATGACTGCAACGCCGTCGGCGTCTTTCTTCATGGTGAAATCGGTCATGTCGCTTCCCCTCAGACGCGCTCGATGATCGTCGCGGCACCCATGCCGGAGGCGACGCACAATGTGGCAAGGCCGATCTGCTTGTCCTGCCGTTCCAGCTCGTCAAGCAAAGTGCCGATGATCATGGCGCCGGTCGCGCCGAGCGGATGGCCTAGCGCCATCGCGCCGCCGTTGACGTTGACGAGCGAGGGATCGACCTCGAAGGCCTGCATGAAGCGTAGGACAACCGAAGCGAAAGCCTCGTTGACCTCGAAAAGGTCGATGTCGCCGATCGAAAGGCCGCTTTCGCACAGGATTTTCTCGGTCACGGGGACGGGGCCGGTCAGCATGATGGTCGGATCGGTGCCGATCTTCGCGGTGTCGCGGATGCGGGCGCGCGGCTTGAGGCCGTGCTTCTCGCCGAACTCGCGGTTGCCGATCAGAACAGCCGCCGCACCGTCGACGATCCCCGACGAGTTGCCGGCGTGGTGGATGTGGTTGATGGCGCTCAGATGCGGATATTTCAGCATCGCCACCTTGTCGAATCCGGGCATCATCTCGCCCATATCCTTGAAGCTGGGCTTGAGCGCGCCAAGCGATTCCATCGTGGTATTGGGGCGCGGGAATTCGTCGTGATCAAGGATGATCAAGCCGTTCTGGTCGCGGACCGGAACGATCGATTTCGCAAAACGCCCCTCGCTGATCGCGATGGCGGCGCGGCGCTGGCTTTCGACGGCTAGCGCATCGGCATCCTCGCGCGAGAAACCGTATTGGGTCGCGATGATGTCCGCCGAGATGCCTTGCGGCACGAAATAGGTCTTGAAGGTCAGCGCCGGATCGACCGCGATCGCGGCACCGTCGCTGCCCATGGCGACGCGGCTCATCATCTCGACGCCGCCCGCGATATAGGCCTCGCCCGATCCGCCGCGGATCTGGTTGGCGGCAAGGTTCATCGCCTCCATGCCGCTGGCGCAGAAGCGGTTGATCGAGAGGCCGGGGATCGATTCGTCGAGCTGCGAGGCCAGAACGGCCGAGCGCGCCAGACAGCCGCCCTGTTCCATCACCTGGGTCGCATTGCCCCAGATCACATCCTCGACGGCATGGCCTTCGAGGCCGTTGCGTTCCTTGACGGCATCGAGAAGCCGCGCCGAAAGGGCGACCGAGGTCACTTCATGCAGGCTGCCGTCGGGGCGCCCTTTGCCGCGCGGCGTGCGGGCCGCGTCATAGATATAGGCTTCGGTCATTTGTCCTCCTTCGGCGCCCGGTCGGAGGGATTGCCGGGCATCAGATCATAGGGGTGCTTCCAGCCGGGCAGCGAGGCGATCCGCTCGAGCCATGCCGAGATATGAGGCCATTCGGCACGATCGAAGCCGAATGGTTCAGGATAGTAAAGATAGCCGCAGCAGGTGAAGTCGGCGATGGTCGCAGCGTCACCGGCAATCCAGTCGCGCCCCGAAAGATGGCCGTCCAGAAGCTTGTAGGCCGATTTCAGACGCGCCTGCTGGAAGGCGATCACCTCGAGCGGGCGTTTGCCTTCGGGAATGAAGTTCATCAGGAAACGGGTCGAGCCGATCGCGCTCGAGAGTTTGTGGTTGTCCCAAAACAGCCAGCGCAAAATCTCGTTGCGGTCGCCGTCGAGAAACTTTCCCGTCTTCTCGGCAACATGCAGCTGGATCACCGCCGATTGCGTCAGCGTCAGCCCGTCCTCGCGGAAGACCGGCGCTTCGGCCATCTCGTTCATCTCGCGATAGGCGTTCGCGCGGACCTCGCCGTTGAAGAAATCGACATAGACCGGCTGCCAGTCATAGCCCGACAGTTCGAGCGTCAGCGCCGCCTTGTAGGAATGACCGGATTCGCCGAAGCAGAAAAGCTGTGCTGTCACAAAGGATCTCCTGTTTGGTTCGGGGCGGCAGGGCAGGCGCGGCTGCTTCGTTTACCAAGATGGGTATTTTCATGATGAAGAACGAGACCGTAACCTCTTCTTCATTCATCGCTGCGATGATCGGTCTTGCGGTACAGGCTGGGGAGCCGATGACCGCTGATGGAGAAAGCTCCGGCCCGCGACCCGACAAGATCCCGCGCCGCAGGCCGGAGCAGTTCATTCTTCATCACCGAAATACCCCCGCCGGAGGCGGAGGAAGGGCGGCCGCTTGCACGGCCGCGCCCGATCGCGTCAGAAGCGGTCGGCATCGAGCGCCATGACGCTGGTTTCGCCGGTGATGATGCGCGCCAGATGGGTCGCGGTGACAGGCAACTGGCGCTGCATGTAGAACCGGCCGGTGGCGAGCTTGGTCTCGTAGAAGGCCGGATTGTCGCTGCCTGCCGCCAGTTTGGCTTGGGCGGTCGCAGCCATGCGGCTCCACATCAAGCCAAGCGCGACATGGCCGAAGAGATGCATGAAGTCGTAGGAACCCGCGAGGGCGGCATTGGGGGCCTTCATGCCGGTCTGCATGAAATACATCGCTGCCGATTGCAGATCCTTTGACGCGGCCTTCAACGGCTCGAGGAAATCGGCCTTGAGTGTTGCGTCGCCTTCGTTCTCCTTGATGAAGCTCTTCACCATCTCGAAGAAAGCCATGACATGTTTGCCGCCATCGCTGGCGAGTTTGCGGCCGACCAGATCCAGCGCCTGCACACCGTTGGCGCCCTCGTAGATCATTGCGATACGGGCGTCGCGGACATACTGCGAGATGCCGGTTTCCTCGATATAGCCGTGCCCGCCGAAGATCTGTTGGGCCTGAACCGTCGCATCGAACCCCTTGTCGGTCAGGAAGCCCTTGATGACCGGAGTCAGAAGCGAAATCATGCCCTCGGCATCCTGATCATCGGCCAGATGGCTGCGGTCGATCAGATGCGCGCCCCATGCGGCCAGTGCGCGGGCGCCTTCGACGAAGCTTTTCTGCTCCATCAGGCTGCGGCGGATATCGGGATGGACGATCAGCGGATCGGCGGGGCCGCTCGGGTTCTCGGTGCCGGTGACGGCGCGGCCCTGCAGGCGGTCCTTGGCATAGGCGAGGCCCTTTTGATAGGCGCCCGCCGCAAGCGCATAACCCTGAAGGCCCACGCCCATCCGCGCCTCGTTCATCATGGTGAACATGGCGCGCATGCCTTTGTGGAGATCGCCCAGCAGCCAGCCTTTTGCCCCGTCATAGTTCATGACGCAGGTGGCATTGCCGTGGATGCCCATCTTCTCTTCGATATTGCCGACCGAAACCGCGTTGCGCTCTCCCAGCGAGCCATCGGCATTCACGAGGAACTTCGGCACGATGAAGAGGCTGATGCCCCTGGTGCCCTCGCCGCCGCCCGGAGCTTTGGCAAGGACGAGGTGGATGATGTTTTCCGCCAGATCGTGATCGCCGGCCGAGATGAAGATCTTCTGTCCGGTGATCAGATAGCTGCCGTCGTCCTGCGGCTCTGCCTTGGTGCGCAGCAGGCCCAGATCGGTGCCGGCATGGGCCTCGGTGAGGTTCATCGTGCCGGTCCAGTCGCAGCTGGCGAGCTTGGCGAGATAGGTGTTTTTCTGATCCTCGGTGCCATGGGCGGCGATGGCCGAATAGGCGCCGTGGGTCAGGCCCTGATACATGTTGAAGGCCATGTTGTTGGCCACGAACATCTCGCCCGCGGCAAGCCCCATGATATAGGGCAGGCCCTGACCGCCATATTCCGGCGCGCAATCGAGTGCGGTCCAGCCGCCTTCCTTCATCGCCGCGAAGGCTTTGTCGAAGCCTTTCGGGGTGCGCACCTGACCGTTTTCGAGGTGGCAGCCCTCGCGGTCGCCGACCGCATTCAGGGGGGCGAGGATCTCGCCCGAGATTTTGCCTGCGGCCTCCAGAATGGCGGCGGTGAAATCCGCATCGAGCTCGTCATGGCCGGGCAGGCCGCTTTCCGTCAGCTTCAGAACGTCGTGCAGGATGAACTGGAAATCCTCAACGGGCGGGAGATATGTGGTCATGATATCCTCTGAATGGGGCTGCCGCGTCAGTTGCCGGCTGCGGAAGATGTGGCGCGCAGACGGCGCAGGGATGCCTCGCCCTCCGCGATCTGTTGACGCAATTCGGTGATGGCCTGACCGAGCTCGCTGAGCTGGAGCTCCATATCGCCAAGCCGGTCGCGGGCGGTGGCCAGTGCGGCTTCGGTCTGGGCCATGTTCTTGTCGGCGGGGTTGTAGAGCTCGAGGATCTCGCGGATCTGGACGAGCGAAAAGCCGAAGCGTTTGCCGCGCAGGATCAGCTTGAGCCTCGCGCGATCCGAGCGGCTGTAAAGCCGCGCCTGACCCTTGCGCAGGGGCGCAATCAGATCGCTCGCCTCGTAAAAGCGCAAGGCGCGGGCGGTGACGCCGAATGCCTCGCTCATTTCGCGGATCGTCATCTGATCGGGCAGCGATTCATGCATCGTTGCGGCAGGATCGGAACTGGTCGATTTGTCGGACATTGCTGCACATTCCCCCAACTGCGCCCTGTCGAGATATCAGACTATCCTAGGTTGACGTGCGCGTAAGGGGAAACGCTGCGTCACCAATTCTGTGCCGGCAATCGCGGGCCGTCGTGTCGGCCGTCGGGGCAGATGATCGCTTGTGTGCGGGGCGCATCGGCCCCGCTGCGCAGGAAGGGCCGCCATCCTGCCGGAGCACGGGGCGGCAAGCCGGAGCCTCAGGTCGAGGGCGCTTCGGAGCCGGTCATCTCGTCGATCAGCTTTTGCGTGCCGTCGCGCAGATCGTGCAGCTCGCGCATCGTCGCCTCGAGCTCGGCCTGTTGCTGGGCGAGCAGATCGTATTGGCGGTCGGCCAATTCGATCCAGACGCGGTATTGTTCGACCGTGCCCTTCTGGCCGTAGATCATCAGCCATTGGCGGATGTCTTCGAGCGAGAAACCAAAGCGCCGCCCGCGCAGAATCAGCTTCATCCGGGCAACTTCGCGCGGCCCGTAGTAACGGGTGCGGCCGACCTTTTTGGGATGCAGCAATTCGATATATTCGTAATAGCGCAGCGTTCTCGGGGTCACGTCGAAACGGGCACACATGTCCTTGAAGCTGATATAACCGTCTTCAACCATTAATCAGTCTCTGCTTTGGAATATGATGACGCTAGCCGAGGCTCTTGGCGAACTCAACCATATGCAGGCATGAATGGGTGAGAATACAAGGTTAATATGCATGATCGGGCGGGCATTTCCGCAGTTTTGCTTTCCCTAACGGCATGCAGTCGGCACAAGGCCTGTCCGCACAAGGTTGAAACGCCCCGGCCGACCGTGTGGCGACTTGGGCCGCCGCGATTCTCTTTGCCGTTTTCGGTGTGGCGGCCGCGCAGCTTGCAAGATTTCTGCCGCAACCTTTGCGCGGCCCTTGTGCCAGTAGCGGGTCTTTGCGCGGGCCGGACCGCTGCGCCCGCTCTTGCCCGATATGCGGCGCCGGATTAACCCTAATGCCACAGCAGCGCGGCGCAACAGCAAGGGCGGAACCATGGATAACCAAGGCGGCGAGGACCATAAGGCACGGATTGCCCGACAATTCGTCGAAGCGATCCCCCATGCGCAGGCGCTCGGCATGGTCCTCGAAGAGGTCGGCCCCGAGGGTGCGGTCATCTCGATGCCCTGGGACGAGCGCTTCGTCGGCGACAGCCGCTCGGGGGTGATCCACGGCGGCGTGGTCTCGGCGCTGATGGATACCTGCTGCGGTGCGGCGGTTCTGGGCCATGAAGAGGCGCTCGGCGCGACCGCGACCATCGATCTGCGCATCGACTATATGCGCGCCGCCAAACCGGGCCAGAAGATCACGGCGCGCGCGACCTGCTATCACGTCACCCGCTCGGTCGCTTTCGTGCGGGCCTGGGCCAGCGACGACGATACGCTCAATCCGGTTGCCACCGCGACCGGCGCTTTCACGATGGGAGGCTGAGATGATCGACCGCAGCGAGCCGCTCCACCAGATCAAATCGCGCCGCGACATGGCGCTGCAAACCATTGTCGGGGTCATTCCCTATGCCGCTTGGCTCGGGATCAGCTTCGACCGGCGCGGCGACGAGCTGACCGCCGTCATGGCCTACGCCGAGCGCAATATCGGCAATCCCCTGCTGCCCGCCCTTCATGGCGGCGCGATCGCGGCCTTCCTCGAGACGGCAGCGGTGGTGCAGCTTGCATGGGCGCGCTCCTGGGACGATATCGAGGGCGGCCGCAGCCAGTCCGAGGGCACACGTCCGGCCAGCTCCATGCCGGTCGGCGGCGGGGACGAGGCCCTGCGCCTGCCCAAGACCATCGATTTCACCGTGGATTATCTGCGTTCGGGCCTGCCGCGCGACGCCTATGCGCGGGCGCGGATCGTGCGCTCGGGCCGGCGTTACGCCAGCGTTCAGGTCGAAGCCTGGCAGGACAACCGCGAGCGGCTTTTCGCACAGGCGACCGGCCATTTCCTGATGCCCTCGGAAGGCTGAGCCCCCATGATCCCGCATGACCCGATGCCGGTGCGGCCGTGAGCGCCGGCACCGATCTTGCGATCGACAACCGCCGCGTTGTCGCCATCGCCTTTCCGATCGTTCTGTCGAATGCAACCGTGCCGCTTCTGGGGGCGGTCAATACCGGCGTGGTGGGACAGTTGGGCGAGGCCGCACCGATCGGTGCGGTCGGGCTGGGCGCGATCATTCTCGCCTCGATCTACTGGATCTTCGGCTTTCTGCGCATGGGCACATCGGGGCTGGTCGCGCAAGCCCGCGGCGCGGGCAACGAGACCGAGGGTGGCGCGCATCTTTTGCGCGCGCTGGTGATCGGCGTGGTGGCGGGACTGGTGCTGGTCGCTCTGCACTGGCCGCTTTTGTCGCTGGCCCTGCGCCTTGCTCCCGCCTCGCAAGAGGTCGAAACGCTCGCGCGCTCCTATCTCGGCATCCGCATCTGGGGCGCGCCCGCAACCATCGCGCTTTATGCGATCACCGGCTGGCTCATCGCGATGGAGCGCACCCGCGATGTGCTGGTGATCCAGTTGGTGCTCAACGGGCTCAACATCCTGCTCGATTTGTGGTTCGTCCTCGGGCTCGGCTGGGGGGTGCCGGGCGTTGCGGTGGCGACGCTGATTGCCGAGTGGACCGGGCTTGCCACCGGCCTGTGGTTCGCGCGCGGCGCGATCGTCAAAGCATGGACGCAGGCGCGCGGGTTCGCGCAGCTTTTTGCGCGCGAACAGATCGACCGGCTGGTGCGGCTCAACGGCGACATCCTGATCCGCTCGGTCCTGCTGCAGGGCAGCTTCACGACTTTCATCTTTCTCGGCGCGGGGCAGGGGGATGTGACGCTGGCGGCCAATCAGGTGCTGCTGCAGTTTCTCGAGATCACCGCCTATGCGCTGGACGGCTTTGCCTTTTCGGCGGAGACGCTGGTCGGGCAGGCGGTGGGCGCGCGGCGCAAGGACCGTCTGCGGCAATCCGTCGCGATCTCGATGCGCTGGGGGATCGGCGGCGCGCTGCTGCTCTCGCTGGTCTTCTGGCTGTTCGGTCCCGCGATCATCGCGCTTTTGACCACCTCTCCCGAGGTTCGCACCGAGGCCGCGCGCTATCTGCCGTGGCTCGCCATCGGCCCGCTGATCGGCGTGGCGAGCTGGATGTATGACGGCATTTTCATCGGCGCGACCCGAACCCGCGAGATGCGCAATGCTATGCTGGTCTCGGTCGCTTTCTACGCGCTGCTCTGCCTGACCCTGCCGCTTTGGCTGGGCAATCACGGGCTATGGGCGGCACTGATGGGGCTCAACCTGATGCGCGGCGTGACGATGGCAAAGCTCTATCCGCGCGTCGAGGCCTCGATCGGCTAGTCCGGCCCGAGGGCCCTACCTTTGGGCCCCGCATCTTTCATGCCGAAATATCCCGGGGTCGGGGGCAGCGCCCCCGGAACTTTCCTGCCGGAAGAAGGTGCCCCGCCCCCCGAGCCCTCGCCGGACCGAAAAGGGGGCGGTTGCCGTGCTCCTTATTCGTCTTCGAGGATCTGGCGGCGTGCCTCGACGCGCAATTCCGCCATTTTGGCACGGATGCCGGCCTCGTCGGCTTTACCGTCAAGATCGTCGGCCAGTTTGCGGAAAACATCGCCGTCGCCGGGCTCGTTGAAATCCGACGTGACGACGGTCAGCGCATAAGAGCGCGCCTCGTCGCCGGTTTTTCCCAAAAGCGCTGCGGCCCATTCGCCCAAAAGCCGGTTGCGGCGGGCCTCGGCCTTGAAGGTCAGCTCTGCATCCTTTGCGAACTTTGCTTCATAGGCGCGTTCGCGGTCGTCAAAAGTCGTCATTCGGGCCTCCTTGAGGATCGGGAGAGACAAGAGCGAGCATTGGCGTGATCATTGGTTGCAATTCAGATATGCGCAAGGCGGCTTCCTGCATCAACCCTGTATTGCTCATTCCCCCCATTCTGGCCTATAGCGCGAAGAGCGACATACTTGCTGACGGGAGAAGCGCATTATGGCACCACGGCGCAAGAAAATCTACGAAGGCAAAGCAAAGATCCTTTACGAAGGGACCGAGCCGGGCACGCTGATCCAATACTTCAAGGATGATGCGACCGCCTTCAACGCCCAGAAGAAAGCCACGATTGACGGCAAAGGCGTGTTGAACAACCGCCTGTCCGAGTATTTCATGAACGGCCTGACCAATATCGGCGTTCCGAACCACTTCATCCGCCGCATCAATATGCGCGAGCAATTGATCCGTCAGGTCGAGATCATTCCGCTGGAAGTGATCGTGCGCAATTTCGCGGCAGGCTCGCTGTCGAAGCGCCTCGGTCTCGAGGAAGGCACGGCGCTGCCGCGTCCGATCGTCGAATATTCCTACAAGAACGACGAGCTCGGCGATCCGATGGTCTCCGAGGAGTACATCATCGCCTTCGGCTGGGCCGCGCAGCAGGATCTCGACGATATCGTCAGCCTTGCCTTGCGGGTCAACGATTTCCTCTCGGGCGTCTTCTACGGCGTCGGCATCAAGCTGATCGACTTCAAGATCGAGATCGGCCGGATCTGGGACGGCGATTTCATGCGCCTGATCGTCGCCGACGAAATCAGCCCCGACAGCTGCCGACTGTGGGACGTCAAAACCGGCCAGAAGCTGGACAAGGACGTCTTCCGCCGCGATCTGGGCTCGTTGACCGATGCCTATACCGAGGTGGCGCGCCGGCTGGGGCTGATGCCCGCCAATACCACCTCCCTCTCGAAGCCCACGCTGATCAACTGAAAGGCCCGCCGATGAAAGCTCGTGTCACCATCATGCTCAAGGATGGCGTTCTGGATCCGCAGGGCGAGGCGATCCGCCACGCTTTGGGCGGGCTCGGCTTTGGCGGCGTCGAGGGCGTGCGTCAGGGCAAGGTCATCGAGCTTGATCTTGCAGGCAGCGATCGCGCTGCAGCCGAAACGGAAGTGGCGAAAATGTGCGAAAGCCTGCTCGCCAATACCGTGATCGAGAAATATTCGGTCGAGATCCTTTGACCGGCAACCGGACCGGGGCTCTGCCCCGGACCCCGGGATATTTGCGCATGAAAGATGGGCTGCGGCCTGTCTTTCCATTTGCCGGAGGCGGCCATGATTGACCGGCTCAACATGTTTATGGTTCTGGCGCGCGAAGAGCATTTCGGGCGCGCAGCCGAGGCTTTGGGGATCACCCAGCCCACCCTTTCCTCTGCAATCCGCGCGCTTGAGGACCAGTTGGGTGTCCAGCTGGTCCGGCGCGGCTCGCGCTTTCAGGGGCTGACCCCCGAAGGAGAGCGGGTCTTGGGCTGGTCGCGCCGGATCGTCGCCGATGCGCGTGCCATGCAGGCCGAGATGAAAGCCTCGCGCGAGGGGGTTTCGGGTCGTTTGCGCATCGGGGTGATCCCGACCGCCATGCCGCGCATTGCCGAGCTGACCGCGCCTTTCCTGCAGCGCCATCCCAATGCCGCCGTCAGCATCCTGTCGCGGTCCTCGGACGAGATCCGCGACCAGATCGACGCTTTGGAGCTGGATGCGGGCATCACCTATCTCGACAGCGAGCCCTTGGGCCGCGTCCAGTCGATGCCGCTTTACCGCGAGACCTATTGTCTGGTCGACCGCAGCGCGGCCGAGGGCGCCGCCGAATGGTCCGAGGCGGCACAGCGTCCGCTTTGTCTGCTCACGCCCGATATGCAGAACCGCCGCATTGTCATGCGCCATCTGCTTGCGGCGGGCGTCGAGGCCGAGCCGCGGGTCGAATCGACCTCGATGCTGTCGATCCTTGCCCATGTCGCGAGCGGAGATTGGGCGGCGATCCTGCCGCAGGGGTTGGCCGAGGGGCTGCCGCTGCCCCATGGAGTCCACGCGCGGCCGTTGCGTGGCGAGGGTCATCTGGTCGGGCTCGTCACCGCCGCCCGCGAGCCGCATCCCCCTTTGGTCGAAGCTCTGTGGAAAGCGGCGCGTTCGATAGGGAAAGTCGATCAATAAACGATAGATTGCAATTGAGTTGTCTATCGACGGGCGTTAATCTTTGAAGAAGATAGACTAGCCCGGAATGATCCAGCCATGACTCGAATGCCGCCCGACCGGGCCTTTGACGCCGAAGCGCAAAGCCACCTGCAAACCATCATCGCGCGCCATATCGATCGCGAAGGGCCTTTGCTGCCGATTTTGCACGATATTCAGGCCGATTGGGGCATGATCCCAGAGGATGCGCAGCCGATTCTGGCCAAGGCTTTGGGGATCACGCGGGCCGAAGTGTATGGCGTCGTCAGCTTTTACCACGATTTCCGCGACCACCCGACCGCACCGCATGTGCTGCGTTTGTGCCGCGCGGAATCCTGTCAGTCGATGGGTGCGGACGAATTGGCCGACCAGATCTGCAAGGCTTTGGGCATCGGCTGGCACGAGACCACGCCCGACGGCCGCCTGACGCTCGAGCCGGTCTTTTGTCTGGGCCTGTGCGCTTGTGCGCCTTCGGCCGAGCTGGACGGCAAGCTGATCGGACGGGCGAATGCCGCCAAAATCGGGCGACTGGTTGCCGAGGTGCGCGCATGAAGATCTATGTTCCCATTGATGCGGCCGCCCGTGCGCTTGGCGCGGATGATGTCGCGAAAACCATGGCTGCCGAGCTGGCGAAACAGGGCGTCGAGGCCCAGATCGTGCGCAACGGCTCGCGCGGGATGATCTGGCTCGAGCCGCTGGTCGAGGTTGATCTGGACGGCACCCGCGTCGGCTTCGGTCCTTTCGAGGTTGAGGATGTCGCGGATCTGGTCGCCGAGATCGTGGCCGGTCTGACGGCGGACAGCCGCAAACATCCGCGCGCCTTGGGTCCGGTCGAGGAACTCGACTGGATGAAGGGGCAGCAGCGTCTGACATTCGCCCGCGTGGGCGTGATCGATCCGGTTTCGATGGATGATTTCATCGCGCATGGCGGGCTGAACGGGCTCAAGGCGGCGATTGCGGCAGGGCCGGAAAAGATCGTGGCCGAGGTCATGGATTCGGGACTGCGCGGCCGTGGCGGCGCGGGTTTTCCGACCGCGATCAAGTGGAAGACCGTGGCCGGTGCCGCAGGTCCGCAGAAATACATCATCTGCAATGCCGACGAGGGCGATTCGGGCAGCTTCGCCGACCGGATGCTGATGGAGGGCGATCCGCTTTGCCTGATCGAAGGCATGGCGATTGCGGGTATCGCGGTCGGCGCAACGCAGGGCTATGTCTATATCCGCAGCGAATATCCCGATGCGATCCGCGCGATGAACGATGCGATCAAGGCGGCGCGGGCCTACGGAATGCTCGGCGCGAAGATGCTCGGCTCGGATTACGCCTATGACATGGAGGTGCGCGTTGGCGCGGGCGCCTATGTCTGCGGCGAGGAAACCAGCCTGCTCAACAGCCTCGAAGGCAAGCGCGGCGTGGTTCGCGCCAAGCCGCCGATCCCCGCGCTTGAAGGTTTTCTTGGCCGTCCGACGGTCGTGAACAACGTGCTCTCGCTTGGTGCGGTGCCGTGGATTTTGGAACATGGCGGCGCGGCTTATGGTGCGCTGGGGATTGGCCGCTCCAAGGGGACGATTCCGATCCAGATCGCTGGCAATGTCAAATTCGGCGGGCTTTACGAGGCCGCTTTCGGCATGAAGCTGGGCGATATCGTCATGGGCATCGGCGGCGGCACGATTTCGGGCCGTCCGGTCAAGGCGGTTCAGGTCGGCGGGCCATTGGGCTCCTATATTCCGGTCGCGAATTTCGACGTGCCCTTCGGCTATGAAGAGCTCGCCACCAAAGAGGGCCTTCTGGGCCATGCCGGCATCACCGTTTTCGACGATACCGCCGATATGCTGAAACTTTCGCGTTTCGCGATGGAGTTCTGCGCGGTCGAAAGCTGCGGCAAATGCACGCCCTGCCGCATCGGCTCGACACGCGGTGTCGAAACGATCGACCGCATCGCCGAGGGTGATCTCGACGGAATCGAGATCCTGAAAGACCTGTGCAACACGATGAAATGGGGCTCGCTTTGTGCGCTCGGGGGCTTTGCGCCTTTCCCGGTCATGTCCGCGCTGACGCATTTCCCCGATGATTTTACCAACCGGGGCACTGCCCGCAGGGAGGCAGCAGAATGAAAGACTTCATCATTCCCGACCGCGACATGGGTACGCCTGCGGTCAAGTCCGATGTCAAAGTCACGCTGAAGATCGACGGGATCGCTGTGACGGTTCCGGCGGGAACCTCGGTCATGCGTGCGGCGGCAGAGGCGGGGATTTCGGTTCCCAAACTTTGCGCGACCGACAACCTCGCCTCTTTCGGGTCGTGCCGTCTGTGCGTCGTCCAGATCGACGGGATGCGCGGCACGCCTGCCTCCTGCACCACGCCGGTCAGCGAAGGGATGAGCGTTCACACCCAGACCGACGAGATCGCGCAGATCCGTCGCGGCGTGATGGAGCTTTATATCTCGGACCACCCGCTCGACTGTCTGACTTGTGGTGCGAACGGCGATTGCGAATTGCAGGATATGGCCGGTGCGGTCGGCCTGCGCGAGGTCCGCTACGAGCCGGGCAAGAACCATTTCGCCAAACGCACGGCCGAAGGCCCGAACCCCGAATGGCGGCCCAAGGACCAGTCGAACCCCTATTTCACTTTCGATCCGGCGAAATGTATCGTCTGCAACCGCTGCGTTCGCGCCTGCGAGGAAGTGCAGGGGACCTTCGCGCTGACGATCGAGGGTCGCGGTTTCGACAGCCGCGTCTCGCCGGGCATGGCTTCGGACAGCTTCCTCGCCTCGGATTGCGTGAGCTGCGGCGCCTGTGTTCAGGCCTGCCCGACCGCGACCCTGATCGAGAACACCGTCCTCGATATCGGCACGCCCGAGCGCATCGTGAAGACGACCTGCGCCTATTGTGGCGTCGGCTGCTCGTTCGATGCGCATATGCGCGGCGAGCAGGTCGTGCGCATGGTGCCCTCCAAGGACGGCAAGGCCAACCACGGCCATAGCTGCGTCAAAGGTCGTTTCGCCTGGGGCTACGCCACCCACCGCGACCGCATCCTCAAGCCGATGATCCGCGAGAAGATCACCGATCCGTGGCAGGAAGTCAGCTGGGACGAGGCACTCGATTTCGCGGCGACCCGCCTGCGCCAGACCCAGGCCGATTTCGGCAAGGATTCGATCGGCGTCATCACCTCCTCGCGCTGCACCAACGAGGAAACCTATCTCGTCCAGAAGCTCGCTCGCGCGGTTTTCGGCAACAACAACACCGATACCTGCGCCCGCGTCTGCCATTCGCCGACCGGCTATGGTCTGGGCAAGACCTTCGGCACCTCGGCCGGCACGCATGATTTCGACTCGATCGAAGAGACCGATCTGATGCTGATCATCGGCGCGAACCCGACCGACGGGCACCCCGTCGTCGGTTCGCGCATGCGGGCACGCTTGCGCAAAGGCGCGGGGCTGATCGTGGTCGATCCGCGCCGCACCGACATTCTCGATACGCCGCATATGGGCATGGGGCTGCACCTGCCGCTGCGTCCGGGCACCAACGTCGCGGTCGTGACCGCTTTGGCCCATGTGATCGTCACCGAGAAGCTTTATGACGAGGAATTCATCCGCGAGCGCTGCGACTGGAACGAATTCAAGGAATACATGGAATTCGCGGCCCTGCCCAAACATTCGCCCGAAGAGGTCGAAGCCCTGTGCAAGGTTCCTGCGCATCTCGTGCGCGAGGCCGCCCGCGCCTATGCCAAAGCGCCGCGCGCCTCGATCTTCTACGGGCTGGGCGTGACCGAGCATTCGCAGGGCTCGACCACGGTCATGGCGATCGCGAACCTCGCGATGATGACCGGCAATATCGGCAAGAACGGCACCGGCGTGAACCCGCTGCGCGGCCAGAACAACGTGCAGGGTTCGTGCGATATGGGCTCGTTCCCGCATGAATATCCCGGCTATCGCCATGTCAGCGATCCGGCGACCCGCGCGCTTTACGAACGCGTCTGGGGCGTGCCTTTGTCCGACGAGCCGGGCCTGCGCATCCCCAACATGTTCGACTTCGCGCTTCAGGGCAAATTCAAGGGCCTCTATTGTCAGGGCGAGGATATCGTCCAGTCCGATCCCGACACCAAGCACGTCACCTCGGCGCTGTCGGCGATGGATATCGTCATCGTTCAGGATCTCTTCCTTAACGAGACCGCCAACTACGCCCATGTCCTGCTGCCCGGTTCGAGCTTCCTCGAAAAGGACGGCACCTTCACCAATGCCGAGCGCCGCATCAACCGCGTGCGCCGCACCATGACGCCCAAGAACGGCTACGAGGATTGGGAGATCACCCAGCTTCTGGCCAACCGCATGGGCGGCAACTGGAGCTATCCGCATCCCGAAGCGATCATGGACGAAATCGCCATGACCACGCCGAGCTTTGCGGGCGTGAGCTATGCGCTGCTCGACGAGGTCGGCTCCGTGCAATGGCCGTGCAACGAGGCGGCGCCTTTGGGCACGCCGCTGATGCATGTCGACGGCTTCGTGCGCGGCAAGGGCAAGTTCATCCATACCGAATATGTCGCGACCGACGAGCGCACCGGCGCGCGCTTCCCGCTCTTGCTGACGACGGGGCGCATCCTGTCGCAGTATAACGTCGGCGCACAGACGCGGCGGACCGAGAACACGGTCTTCCACCCCGAGGATATCCTCGAGATCCATCCGTCGGATGCGGAAAACCGCGGTTTGCGCAATGGCGACTGGGTGCGCGTGGCCTCGCGTTCGGGCGATACGACCTTGCGTGTCGAAATCACCGAGCGGGTGGCGCCGGGTGTGGTCTATACGACCTTCCACCACCCGACGACGCAGGCTAACGTGGTCACGACGGACAACTCCGACTGGGCCACGAACTGCCCCGAGTTCAAGGTGACGGCCGTTCAGGTCAGCCCCTCGAACGGGCCGAGCGACTGGCAGGAGGAATATCAGGCGCATTCCGATCTGGCGCGCCGGATTCTGCCGACAGCGGCGGAATAAGCGCCGGTTCGGGGTTCGCTCGGGATCGTGCGGGGATGAAGGACAAGGTGGCACAGGCTCCGATGATGTGGCGCGACGGCGGCTGGCTCGAGGCCGGTTCGCCCGATGCCCGCGGTCGGGCCGCCGCTTTGCCTCCCAGCCCCGAGGAAGTGCCCGTGGCCATCGTCATCGACGGCATGTCGCAGGCGGTCTTGATGGCCTCGCCGCATGACCTGCAGGATTTCGCGACGGGCTTCGCCCTGACCGAAGGCATGATCGCCGCGCCCGAGGACATTACGGGATTCGAGACGGTTGCGGTCAGCGCCCAAGGCCTTGGCGGGATCGAGGCGCGGCTTTGGCTGAAGCCGGGCCTCTCGGTCGGGCTGATCGAGCGCAAACGTTCGATGATCGGGCCGGTGGGCTGCGGGCTCTGCGGCGTCGACAGCATCGATGCCGCTCTGCCCGACATCATCGCGGTCGGCGAAGGCATGGTGCTTGCCCCCGAGGATGTGGGGCGCGCCATGGCCGCTCTCTCCGAGGGCCAGATCCTGCGCCGCCGGACCCCCGCGATCCATGCGGCGGGCTTTTGGGACGGGCAGGCGATGGTTGTTCGCGAGGATGTCGGCCGCCACAACGCGCTCGACAAGCTTGCCGGCGCTTTGGCGCGGCAGGGGATCGACGGGCGCAGGGGCGCGATCGTCATGTCCTCGCGGCTCTCGGTCGATCTGGTGCAGAAGGCGGCGCGGATCGGGGCGGGGGTGATTATCGGGGCTTCGGCGCCGACCGAATTGGCGCTGGCCTGGGCCGAGGCCGCCGGCATGACGCTGATCGCGCGGGCGCGCGGTCGGGATTTCGATCTTTATACCCATCCGCAGCGCATTGCGGCAAAGCAAGGACAGTAACATGGCAACGGACAAGCTGATCCGCATGGCAACCCAGATGGCGGATTTCTTCCGCAGCCAGCCCGAGCCGGCGCCCAAAGCCGTGGCCGAGCATATCAACCAATATTGGAACTATCCGATGCGCCGCTCGCTGATCGAACAGATCAAGGCCGGTGCCGAGGCCGATCCGATCGTGCGCGACAGCATCGCCTTCATCAAGCTTCCCGACGAGGCGGCCCCGCAGGCCTGAGGCGGGTTTCCCCCGCTTCGGGGGCAGCCGCGTTTTGCCTCTGCCGTCCGGCGGGTTTCGGTGGTAACTTTCGCCCATGGCTCAAATTCCTTCCCGACAACAGATTCTCGACTGGGTGGCAGAACATCCGGAATCGAGCGCGAAACGTGACATTGCGAAAGCCTTCGGCATCAAGGGTGCCGAACGGATCGAGCTGAAACGCCTGCTCAAGGAGCTGGAGGCCGAAGGCCTGCTCGAGCGGCGCAAGCGCCATTATCACGACGCCGACCGCCTGCCGCCGATCTCGGTGGTGCAGATCCTCCATCCCGATGCGCAGGGCGATCTGTTCGCCAAGCCGATGGAATGGCAGGGCGAGGGCCTTCAGCCGCGCATCCTTTTCGTCGCCCGCAAAGGCGATCCCGCTGTCGCCCCCGGCGAGCGCATCCTTGCGCGACTGGCCGAGGTTCAGGGCGAGGATCATCAATACGAGGCGCGGCTGATCCGCCGCATCGGCCATACGCCCCATAAAATCGTCGGCATTTTCCGCAAGGACGGTGACGGCGGCCGCATTCTTCCGATCGAGAAAGGGTCGGACAAGGAATGGCGCGTGCCCCCGAACAGCCTGTTCGGCGCGCAGGACGGCGAGCTGGTCGAGGCCGAGCAATCGGGCCCCAAAGGCCGCATGGGCCTGCCGATCGCGCGCATTGTCGAGCGTCTGGGCGATCCTTCGGCACCGCGCTCGGTCAGCCTGATCGCGATCCACCAGCACGGCATTCCCGATGATTTCCCCGATGCGGTGATCCATGCCGCCGATGCGGCGCGCCCGCTCGGTATGAAGGGCCGCGAGGATCTGCGCGATGTGCCGCTGGTCACAATCGACCCCGCCGATGCGCGCGACCACGATGATGCGGTCGCAGCCACGATCGAGGAAGACGGCGGCGCCATCGTCTGGGTCGCGATTGCCGATGTCGCGGCCTATGTCCAGCCCGGCTCACCCATCGACCGCGAGGCGCGGCATCGCGGCAATTCCAGCTACTTCCCCGACCGCGTCGTGCCGATGCTGCCCGATGTGCTGTCGGGCGATCTGTGCTCGCTGCATGAAGGTGTCGACCGTCCGGTCATCGCGGTGCGGCTGCATCTGGATGCGCAAGGCAACAAGCTCTCGCATACGTTCCATCGTGGCATGATGCGCTCGCTCGCCTCACTGTCTTATGAACAGGCGCAGGCGGCGGCCGACGGCAATCCCGACGAGGTGACCGCGTCCTATCTCGATTATGTCATCAAGCCGCTGTGGCATGCATACGCGCTACTCAAAGCCGCGCGGGAGCGTCGCCAGCCGCTTGATCTCGATCTGCCCGAGCGCCGGATCGAGCTGACGCCCGACGGGCGCGTCAAATCGGTCAATTTCCGCGAGCGTTACGACGCGCACAAGCTGATCGAAGAGATGATGGTGCTGGCCAACGTCGCCGCCGCCGAAGAGCTGATCGCGCGCCGCCGCCCGCTTTTGTTCCGCGTCCACGAGGAACCCTCGCTCGCCAAGATCGACGCTTTGCGCGAGGTGGCGCAGGCTTCGGGTTTCACTCTGCCCAAGGGGCAGGTGCTGCAAACCAGCCAGCTCAATCGCTTGCTGTCGCAGGCCGAAGGCACCGATTTCGACGAGCTGATCAACGTCACGACCCTGCGCTCGATGACGCAGGCCTATTATGCGCCCGAAGGGCTGGGCCATTTCGGCCTCGCGCTCAGGAATTACGCGCATTTCACCTCGCCGATCCGGCGCTATGCCGATCTGATCGTGCATCGGGGGCTGATCTCGGCCCATGGCTGGGGCAAGGACGGGCTTTCGCACGAGGATGTCGAGACGCTGTCGGAAACCGCGCAGCATATCTCGGAGACCGAGCGCCGCTCGATGGCGGCGGAGCGCGATACCACCGACCGCTATCTCGCGGCCTATCTCTCGGATCGGGTCGGGGCCGATTTCGCGGGCCGCATCAGCGGCGTGCAGCGTTTCGGCGCTTTCGTGAAGCTGGACGAGACCGGCGCGGACGGCCTGCTGCCGATCCGCGAGATCGGGAACGAGTATTTCATCTACGACGCTGATCAACAGACGCTGATGGGGTCGGAAACCGGCCTCGAAATCGCGGTCGGCCAGCGAGTCACCGTGCGTCTGCGCGAGGCGGCTCCGGTCACGGGCGGCTTGATGCTCGAGCTGATCGAGCTGGAAGGCAAGAGCCTCGCCATCGGTCCGCGCGGTCGCCGCAAAGGCGGGCCGCGCAAGATGTCGGTGCAATCGCGTCTCAAAGAGGTGCAGCGCGCCAAGAAGCGCAAGCGCATCCGCATCCAGAAATGACGAAGGGCGGCCCTAGGGCCGCCCTTTCACTTTGGCGTGGTCGGGCAGGGGCCGAGGTCAGAGGACCAAAAGCCCGCCGCCGATGATGATGCCCGAAATCAGCAGCACCACGACGCAATAGCCCATGATGTCGCGCGCCTTCAGCCCCGCGATACCCAGCATCGGCAGCGCCCAGAAGGGCTGGAGCATGTTCGTCCATGCATCACCCCAGGCGACCGCCATGGCGACACGCGGCATATCCGCGCCAAGCGCCTGCGCCGCCGGCAGCATGACGGGGGCCTGCACCGCCCATTGTCCGCCACCCGAGGGCACGAAGATATTGATGATCCCGCCCGCGATGAAGGTCCAGAAGGGCAGGGTCGTGGCCGTCGAGATCGAGACGAAGAACTCGGACAGGCTGGTCCCCAGCCCCGAGCCGGTCATGATCGCCATGATCCCCGCGTAAAAGGGGAACTGGACGACAATGCCCGCGCCGCCGCGGATCGCGGAATCCAGCGCCGCGAGGAAACTGCGCGCGGTGCCGTGCAGCACGATCCCGAGAAACAGGAACATGAAGTTCACGACGTTCAGGTTCAACCCGCCGCCGTTCACGAAGTAATAGACGAGCCAAGCCAGCGCGGGGATGCCCACGACCCACATCAGCAGGCGGCTGTTCTCCATCCGCTCGGCGGGGGTGGGGTTGGCCGGCATCGGCGCGGGCTCGTTCTCGGCCAGTGCCTCGGGCGAGACGAGGACGGTCTCATGCTCGGGGGGCATCATCATGCGGTTGGCCAGCGGGATGACGACGAAAAGCACCGCGACGATGATCAGGTTCCACGGCGCGAAGATCGTCTCGGAGGTCGGGATCAGGCCAAGCTGCGGCTCGGCGAAATGGCCCGGCGTGGTGATCGTCAGCGGGATCGAGCCCGAAAGGCCCGCATGCCAGATCACGAAACCCGAATAGGCCGAGGCGACCAGCAGGCGGTAATCGACCTTGATCTGGCGCGCGAGCTCCTTGGCGAAGATCGCGCCGACGACCAGACCAAAGCCCCAGTTCAGCCAGCTTGCGACCAGCGAAACCACAGTGACCAGCACGATTGCCGAACCGGCCGAGGTCGCGACGCTGGCCAGTTTGCGCAGCAGGCGTTTGACCGGCGGAGAGCTGGCGAGAATATAGCCGGTGACCAGCACCAAAAGCATCTGCATCGAGAATTCGAGCAGTTTCCAGAAGCCTTCGCCCCACATCTGCATGACGGCAAGGGGCGTGTTGCCCTCGACGAGGACGGCGGCAAGCACCGCGATGATCGTCAGAATGAGGACGAAGATGAAGGCGTCAGGCAGCCAGCGCTCCATGAGGCGGGTGGCTGGCCGAGACAGGATTCTCAACACGTTGGACTCTCCCTTTGGTCGGTTCTTTGAAGGGATGGTGACCAGAGGGTCGGGGATTGTCCATCACCCCGACGTGAAAAGGGCGGCCTTTGGCCGCCCTTTTGCAGAATTTGTCGGGCGGGATCAGCCGATGGCTGCCGCTTTGACGTCCTCGTCGATCTTGTCGACATATTGCGCGAAGTTGTCGCTGAACATGCCGACCAGTTTGCGGGCCTGCGCGTCATACGCATTACCATCCGCCCAGGTCGCGCGCGGGTCGAGCAGCGTCACATCAACGCCCGGAACCGAGACCGGAACGTCGAAGCCGAAGTTCGGATCCTTGCGGAATTCGACGCCGTTGAGCGAGCCGTCCAGCGCCGCCGCCAGAAGCGCGCGGGTCGCCTTGATCGGCATGCGCTTGCCGGTGCCGAAAGCGCCGCCGGTCCAGCCGGTGTTCACCAGCCAGCAATGCGCGCCGGTTTCCGCGATGCGTTTCTGCAGCAGCTTGCCGTATTCCTCGGGGCGACGCGGCATGAAGGGCGCGCCGAAGCAGGTCGAGAAGGTCGGGGTCGGCTCGACGATGCCGACTTCGGTGCCCGGGGTCTTCGAGGTGAAGCCCGAGAGGAAGTGGTACATCGCCTGCGCCGGCGTCAGACGCGCGATCGGGGGCAGGACGCCGTAGGCGTCGCAGGTCAGCATGATCACGTTCTTGGGCTTGCCGCCAAGGCTGTCGGCCGATGCGTTCGAGATATAGTCGAGCGGATAGGCGCAACGCATGTTGTCGGTGATCGAGTTGTCCTCGAAGTCGAGTTCAAGCGTGTCCTGATCGTAGACCATGTTCTCGATTACGGTGCCGAATTTATGCGTGGTCGCATAGATTTCCGGCTCGTGTTCGGCCGAGAGGCTGATGGTTTTCGCATAGCAGCCGCCTTCGAAGTTGAAGACGCCGTTATCCGACCAGCCGTGCTCGTCGTCGCCGATCAGCGTGCGCGAGGGATCGGCCGAAAGCGTGGTCTTGCCGGTGCCCGACAGACCGAAGAAGATCGCGACATCATCTTTGTCGCCATGCGCGTGGTTGGCCGAGCAATGCATCGGCATCACGCCTTTTTCCGGCAGAAGGTAGTTCAGGATGGTGAACACGCCCTTCTTGTTTTCGCCCGAATACTGGGTGTTGCCGATCAGGATCATCTTTTTGTCGAAGTTGATCGCGATGACGGTTTCGCTGCGCGAGCCGTGACGGGCCGGATCGGCCTTGAAGCTCGGGCAGTTGATGATGGTGAACTGCGGCAGGAAGCTTGCCAGCTCGGCCGCTTCGGGGCGGCGCAGCAGGTGGCGGATGAAGAGGTTGTGCCAGGCCAGCTCGCTCACCACGCGCACGTCAAGGCGCAGCGCGGGGTCGGCACCGGCGTAAAGGTCCTGCACATAATAGTCGCGGCCCTTCATGTGCTCGAGCATATCGGCGTGGAGCACGTCGAAATGTTCGGGCGACATCGGCTTGTTGTTCTCCCACCAGATCGATCCTTCGACCGAGGGGGTGCGGACGACGAATTTGTCCTTGGGCGAACGGCCGGTATGGGCGCCGGTCGAAACGAGGAAAGCACCGCCGAGGCCCAGCTTGCCTTCACCGCGCTGGATGGCGGCGTCGATCAAAGCAGGCTCGAGAAGGTTGTAATAGACGTTGCCCAGCCCCGTGATTCCCTGGTCTTCCAGACGGCAGTTCGGGTTTACGCGCGGTGTGGCCATATCATGTGCTCCTGCATGAAGGAGACCGGCTAAAGCCGATCCTTTGCCCGTGCTATAACATGGCATTTCCATGAAGGAAGGCCGCAGTTCGGGCAGTTAGCGCAACCACAGATGTTTAGCGCAATCATTTAGTTTAAGTTAGAGTGATCGTGAATTTCCGCAATGCGGCGCGGGTGGCTGATCGCCTTTTCCGCGAGGGCCGCAGGGTCGATTCGCGCCGGAGGGGGCCTCTATGGCCTCGAAGGATGGTGAACCATTCCGCATCAAGGTCGAGGGAAAATGGACGGGCGGCAGGACATGCCTCGGCAAAGCATGCGACGGCAGGACGTGCGGCAGCGGAGCGCGCGACGGTGCGCAACCGCGCTTGCGGGTCCGATGGCGCGGCCCGCGGGATCTCGGGCCGCACGGGCAGGGAGCATAAAATGATCGTTCACGGCTCATGCGTGGTGATCGGCGGTCGCGCCGTCTTGATTCTCGGCCCCTCGGGTTCGGGCAAGTCGACGCTCGCGCTCGCGCTCATGGCGCGGGGCGGCTCTCTCGTCGCCGACGACCGCACGCTGCTTGATGCCGAAGACGGCCACCTATACGCCGATGCGCCCGAAACACTGCGCGGCATGATCGAGGCGCGCGGCGTCGGCATCCTTGCCGCGGATGCTGCGGGTCGCTCGGAAGTCACAGTTGTCGTCGATCTTTCCTCCGACGAGCCGGAGCGGTTGCCTCCGCGCCGCGAACGGGCTTTGCTGGGGGTAAGCCTGCCCCTTGTGCAGGGACCGATGAGACCACATTTTGATGCGGTAATAGTGCAGTTTCTGCTTAAAGGAAGGGCCGTCTAGGCCGTGACGGACAAGATGGAACAGAATGCGCAACGTGGCGTGACGGCCGGACCGGTGAATGGTGGCAACCACCATGCAGGCGTCGATGCGTCGCAGCCCGGCGATCATGGCGAGGCCAGCCAGCGCCTCGTTCTGGTGACCGGCCCTTCGGGGGCAGGGCGCTCGACTGCGATCAACGTGCTCGAGGATCTGGGTTACGAGGCGATCGACAACCTGCCTCTGACGCTGATCCCGCGCCTTCTCGACGGGCCGGCGCGACCCGTGCCGCTGGCTTTGGGGCTGGATGTGCGCAACCGCGACTTTTCGGCGGCCAACCTTATCGAGCTGATCGACCGGCTGACGCGGCGTCCCGATTACACGCTCGAGGTGCTCTATCTCGATTCCGCACCCGAGACGCTGCTGCGCCGCTACAGCGAGACGCGCCGCCGCCATCCGCTCTCCGCCGAGGGTGATCCGCTTGCCGGCATCATGGCCGAGCGCAACCTTCTGGCCCCGATCAAGGGCCGCGCCGATGTGCTCGTGGACACGACCGAGCTGTCGCCCCATGATCTCAAGGCCGAGCTCGCCAATTGGTTCGAAACCGAGGCCGGAAAGCGGCTGTCGGTCTCGGTCCAGTCGTTTTCGTACAAGCGCGGTGTGCCGCGCGGGGTCGACATCATGTTCGACTGCCGCTTTCTGGCCAACCCGCATTGGATCCCCGAATTGCGCGCCAAAGATGGCCGCGATCCGGAAGTGCAGGATTTCGTCGCCACCGATCCGCGATTCGCGGAATTCTTCGAGAAAGTGCGCGACCTGATCCTTTTTACCCTGCCTGCCCATCTCCAAGAGGGCAAAACCCATCTGGCCATCGGTTTCGGATGTACCGGAGGGCAACACCGTTCCGTCACTTTGGCTGAGGGGATGGCCGCTGCTCTTGCGGAAGCCGGCTGGCAGGTGTCTAAACGTCATAGGGAACTTGAACGCCGTGAACCGGCGCCGGCACCTGCGGACGATGCGTCACGCGAAGGATCGGCGAGATGGTAATCCGGCTGTCGCTACGTGGTGGATCGAGTTGATAGGAATCGTCATCGTAGGTCATGGTGGACTTGCGCGCGAATATCTTCATGCCGTGGAGCATGTGGTGGGGCCGCAAAACGGCGTCCGTGCCGTGACCATTGAAGAAGAACACGACCGTGGCCTGAAACAGGCCGAAATCTGCGCTGCTGCCGATTCAGTAGACAGCGGAGACGGTGTCGTTATCGTGACAGATCTGTTCGGAGGCTCGCCCTCGAACCTGTCGCTGATGGCCTGTACGGCCAAGAACCGCGCCATCCTGTATGGGGCAAACCTTCCCCTTCTGGTGAAGCTGGCAAAGTCGCGACAAATGTCGGTCGGCGATGCCGTTGCCGCCGCCAAAGAGGCGGGGCGCAAATATATCAACAGTTACAATGTGGACCCTGCCGAGGTTGTCCCCATTGCAAGCCGGGCGGTTTCATGACCGAAGCCGTTACCCAAGACCTCCAGATCATCAACGAAAAAGGCCTGCATGCGCGGGCCTCTGCGAAATTCGTGGAAACGGTCGAGCGTTTCGATGCGCGCGTGACGGTCGAAAAGGACGGGATGGAAGTCTCGGGCGATTCGATCATGGGCTTGCTGATGCTGGCCGCGCCGCGCGGCAGCACGATCCGCGTCACCGCACAGGGCGAACAGGCCGGAGAGCTCTCGCAGGCTTTGGCCTCGCTGGTCGGCGATTACTTCGGCGAAGGCATGTAGGCCGGTCTTGGCCTATCACCACGGCAATCTCCGGCAGGCGCTTGTCGATGCCACGATCACCCTCATCGAGGACAAGGGCCCGCTGGCCTTCACCCTGACCGAGGCCGCGCGTCTCGCCGGGGTCAGCGCTGCGGCGGTCTATCGCCATTTCGAGGGCCGCGACGATCTTTTGGCCGAAGTCGCGCGTCAAGGTTTCGATGAATTCGCCACCCGCCTGACCGCCGCTTTCGACGAGGGACGCCCCTCGGCGCTGAGCGCGATGGAGCGGATCGGCGCGGCCTATCTCCGCTTCGCCCGCGAGCGCAAGGGCCTCTATATGGCGATGTTCGAATCGGGCATGGCTTTTGGCGGCGATTCCGCGACGGGGCAGGCGGCCCATCGCGCCCAAGCCGTGCTGGTCGATGCCGCCCGCGCGCTTTTCCTGCCCTTTCCCGCTGCCGAGCGCCCGCCCGCCACCATGGTCGCCAGCCATATCTGGGCCATGAGCCATGGTGTGGTCGAGCTGTTCGCGCGCGGCAAACCCGGTGCGAACAGCCCGATTCCCCCCGAGCAGATGCTTGAAAGCGGCGTGCTGATCTATCTGCGCGGTTTGGGCATCATTCCGTCGTAACGGCCGCATTACCCGCCCGCCGGCGGCTGTTTTCCATCCTCTCTCCGATTTTTTCGCGCAGACTTATTGAACCCGTCCGCATCCTTCCCATCTATGTTAATGTGATTAACATAGTGATCCCGCAAAGAAGGAAGGTTTGACGATGAACTACCCTGCCTCGGATTGGGTCGGTAACGCGCGACCCGGACTGACGACGCCCTTTATCCGCGCCCGCGACTGGCTTGACGAGCGCGGCAAGTTTGCCTGGCTGGCCACGATGGTGCTGGGCTTCATCCTGTTCTGGCCGGTGGGTCTGGCCATTCTCGGTTATCTGATCTGGAGCAAGCGCATGTTCTGTTCGAAACGCAACCATTCCGCGCGCGGATCGTCCCATCTTTTCGCGCAAACGACCGGCAATTCGGCCTTTGACGCCTACCGCGACGAGACGCTGAAACGGCTCGAGGACGAGCACCACCAATTCGTCGACTTCCTGCAAAAGCTGCGCGAAGCGAAAGATAAGGCCGAGTTCGACGAGTTCATGCGCGGCAATCAGGCGCGCGGGACCGCAACCTCCGGCGATATCGAAGCACCCCGCGCCAGCTGATCGGACGTGGAACAGCTCGGGCCCGCTTGCAGGGGCCCGCGCTCAGCGGCAATTCTAACGGGCAGGGCGGCGGTCGGCGACCAGCCGCCCGCTTTTTTGCGCGGTGCTGCCTGGCTGATGGGCCGGCTGCGCGACCGGCTGGGCTGCTGCGGGCTGGTGCGGTGCCTGCACGGCAGGCGCGGCTGCAGAGGGCTGGCCATGGGGCGAGCCGCCCGCACGCGGATGCGCGCCAAGGGCCGGTTGGCTGAAGACGGGCGACTGCGCCGGTGCTTCGGCGGCCACTCTCGCTTTGGGCATTGCGCGGCCGCTGAAGACAGCTGCGGGCTGGGCCTCGTGGGAGGCGTCGTCATAGACGGGCACAGGCTGATGGGCGCTGCGGAGCGGGGCCTGCTGCGGTGCCGCGACGTGGGGCGCCGCGAGAACGCTGTCGTCGTAGGCCTGCATCTCGGCCGCCATGCGCGATTGGCTCGGGGCGACAGGTTGCGGTTGCGGTTCGTGCCAGACGTTGCTCTCCGGCATTTGCTGATCGGGCACCGGCGCTTCGGTTTGGGCGCGCATCACCGGCATCTGGCGGCTGAAGGCGGGCTTGGCTGCAGCTTTTGCGACGGGAGGCTGCGCAGTTGCAGATGCGGCGGCTTTGGCGGGCGCGCGCATCACCGGCGCATGACGAACGGGGGCGGGGGCTGCCGCGGGCGGCGCAACGGCGGCCTCGTCTTCCTCGAAGGGCTCGTCATGGAGGGGGGCGGGCTGGGATTGGGCGACGCGGCGTGCGGGCAGCTCGCGGCTGCGGGTCGCGGTCAGCGGCTTGGCCGCACGGCCGCCGGTTTCGACCAGCGTGGCCATGCGGCGCAGCGTTTTGTGGTTGGCGATCGCCAGATAGGCGCTACCGGCAAAGGTGATCAGCACGACGAAGCCGCCCAAGAGGACAAGCGCCGCGTAAAGCAGCTGCTCGGTATTCCCTTGGGCGTCCATGGCCATCTTGCCCGCGAGAGCAAGAATGGCCAAACCGGTCAACACCACCATCACGTTCATCAGACGTTCGAAACTGGTGATGAAGAAGTGTCGCATGATCGTCAGTCCCTTAGTAGCTGTACTCCGCATAGATGCGGGTCAGGTCGCGTGCCCAGTCGCCATTGTATTTTTCCAGCAGTTCATCGGCTGGAATGCGGCCGGTGTCCACGCTTTCCCGCAAGGTATTAAGGAAATGTGATTCATCGGGGACCAAACCGCCCGCGCCGGGCTTGGCGCGCGCCTTGAGACCCGCCTCGGAGATGTCGAGGACCTGACGCGCCAGATCGCGCATCTTGATCGCGCCGACCTCGGCATCGAGGGCGAGGCGCGATGCGCCGCGACGGAGTTCCTCGCGGGTTTCGTTATCCCAGCCCTTGACCAGATCCCAAGCCGCATCGAGCGCACCCTGATCGTACAAAAGACCGACCCAGAGCGCGGGAAGCGCGCACAGGCGGCGCCACGGGCCGCCGTCGGCACCGCGCATCTCGATGAATTTCTTGACGCGCGCCTCGGGGAAGACCGTCGTCATATGGTCGGCCCAGTCCGAGAGCGTCGGGATCTCGCCCGGAAGCGCCGGCAGTTTCCCCTTGAGGAAATCGCGGAAGCTCTGGCCCAAGGCATTGATATATTTGCCGTCGCGGTAGACGAAATACATCGGCACATCGAGAACGTAATCGACCCAACGCTCGTAGCCCATGCCGTCTTCAAAGGCGAAAGGCAGCATGCCGGTGCGCGCGTCGTCAAGGTGCTGCCAGATGTTCGCGCGCCAGCTCTTCATGCCGTTGGGCTTGTTGTCGAGGAAGGGCGAATTGGCGAAAAGCGCGGTCGCGACCGGCTGGAGCGCCAGCGCCACGCGCAGTTTCTGGACCATATCGGCTTCCGAGCCGAAATCGAGGTTCACCTGAACCGTACAGGTCCGGTACATCATGTCCTGACCCATCGTGCCGACGCGGGTCATGTAATCGGTCATCAGCCGGTAACGCCCCTTGGGCATCATCGGCATTTCCTTCAGCGACCAGACGGGCGCGGCACCAAGGCCGATAAAGCCCGCGCCGATCTTGCCCGCGATCTCTTTAACCTCGACGAGATGCTGGTTCACCTCGTCACAGGTCTGGTGGATCGTCTCGAGCGGGGCGCCCGACAGCTCCAGCTGGCCACCCGGCTCGAGGCTGACATTGGCGCCGTTGCGCGTCAGCCCGATGATGTGACCGGCTTCAAGCACCGGCTCCCAGCCGAAACGCTGCTGGAGCCCTTCGAGCATCGCCTTGATCGAGGCATCGCCGTCATAGGGAAGGGGTTTGTAATCCGCGGTCGTATAGCCGAACTTCTCGTGCTCGGTTCCGATCCGCCAATCTTCGCGCGGCTTTTCGCCCGAGGCGATGTAATCAGCAAGCTGTTCGGGTCGTTCGATCGGGCCGCCGCCCTGTTGAGGAATGGACATCGGTGGCCTTTCAATTGCCGTCTAAGGCCACAGGTGGCAACTCGGCACGGTCAAGTCAAGCGGGCGCGCTCCGGCCTCGTCCAAACGGTTTGCACCGAAGGGCCATTCCACTGCAAAGCGGCAGAAAATCGCCCCATATCGACGCCCGGAAGCGTGGCGAAAGCATTGGCCAATTGCTCGGCTCCGGCAGAATCGACGGGGATGAGCAGGGCCTGCCCGTCCGCGCTTTTCAGCCGCCAATGGCTGCGCCCCGACAGGACCAAAAGCCTGACCTCGACCAGATCGCGAAGACCGATCTCGCCACCCAGGGCACGGGCCGCGAAAAAGCGCACCGCGCCCTCGTCGACCTCGACCAGACCGGGTGCGGCGATGGTGCGACGAAAGCGCATCTGGCGGCGCGCATTCAGCCCCCATATCGCGGAAACCGCCATGATTGCCCCGCCGAGCGGCCAGAAAACATAGCCGCCCTTGGCGAAAACCCAGATCCCGAAAACCAGACAGACAAGCGCCGAGATGACCTCGCGCCAGGGCCGGAGCTGCTCGGCAAGGGCGGGGCGGATCATGCGAGATCCAGCGCCATGTCGCGGTGGGGAATGCCCGCGTCCAGATATTCGGGACCATAGGCCGCAAAGCCCAGCTTCTCGTAAAAGCCGATGGCATGGGTCTGGGCACCCAGCTTGGCCCGCGTCACGCCGGGCGTGGCCCGCAGCTCGACCAGAGCCGCGCGGATCAGCGCCGCGCCAAGTCCGGTGCCGCGCGCCTGTGGCAAAACCGCCACCCGCCCGATCTTTCCGGTCGTACCGTCGCGCAGGATCCGCGCCGTGCCCAAAGCCTGCCCGTCGACCACGGCCAGCAGATGGGTGGCGGTCTCGTCATGGGCGTCGCGCTCTTCTTCGACCGGAACATGCTGCTCTTCGACGAAAACCTTCAGCCGGATCGCCATGCAGGTCTCGAGGTCGGTGGTTTTCTCTATCATGCAAAATACCCATCTAGAACCGCGCGATAAATCCGCGCGAGCTGGCGCACCTGCTCGGCAGGGACACGCTCGTCGACCTCATGCATGAAACGACCCACGAGGCCGAATTCAAGGACCGGACAGTGATTTTGCACGAAGCGCGCATCCGAGGTGCCGCCACCGGTCGACAGCACCGGCGTCACGCCGGTTTCACGGGAAACCACCGCGCGCACCAGATCGACGAAGGGACCGGGCTCGGTGACGAAGCTTTCGCCGGAGCAATCGCTTTCCAGCGCGAATTCGACGCCGGTCTCGGTCTCGATGCGTTTGGCGCGGGCGGTCAGATCCGCAACAAGGCTTTCGCTGCTATGGGCATCGTTGAAACGGATGTTGAGCAGCGCGGTGGCGCGTTCGGGCACGACATTCGTCGTCTTGTTGCCGCAATCGATCGAAGTCACCTGCAGCCCCGAGGGCTCGAAATGCGCGGTGCCCTGATCCAGCGGCTCGGCTGTCAGCTCGCCCAGATAGCGTACCAGCGCATGAAGCGGGTTCTTCACCAGATGCGGATAGGCGGCATGGCCCTGCACGCCCTTGACCGAGATCTTGAAGTTGATCGAGCCGCGCCGGCCGATCTTCATCATCTCGCCCATGACATTGGGGTTCGATGGTTCGCCGACGATGCAGACCGACATCCGCTCGCCCTCGGCGCGCATCCAGTCCAGAAGCGCCACGGTGCCGTCACGGCTGGGGCCTTCCTCGTCGCCGGTGATGGTCAGGATCAGCGCGCCGTCTTCGGGCAGGCTCTCCGCCATATCGATCGCGGCGGCGGTAAAGGCCGCGACCCCCGATTTCATATCGGTCGCGCCGCGCCCCCAGATCATCCCGTCGATCTCCGCGCCCGAGAAGGGCGGATGGGTCCAGCTTGCCGCGTCTCCGGGCGGCACGACGTCGGTATGGCCGTTGAAACCGAAGGTCCGCGGCGCGCCTTTGGGCCCCTTGCGTGCAAAGAGATTCGGCGTGCCGTTGCGGTCGACCCGATGCGTGACAAAGCCCGCCTCGCAAAGCAGCTCTTCGAGCAGCACGAGCGCGCCGCCTTCTTCGGGCGTGACCGAGGGGCAGCGGATCAGTTGGGCGGTAAGGTCGGCGGCGTCGATATGCATGGGGCGGCTCTGGCTTTCGCGCTGGTTGGGCAAGGATGTCATAGCGATACACCTGCAGGGCGGTCCTTCCAAGTGTGGCGGCGGATCGCGCGGGCGCGGTGGCGCGAAAGTCATATTCGTGCGTCATTGATATAATTTTAGCATGATAGTTGCGCTGCGGTTGCGAAGGGGCTAGAAATTGCTGCAACGCCGCAAGGGATGATTGCCATGACCGTGACTGCTGCCCAGACCGCCACTACCAATGTTGCCGCCCATCCTGCCGCATCTGCTGCACCGGATCTTGAAACTCTGGCGCTGGCGCGGAGCATCCTCCCCGAAGTCGAGGCGCTGCAGGCACGCGGCCGCGAGGCCTTGCTCGCCGTCGTCGCCCCCAAGGGCAAGCCCGAGGCGGCGCTGATCGAAGAGCACCAGCATGCCGCCCATGCCCTGTCCTGGCTCGCGACCTATGTCGAATCGCTGCGCCAGATGGTCGCCTGGGCCGAACGTCTGGACGGCGAAGGCAAGTTCGCTGCGATGGAGCGGCTGATTTTCGCGATCGGGACCGGCGAATATCTGACCCAGATCGCGGGCGGCATTCCGATGAGCCAGACCGAATTCGCGCGGCTTTCGGATCTGGGGATCGATTGGCAGCCCTCGAATGATGCGCGGGTGCTGATGCGTGGCAACAATCCGCAAGCCCGCGCGGCTCTGGTCTCCCTCATGCAGGAGAACCACGGCCGTGCGACCTTCGGGGCGACGGGCCTCGACGAGGATCTCGAGATGATCCGCGACCAGTTCCGCCGCTATGCCGATGACCGCGTCGTCCCCAATGCGCATCAATGGCACCTCGACGACCAGTTGATCCCGATGGAGATCATCACCGAACTGGCCGAGTTGGGCGTTTTCGGCCTGACCATCCCCGAGGAATTCGGCGGGCTCGGGCTTTCCAAAGCCTCGATGGTGGTGGTGTCGGAAGAACTCTCGCGCGGCTATATCGGCGTGGGCTCGCTCGGGACGCGTTCGGAAATCGCGGCGGAGCTGATCATCGGCGGCGGCACCGAGGCGCAAAAGGCGCAATGGCTGCCCGCGCTCGCCTCGGGCGAGATCCTTCCGACAGCGGTCTTTACCGAACCCAATACCGGCTCCGATCTGGGCAGCCTGCGCACGCGGGCGGTGCGCGAAGGCGACGAATACAGCGTGACGGGCAACAAGACCTGGATCACCCATGCCGCGCGCACCCATGTCATGACGCTGCTCGCGCGCACCGATCCCGAGACCAGCGATTACCGCGGCCTGTCGATGTTTCTGGCCGAAAAGACGCCGGGCACCGAGGCCGAGCCTTTCCCGACCGCAGGCATGACCGGCGGCGAGATCGAGGTTCTGGGCTATCGCGGCATGAAGGAATACGAACTCGGCTTCGACGGGTTCAAGGTCAAGGCCGAGAACCTTCTGGGGGGCGTCGAGGGGCAGGGCTTCAAACAGCTGATGCAGACCTTCGAATCGGCGCGCATCCAGACGGCGGCGCGGGCGATCGGGGTTGCGCAATCGGCTTTGGAGTTGGGCCTGCGCTATGCGCTCGACCGCAAACAGTTCGGCAAAGCGCTGGTCGCCTTCCCGCGCGTGGCCGACAAACTGGCGCTGATGGCAGTCGAAATCATGATTGCGCGCCAGCTGACCTATTACTCGGCGTGGCAGAAAGACCACGATCGCCGCTGCGATCTCGAGGCAGGCATGGCCAAGCTTCTGGGCGCGCGCGTGGCATGGTCGGCAGCCGATAACGCCTTGCAAATCCACGGAGGAAACGGTTTCGCGCTGGAATATGCGATCAGCCGCGTGCTCTGCGATGCGCGGATCCTCAACATCTTCGAGGGTGCGGCGGAGATACAGGCGCAAGTCATTGCGCGGCGTTTGCTGGGATAACTGGATTTTCGTTCGATTTCATGGGAACTTGCGCAGCGCCCGAAGGTTGGGCCAAAAATTCAGGACGCAACGGAGTCATAAATGAACCGCATTCTCGCCCTTTCCGCAGCCGCCGCTGCAGTTCTTGGCCTTGCCGCTTGTGAGCCGACCGGCACCACGGCTGGCGCGCCGGGTGCGGTTCCGACCGGCGATTTCGTTCTGGTGGGCATTGGCGCCGATGCGGTCCCGACGCGCGACGTGCTGCTGACGATCGCGGCCGACGGCTCGATCTCGGGTCAGGGCCCGTGCAACAGCTACAGCGCCAGCCAGACCGCCGTTCCGCCGGCCTTCCAGCTTGGCCCGATGGTCTCGTCGCGCGCGGCTTGCCCCGCGCACAAGGGTCTCGAGGGCCGTTACCTGCAGGCGCTGCAGGGCGCGACCGGCATCACCTATGACGGCGGCGTGCTCAAGATCAGCGGCCCGACCTATCTGACCTTCGAGCCCGGCCGTCCGGCCAGCATGGTCGCCGCAGGCAACAGCGCGGTCAACACCACCGCCGCTGCGGTCGACGCCGCCCGCTAAGGGACGGCTAATCGCTTTCGCGCTGCAACAGCCGCGCAATCAGCCTGTCCCTTGCGGGGGGCAGGCTTTTTCCTGCGTGCTCCTCGGCCATGCGGGCGCGCAGGAAATGGCCGGTCAGCGTGAAGGCGTCGCGCATCCCGCCATTGCCGGTCCCGCCGAGAAGCGAGGGCAGGGGCAAGAGCCGGTCGGCCCATTCGCCCGCCCCTTCGCGGCTGACGGCGCGGCCGGTGCGCGGGCTCACGAAGGCCAGCCCATCGCGCCTGCCGGTGACGGCGCAGGCCGTGAGGTCAAGGCCGAAGCCCAACTCGTCGAGCAAGCGCAGCTCCCATGCCAGATAGGCGTGGCTCCAGCCGCTTTCGCCCGCCGGAACGCCCTGATCCATCAGATCGAGAAGCTGTTCGGTCGCCTCGTGCAGGCGGGGATGGGGATCGTGTTCGGGCAAAGCGAAGACGACAAGCGCCGTGACCGCATTCACCCCGTCGAGCGCCAGGGCATCGGCCAGAAGGCCCGACCGCGCGCGGGCGGGTTCGGCGGAAAAGGTTCCGAGCTGGCCCTCGATCCGTGCGCGCCAGCGCAGTGCCACCACCGTGCCGCGCTGGATCATCGCGGCACGCTTGGCGCTGGCTCCGCCCGGCAGGATCCCCGAAATCAGCCCGATGTCGCGCGCGAAAGCCGTCAGGATAACGGCATTCTCGCCATGCCTGCGCGCCTGCATCACACTGGCTTCACCCGACCATTCCACCCGAAACCTCTCGCGCCCCTTATGCCAGCGTCAGCCCGCCCTTGTCGTCGAGCGGCCAGAACGGATTGGTGGCGATTTCCCAGACATGGCCGTCGGGATCGGCGAAATAGCCCGAATAGCCGCCCCAGAAAACCTTCTCGGGCCGTTTGAGCAGCGTGGCACCCGCAGCCAGAGCGGCATCGAAAACCGCATCGGTTTCGCCATCATCGCGGCAGTTCTGCGCCAGCGTCACCGCCCCCGTGCCGAGGCTCGCACCCGCGCGGCCCTGATCGGCGGCAAGATCGTCATGGCCGAAGAGGCCGAGCGCCGCGCCATCCATCTGGTAGAAGGTCACCGCATCATTCGAGGAGGGATGCATCTCCCAACCCCAAGCCTCGTAGAATGCGCGCGCGCGCGTCATGTCGCGGGTTGCGAGCGTGATCAGCGTCACGCGCTGGCGTGGCAGCGGCAAAGCGGAGGCGGTCATCTCAATCCCTTTCGGTCGCAATGGAGCCGGGCCCGTCGCGGGTGATCTCGATCAGGCGGGCGCGCGGGCCGAAATCGGTGAAAAGCTCGGCGCCGGTGCCGGTCAGGAAACTTTGCGCGGGCAAAGCGGTGATCTCGTCATAAAGCGCCGCGCGGCGGTCGGCGTCCAGATGGGCCGCAACCTCGTCGAGCAATAGCACGGGCGATTCGTCCTGAAGCGCGCGGGCGTTGGCGAGGATCAGGGAAAGCAGTAGCGCCTTTTGCTCGCCGGTCGAGGAGAGCGCGGCGGGCATGTCCTGCGGTCCCCAATGCGCGCCGAGATCGGCGCGATGGGGCCCCGACAGGCTGCGCCCCGCCGCCATGTCGCGCCCGCGCATCGCCGCGAGACGTTCGGCGATCGAGACGGGATCGGCATCGTCGGCATGGCCTTCACCGGCCAGAAGCGTCAGGGTCGCTGCGGGAAAAGCGGTTGCCGCGCCGTCCTGCGCGGTGATCAGTGCGGCAATGGCCGCTTGACGGTTGCGCGTGATCTCGGCTCCCGATTGGGCCATCTGCGCCTCTATCGCGCGATACCAGCCCGCATCCGCAATCTGGTCGCGCAGCAGGCGGTTTCTTTCGCGCATGGCTTTGTCGTAGGTCAGCGTTTCCTCGGCATGGGCGGGCAGAAAGCTCAGCGTGATGCGGTCGAGAAAGCGGCGGCGGACCTCGGGGGCGTCCGACCAGAGCCGGTCCATGGTCGGGGTAAGCCAGATCACCCGCATCAGGCGGCCGAGCGCGATCTGGGGCGCGGCCTTGCCGTCGATCGAGACCTCGCGCGAGGCATTGGGGCGCGCGCCGGTCTCGACATCGCTTTCGTCGATGCGCGCGCGGATACGCCAGCCTGCATCGGGGCCTTGGCGCGCCTGATCGGCAGGCTGCACGCCACGCAGGCCGCGACCGGGCGAGAGCATGGAGATAGCTTCGAGGATATTGGTCTTGCCGGCACCATTCGGCCCATGAAACGCCATGGGCCGCGTGTCGATATGCAGATCAAGTTTGGCCCAGCTGCGAAACTGGGCGAGCGACAGGCTGTGAAGCGTCACACGCGCATCGGCATGACGACATAGACTGCCGATTCGTCTCCGCCTTCGCGGATCAGCGCGGCATCGCCCGAGCCGTTGAACAGGAAGACGGCATTCTCGCGCTCGATCTGGCTGGCGATCTCGTGGAGGTATTTGGCGTTGAAGCCGATCTCCAGCGGCTCGTCGGCATAGGCTACGGACAGCTCGTCATCGGCGGCACCCGAATCGGGGGCATTGACCGAAAGGATCAGCCGGTCCTCGTCCAGCGCCAGCTTGACGGCGCGCGAGCGCTCGCTGCTGACGGTGGCGACGCGGTCGACGGCTTTGGCGAAATCGCCGGCATCCACCTCGAGCTTGCGGGTATTGTTCGAGGGGATGACGCGGGTGTAGTCGGGGAAGGTCCCGTCGATCACCTTGGAGGTCAGCGTCAGCGTCGGCGTGGCGAAACGCACCTTGGTTTCGCTGACCGAAACCGCGATCTCGGTTTCGTCGTCATCCAGCAGTTTGCGCAGTTCGTTGACGGTCTTGCGCGGCACGATCACGCCCGGCAAACCCGCGGCACCTTCGGGCAGGGGGGCATCGATACGCGCCAGACGGTGGCCGTCGGTCGCAACGCAGCGCAGCGTCGGACCGTTGTCGGTCTGGGCCACATGCATATAGACGCCGTTGAGGTAATAGCGGGTTTCCTCGTTCGAGATCGCGAATTTCGACTTGTCGAACAGGCGGCGCAGCAGTGGCGCGGGCGCTTTGAAATTCGCGCTATATTCCGAGCTGGACATTACGGGAAAATCTTCGCGCGGCAGGGTCGCGAGGCTGAAGTTGGAGCGTCCTGCCTGAACGGTCAGGCGGCCGGTCTCGGGCTCCAGCGTCAGCGTGACCAGCGCGCCGTCGGGCAGTTTGCGGGCGATGTCGTTGAGCATGCCGGCCGAAACCGTGGTGGCGCCAGGGCGCTCGACATGGGCGGGGGCGCGGTCGACGACCTCGGTATCGAGATCGGTCGCGCGGAAGCTGACGCCGCTGTCGGTGGTTTCGATCAGCACGTTGGCAAGGATCGGGATCGTGTTGCGGCGCTCGACGACGGATTGTGCCTGAGAAACGGCTTTGACGAGAATTGCACGCTCGATCGAGAATTTCATTGGTCAGTTCCCTGTCCGCAGGCCGGTGATGCGGCTCGTTACTGGTTGCGGCAATTTCAATGGAAATTGGCCTGCGGTCAAGCGGCAGGCCGACCCGCCGCCGCCGGTTCTTGGATCAGGCCGCGATCAGGCTTCAAGCAGGCGGCGCAGCATGTCGAGATCTTCGGCGATGCTGCGGTCGGTGCCGCGCAGCTCTTCGATCTTCTTGACGCCGTGCATGATCGTGGTGTGATCGCGCCCGCCGAAGCGGCGCCCGATCTCGGGCAACGAGCGCGACGTCATCTGTTTGGACAGATACATCGCGATCTGGCGCGGGCGGGCGACCGTGCGCACCCGTTTGGGGCCGATCATATCCGAGAGGCGGATGTTGTAATGCTCGGCGACCTTGCGCTGGATTTCCTCGATCGAAACCTTGCGGTCCGAGGAGCGCAGAATATCGGTCAGACATTCCTGCGTCATGTCGAGCGAGATCTCGCGGCCCATCAGGCTCGCGAAAGCGAAGAGACGCTGGAGCGCCCCTTCAAGGACGCGCACGTTCGAGGTGATGCGGTGCGCAAGGAATTCCAGCACGCCCGGCGCCATCACGAGATCGCGCTGGGTGGCGCGGAACTGTTCCGTCTTCGATTGCAGGATCGACAGGCGCAGCTCGTAATCGGTCGGGTGCAGGTCGACAATCAGGCCACAGGAGAGGCGCGATTTGATGCGCTCTTCGAGGTCCTTGATCTCGCCCGGCGCGCGGTCGGCGGAAATGACGATCTGCTTGCCCTGATCGACCAGCGCGTTGAACGTATGGAAGAACTCTTCCTGCGTCGAATCCTTGCCGGCGATGAACTGGACGTCATCAACCATCAGCACGGAAACGGTGCGGAACATTTCCTTGAAATCCATGATCGAACGGTCGCGCAAAGCCTGCACGAAGCGGTACATGAACTGCTCGGCCGAAAGGTAGAGCACGCGCGATTCGGGCTGGCGGATCTGGATGTCGCGCGCGATCGCATGCATCAGGTGGGTTTTGCCCAGACCGACGCCGCCGTACAAAAACAGCGGGTTGAAGGTCACGGCACCGCCTTCGGCGACGCGGCGGGCTGCGGCATGGGCAAGCTCGTTGGGCTTGCCGACCACGAAATTGTCGAAGGTGAAACGGCTGTCGAGCGGCGCGGTCAGCTCGTCCTCGCCGCGGATGGCTGCGCGCGAAGGATTGGCGCTGCGCTGGACGGCGGGGGCCGCAGGACGCTCGGCCTGTTGTTGGGCGACGGTTTCAAAGGCGAGACGCTGCACGGGGCTGCCCACCCGTTCCAAAACGCTCAGGATGTCCGAGCTGAAATGGCGCGCGACCCAATCCGACAGAAAGCGGGTCGGGCTGGCGATCAGCGCGGTCCCGTCCTCGATGCGGGTCAGTTTGAGCGGTGCAATCCAGGTCGAATAGCTGTCGGTACCAACCACCCGCTCGAGTTCCGCACTTGCCTGCCCCCAAATTCTGTCCATCTCGCCCTATTCCATTCTCTTGGCCCAACCCCCCGCCGGACGTTTCCGGCAGGACGCGAAACTCTCGTGCCAAGGGGGCATCGCGGAACAGAAAGCCCATGCCCCGCCCCGACAAGAGCGCGCTGCATGGCCATCCTGTGGCCGGAGATGTGTTCAGACAGCAAACAATTCAGCCGGTGGCAGCCGGCGTCAAAAGTTTAGCGACCAGCCCGTTATCATCGGGCTTATGGCCTGTCCTTGACCGGCGGCAGACCGGTGATCAGGACGATGTCCCCCAGGCGCGATGTGAATCGCAAGACTGAAGCTAGCAACAAGCCCCGTCATGTCGCAACCGATCTTCATGCTTGACACTTCATTTCATCAAACGAATCTGACCGAAGCGTGACATTTTGCCGACACTCACAAATTGTCATTAAAAACAGTGAGTTGGTCAGCCGACGCGACGTAAAATTAAAAAGGGCACGCTCGTTACAAGCGTACCCAACGGTCTTGCGTTTCGGCTCCGGCAGAACCGGAGCCAGCCTTGCTTAGGCTGCCAGTGCTTTGACGCGCGAAGCGAGGCGCGAGATCTTGCGCGAGGCGGTGTTCTTGTGAACGACGCCTTTGGTGACGCCACGCATCAGCTCGGGCTGGGCGTTACGCAGGGCTTCACGAGCAGCTTCGGCATTGCCCGAAGTGATTGCTTCTTCAACCTTGCGCAGGAAGGTCCGGATGCGAGAGACGCGGGCCTTGTTGACGGCGGTGCGGCGCTCGATCTGGCGTGCGCGCTTCTGGGACTGGGGCGTATTGGCCATAACTGTGCGGTTCCGATTTCGGTACGGGTGAATATCTCTGAGGCCGGTCTACTACGCCCGGCTCGGCGGCAAGTCAACATCCGGGAGTCGGCTTTCTGCCTGAAACAGCGCCAAATCCCGTATTTTCCCGCTTATTTGTCGCGGAATTGGGGGTGGCGTTTCTCGAGGAAGGCCGCCATTCCCTCTTTCTGGTCCTCGGTTGCGAAGAGGCTCGCAAAGGAGCGGCGCTCGAAGAGAATCCCCTCGGAGAGGGTGGTTTCATAGGCGCGGTCGACGCATTCCTTGGCCACCATGATCGAGATTGTCGATTTCTCGGCGATCTTCTTGGCGGCACCGATCGCTTCGGGGATCAGCTTGGCGGCAGGTACGACGCGGCTCACGAGGCCCGAGCGTTCGGCCTCGGCGGCATCCATGAAGCGGCCGGTCAGGATCATGTCCATCGCCTTGGATTTTCCGATGAAGCGCGTCAGGCGCTGCGAGCCGCCGATACCGGGAATCACCCCCAGATTGATCTCTGGCTGGCCGAATTTGGCGGTGTCGCCGCAGATGATGAAATCGCAGGCCATCGCGAGTTCGCAGCCGCCGCCCAAGGCGTAGCCCGAGACCGCCGCGATGATCGGCTTGCGGGTGCGCAGGATCTTTTCGATCTCGGTCCCGAAAAGGTTCGAGGTGAAGACATCGCCGTAGCTCATGGTCGACATCTCCTTGATGTCGGCACCGGCGGCAAAAGCCTTTTCGCTGCCGGTCAGGACGATGCAGCGTACTTTCTCGTTCTTGTCCGCCTCTTCCAAAGCGGTGCCCAATTCTGCCAGCAGCTCGGCATTGAGCGCGTTGAGCGCATCGGGGCGGTTGAGCCGCACGAGAGCGACGTAATCGTCGATTTCGACGGTAAGGGTCTGGTATGCCATCAGGACATTGCCTTTCCACGTGACGTGTCGGCCGGAACAATCCGGCCTTGCAGTTTCGGCCTGGCAGGGCCGCGAAGTCTGGCGCGAGTCCTAACAGGCGCGTGAGCGCATGGCTAGCACCCAGAGGAAAGCGGCAAAAACCCGCATGAATCGCGGCCGGCGAGACGGTAAAGCCGTCGCGCCGGCACGCGCGGGGCTAGTGCTGGCAGGTCGCGCAGAAAAAGCTGGACCGGCCCGATTGGGTGATCCGCTCGATATGGCCGTTGCAGCCCGGTGTGGGGCAGGGCGCGCCTTCGCGGTCGTAGACGCGGAAGCTGTGCTGGAAATAGCCCAGCTCACCGGTCGCTTGCCGGTGGTCGCGCAGGGACGACCCTCCTGCGGCGATCGCCTCGGTCAGAACGTCCTTGATATGGCCCACCAAAAGCCCGGCCTCTTTCGGGGTGATTTGCCCCGCCAGCCTGCGCGGATCGATGCCCGCGCGGTAAAGCGATTCCGAGACATAGATATTGCCCAGCCCCGCGACGATCTTCTGGTCGAGCAGGGCCGATTTGATCGGAGTGGCACGTCCCGCGACGACGCGGGCAAAGACCTCGGGGGTGAAGTCGTCCGACAGGGGCTCGGGGCCGAGGCTCGCGAAAAGCGCCTCTTCGGCGCCGGGGCGGATCAGGTCGATCATGCCGAATCGGCGCGCGTCGTTATAGGTGATCGTCGTGCCCAGATCGGTTTCCAGAACGACATGGTCATGGCGCACATAGACCGACGGGTCGCGGTGGAACTCCGCCAAAGCCGCGTTCTCGACCAGCAGGCGGCCCGACATGCCCAGATGCAGCAAAAGCGTGCCGCGATCGCCGAGGTCGGCGAGCAGATATTTCGAGCGCCGGCGCAGCGTCACCACCTGCGCGCCGGTCAGGACCTGCACCAGATCGGGCGGCAGGGGACCGCGCAGATCGGGGCGGCGGACTTCGGCGCGGGTGATGCGGCGGCCTTCGAGATGGGGCAAAAGCCCACGGCGGACGGTTTCGACCTCGGGCAGTTCTGGCATTTCTTCCTCATTCATCGCATGGTGCGCCGCGCAGTTCTGCATTAACTGGGCGCGAAACAGGCGAACGGCAAGCAAGATGAACGAGACAGACCGCGATAGCGACCGCAAGCAAACCCATTTCGGCTTTAAAACCGTGGCCGAGGACGACAAGGCCGGACTGGTCCATAGCGTCTTTTCCAGCGTCGCCTCGCGCTATGATGTCATGAACGATTTGATGAGCGCTGGCGTCCACCGTCTGTGGAAAACCGCGCTGATGGATTGGCTTGCGCCGCGTGACGGTCAGAAGCTGCTCGATGTCGCGGGCGGGACCGGCGATGTGGCCTTCCGCTTCCTGCAACGCGCCTCGGGGGCGAGCGTCACCGTCTGCGACATGACCGAGAGCATGCTGGTCGAAGGCCGCAAGCGCGCCGAGGCCGGCAAATTCTCGGACCGGCTGTCCTGGGTCACGGGCGATGCGATGGCGCTGCCCTTTCCCGACAACAGCTTTGACCGCTACACGATCAGCTTCGGCATCCGCAACGTGACGCGCATTCCCGATGCCCTGCGCGAGGCGCATCGCGTGCTGCGTCCGGGCGGACGTATTGTCGTGCTGGAGTTCAGCCAGATTCCCGTGCCCGCGCTGCAATGGGCCTATGACCGCTATTCCTTCAACGTGATCCCCGAGATGGGCCGCCTCGTGACCGGCGACCGCGACAGCTATCAATATCTTGTCGAATCGATCCGCAAATTCCCCGATCAGGAGACTTTTGCGACCATGATCCGCGAGGCCGGTTTCGGTCGGGTGCAGTGGCGCAACCTCTCGATGGGGATTGCAGCCCTTCACAGCGGCTGGAAACTGTAAGCCATGCGCGGACCCCATAATATCTGGCGCCTGATCCGCACCGGCGCCACTTTCGAGCGCACCGGCGCGATGCGCGTGGCGCTGGATGCGATGAATGCGCCGGCCGGTCTGCGGCTGGCGGCGCGTGTTCTGGGGTGGCCCTTTGCCTGGCTGGGCTACAAGGGCGATCCGGCGCTGCCGCCGCTGACGCGCGCGATCACGGCTTTGGGGCCCGCCTATATCAAATTCGGCCAGATCCTCTCGACGCGCCCCGATGTGGTGGGGATCGAGCTCGCGGACCAGCTGCGCATGCTGCAAGACAGCCTGCCGCCCTTCGGGATCGACAAGGCCGAGCAGACCATTCTGGCCGAGATCGGCCGTCCGGTTTCCGAGCTTTATTCGGAATTCTCGGCTCCGGTCGCAGCCGCCTCGATCGCGCAGGTCCACCGTGCGCGGCGTGCCGACAACGGCCGCGAGGTTGCGGTCAAAGTGCTGCGTCCGGGGATCGAAGCCGCGTTCCGCCGCGATATCGACGCCTTCCATTTCGCGGCGGGGGTGATGGAATTCCTGATCCCTTCCAGCCGCCGCCTGCGCCCGCGCGTTGTGGTCCAGCATTTCGAATCGGTCGTGAATGGCGAGCTGGATTTGCGGCTCGAGGCGGCCTCGGCTTCGGAGTTTGCCGAACATACCCGCGACGACGACGGGGTCAGCGTTCCGATGCCGGTCTGGGGCATGACGGGGCGGCGCGTTCTGACCAGCGACTGGGCCGAGGGCCTGCCGATGGGCGATGTCCCCGCGCTTCAGGCTGCAGGGCATGATACCGCGCGGATCGGCCAGCGCGTGCTCCAGATGTTCCTGACCCATGCGCTCCGCGACGGCTATTTCCACGGCGACATGCATCAGGGCAACCTCAAGGTCGGCGCGAATGGCGAGATCATCATCTATGATTTCGGCATCATGGGCGAGATCGACGCCTATACCCGCCGCATCTATGCCGAGATCCTGATGGGCTTCATCCAGCGCGATTACGATCTGGTCGCGCGCGTCCATTTCGAGGCGGGCTACGTTCCCGCCGACCGCGACCGCGCGGAATTCGCGCGGGCCTTGCGGGCGGTGGGCGAGCCGATCTTCGGCGCGGATGCGAGCCAGATCTCGATGGCGAACCTTCTGGCCTATCTTTTTGAAGTGACCGAGCGTTTCGGGATGCAGACCCGCACCGAGCTGATCTTGCTGCAGCGCACGATGGTCGTGGTCGAGGGCGTGGCGCGTTCGCTCGATCCGCAGATCAATATCTGGCAGGTCGCGCGGCCGGTGGTCGAAAGCTACATCAAGGACAATCTCGGGCCGCGCGCGCTCCTGCGCGACGGTCTGCGCGTGGTGCAGGCGCTCGGCCGTTACGGCCCGCTGATCCCCGAAGCCGTCGAGACGCGGCTGGGCCAGTTGCTGCGTCAGGACCAAAGCGCGCCGACGGGGCAAAGCAACCGTTTCGCCTTGGCCGCGACCTTTGTTGCCGGGGCCGTGGTTGCGGTCTCGGCCTGTATGATCGGCGTCTGGATCGGCAGCTGAGCCGATCCCCGTCCCCGCAAGAACAGGGCGCGGCGCTTTTGCCCGCGCCCTTTTTGCATCACAGCTTCGGCCCGCGATCTGCGCTTATCGCGTCACGCAAAGACGTTCCGCGTCTGCGGGGGCTTGAGCGGTTTCCTGCTTTGCCTTAACGCTTTGCGAATGAAAATTCTCTATTTAGGCGATGTGGTAGGGCGATCGGGTCGTCATGCCATTACCGAAGGGCTGGCCGCCCTGAAGCAAGAGCTTCGGGTCGACTTCACAATTGTTAACGGCGAGAACGCCAGCGGCGGAATGGGGCTGACCGGCGGTCATGCCAAGGTCATTCTGGAAGCCGGCGCCGATTGCATCACGCTTGGCGATCACGCTTTCGATCAAAAGGACATGCTGTCCTTCATCGAAAGCGAGCCGCGCGTCATCCGTCCGCTCAACTTCGCGCGCGAGGCTCCGGGACGGGGCGCGCGCGTGTTCGAGGCGACGCAGGGCCGCAAGATCCTCGTGACGCAGGTGTTGGGGCAGGTCTTCATGAAACGCCCCTTCGACGATCCGTTCTCGGCACTCGATACGGTGTTGCGCGCGCATCCGGCCGGAGGTCTGGTTCAGGCCGCCGTGGTCGACATCCATGCCGAGGCCACCAGCGAGAAAATGGCGATCGGCCATTATTGCGACAGCCGCGCCAGCCTTGTCGTGGGCACCCATACGCATGTGCCGACGGGCGATGCGCAGATCCTGCCGCGCGGCACCGGCTATCTGACCGATGCCGGCATGTGCGGCGATTACGACAGCATCATCGGCATGGACAAAGCCGAGCCGATGCGCCGCTTCCTCACCGGCATGACGCGCGAGCGCTTCACGCCGGCCGAGGGCGAGGCCACGCTTTGCGGCGTGCTGGTCACGACCAACGACCGCACCGGCCTTGCGACCTCGATCGAGATGGTGCGTCGCGGCGGCCGTCTGGCACAATCGCCCGCGCCCAAAACGGATGCGGCGAAATAGGCTTTCCGCAACGGATGCATTGAACAATCGCCGCGCCGCTTCGGCGCGGTCGGATCAAGGGCCCAAGGCCTCTCTCGGGGACAGACATCATGTTCGGATTCGAACTGACAGGAACCACCGCCTCCATTGCCGCGCTGGTGATCGTCTCATTCACCTTCGTGCTTTTCGTTCTCGAGAAATACCCGCCCGAAGTCATCGCCATCGGCTCGGCGGCGACGATGCTGATCCTCGGGCTTTTGCCGCTCGAGAGCGCGGTGGGGGTCTTGTCGAACTCGGCGCCCTGGACCATCGCCTTCATGTTCCTGATCATGGGCGGGCTGCTGCGGACGGGCTCTCTCGAGATGATGACGCGGGTGATCTCGTCGCGCGCGGTCGAGCGGCCGATCCTGACGATCTGCGCGCTATTCGCCTTCGTCATCGTGGCCTCGTCGATCATGAACAATACGCCGGTCGTGGCGGTGATGATCCCGATCGTGATCCAGGTCGGGCTTCGTGCGGGGATCGCGCCGTCCAAGCTGCTGATGCCGCTCAGCTATTTTACAGTCATGGGCGGGATGATCACGCTGATCGGGACCTCGACCAACCTGCTCGTGGACGGGGTTGTCCAGAAGCAAGGCATGGAATCCTTCGGGATCTTCGAGATCGCCCCCGTCGGCATCGCCGTCACTCTTGCCGGTGTCGCCTATTTCGCGCTGATCGGGCGCAAACTTCTGCCCGAGCGGACCTCGCTTGCCAGCTTCCTCGGAACAAAGCGCGAGATGAAATACTTCACCGAAGTCGCCATTCCCGAGGACAGCAGCCTGATCGGCGTCGAGGTCATGTCGGTGCCGCAATTCAAGCGCGAGGCGGTGCGGGTGATCGACGTTTTGCGCGGCGATGCCTCGCTCCGGCGCGATCTGACGGGCGTGGCGCTGGAGGCGGGCGACCGCGTCGTCCTGCGTACCGAGATGTCGAACCTGCTCGAGATGCAGGGCAGCAAGGATCTGCGTCTGGTCGACAAGCTCAGCTCTGTCGCCACCGAGACGGTCGAGGTGCTGATCACGCCGGGCGCACGACTGGTCGGGCGGCGTCTGGGCGATATGCGCCTGCGCCGGCGCTACGGGGTCTATGTTCTGGCCGCCCACCGGCGCAGCCAGAATATCGGCCGCCAGATGGACGACCTTGTGGTGCGCGTCGGCGATACGCTTTTGCTTGAAGGCGCGCCCGAAGATATCGCGCGCCTCGCTGCGGATATGGATTTCGTCGATGTCTCGCGCCCCTCGGCACGGCCTTACCGGCGTGACCGCGCGCCCATCGCCATCGGCGCGCTGGTCGCGGTCGTGGTGCTGGCGGCGCTCAATGTCGCGCCGATCATGGCGCTTGCCTTCCTTGCGACGGCGCTTTTGCTGATCACGCGCTGCGTCGATGCCGAAGAGGCTTTTACCTTTGTCGACGCGCGTCTGATGGCGATGATCTTTTCGATGCTCGCGATCGGCGAGGCGCTCGAACATACCGGCACGGTCCAGCTGATCGTCGATTTCGTCGCGCCCTTCCTCAAGGGGATGCCGCCGTTCATGACGCTGGTCTGCGTCTATTTCCTCGGCCTCGCGATGACCGAGATCCTGTCCAACAATGCCGTTGCCGTCATCCTGACGCCGATCGCCATCGCATTGGCGCAGCAGCTCGGCCATGATCCGCGCGCCTATGTCGTGGCGGTGATGTTCTCGGCCTCGGTCGCCTTCGCGACGCCGATCGGCTATCAGACCCATATGATGGTCTATGGCCCGGGCGGCTATAAGTTCAGCGATTTCGTCCGTGTCGGGATCCCGCTTGATATCGTCACCGGACTGGTGGCCTGTCTGACGATCCCGCTGTTCTGGCCGCTCTGACGCGCGCAGGAAGGCCGCTGGCTCGGGTGCCGGAACCGGACGGCACCGAAGGACAAACGAAAAGGGGCGGGATGATCTCCCGCCCCTTTCGCATTGATCCGTCGGAAGGGGGCTAGCCCTCGAAGCCCTCGTGGATTGCGGCCTCGGCGGCTGCGCAAAGGGTTTTGCGGGTCTCGCCCGCGACGGGGATCGGCTCGTGCAGAACTACGCTCACATGGCCCTGACGCGGCTGCGAGAGCACGGCCAACAGATGCGGACCCAGATCGAGACTGCCCCACCAGCCGTAAAAGCGCGGATCGCGGCCCTTGGGGGCATGATAGGTCGCGGTCATCGGCTGGATCGCAAGCCCCTCGGGCAGGGCCGGATCGAGGAAGCCCTGAAAGAGCGTCGGCTTGAAGGGCAGGATGCGGCGGCCGTCGCTGCTGGTGCCTTCGGGGAAGAACAGCAGGCGATGGCCCGCGCGGGTGCGCTCGGCGAATTCCTCGGCCTGCTGGCGGGCAAGCTTGGGGTCGCGGGTCACGAAATGGGTATCGGTGACGCGCGTCAGGATATTGATGCCGGGCCAGCTCGCGACCTCGGCTTTCGAGACGAAAAAGACCGGCATCGCCGCGTTCAGCACGAAAATGTCGAGCCAGCTCGAATGGTTTGCGACCACCGCGCCCGCGCCTTTCATCGGCTTGCCGATCCGCGTGGTGCGCAGTCCGATGACCAGCAGGCAAAGCTTGCAGACCATCTGGACCCAAGGGCCGGTGACGGGCCTGCGCGGGCCGCTGAACAGGCGCTCGATCAGGCGCAGCGGGATGATCAGCAAAACGCCCAAGCCCAGCACAAGCGCGATCAGCAGGCCGCGGATCACGACAAGGACCCAGCCGAACAAACCGGGGCGCGGCGGCTCGGGCGGGGCCTCGTCCGACCATGTGATGCGGTTGGCGGGCGCGCGGGCTGCGGGCGCGGCGCCGGCGGTTTGCCTGTCTTGTCGGGGCTCCGCGCCTGTTTCGGAGGCGGCGCCGGAGGGCGGGGTCGCGCTGTCTTGACCGCTCATGTCCGGGCCGTCCGTCCGTCGTAAAAGCGGCGGTGCTTTTCCGACATGGTGGTGGTGTCGACGACCAGCATCACATCCGTCGTATTGAAGGCATGATCGACAAAGGCCCCTTCGCCGATGACGCCGCCAATGCGCAGATAGGCCTTGAGCAGGGGCGGGATCGCCAGCATCGCCTCGCGCCGGTCAAGTGCTTCGGGTGCGACCAGATCCATGCTCTGGAACCCCTCGGCGAGGGCCTTGGGACGCAGCTCGGGCGGGGCGAGGTGGTGGTGGTGCAGCCATGCCAGCGGCTGGGCCAAAGCGGCCACATCCGTGCCGTGGAACGAGGCCACGCCGAAGAGCAGCTCGATTCGGTTTTTCAGAACATATTCGGCCAAAGCGTTCCATAAAAGGAACATGCCCGTACCGCCGCGATAGGCCGGATCGACGCAGGATCGACCGAGTTCGAGCATCGGGCGGCCTGAATGACGTAACGTCATAAGGTCATATTCGCCGTCGCAATAAAACCGTCCCATTGCTGCCGCACGCTCGCCCGAAAGCAGGCGGTAAACTCCGACGACATGCTCGAGATCCGCCTCGGAGCGGCGGGGGTCGATCAGCACGAGATGATCGACGAAAGGGTCGAATTCGTCGCGTTCCAAGCGGTTTTCGTGATCAACGAGGGGCCCGTCGGCACCCAATTCCTCAACGAATACGCGGTATCGCAAGCGCTGCGCGGCCAGCAGGTCGCTTTCGCTGACCGCAAGCCTTGTCTGGAAATTTGCAGTGTCGGGCATCATGAGCGCGAAGGCCATTTTGTTGCGGATTGAGCTGGAAAGGATGCGCTTTGTGACATTTCAACCGCTCTCCTGTGATCGTGTTGGGGTTGTTAACATTCATATTGACTAACGCAAAGGTTGCATTAACCCTGATTCATGTGAGCTAGGAGGAGCAATTTACGATGAGGACAAGCTCTATTTTGCTTCCGTCGATCACTTGTTTGCCAGCGTTCTCGAAATTCACCGTAATGCGGTCGCCGATCCGCGACTGGACCTGCCCCAAACCCCAATCCGGTGCGGTCGGGTGGCGCACAAACATGCCTGGTTCAAGGATCTGATTCATGATCGTCCAATCTCTAAGCGCAACCGGATAGCTTTAAATCCTAAAGGAGTTCGAAACAATGATAGCCGGGAGTTTCGGCGAGCCAGCAACTTCTACGCTCGCCGAGAAAATTGCAGCCCTGGTCGGGTCTCGTCTTTGCCATGATTTGATTTCACCTCTTGGTGCCATTGGAAACGGGGTAGAGCTGCTGCAGCTCTCCGGCGAGTTTCCGGGAATTCAGCGTAGCTCGGAAATGCAGTTGATCACGGATAGCGTCGACGCTGCCCGCGACCGCATCACCCTGTTCCGCATGGCTTTTGGACATACCTCGACAGGGCAGCGCATCAGCTGCAACGAACTGGCCACGCTTTTGCACAGTTTCGACCGCAACGGTCGATTGCGCGTGAACTTCGATGCGACCGGCGACCTGCCGCGCAGCGAGGGCCGGATGGTCATTCTGGCGTTGATGTGTCTGGAAACGGCGATGCCCTGGGGCGGGCGCGTCCTGATCTGCCGTGGTGCGCGCGGCTGGCGGCTGGTCGCGGAGGCGACGCGGGTCAAGGTCGATCCGACGCTGTGGAGCTGGCTCGACAAGGACGGCTTGCCGCTCCAGAGCGGTCAATTGCCCGACCTTGCGCCATCCGAAGTGCAATTCGGGTTGTTGGCGATGTTCGCGGGGCAGGAATGCCGCACGATCCATTGGGAGATGGATGAAAACGGCGGCGAAATCGCCTTCTGAGCGGGCGGGGGGCTTCACCAACCGGCCTGCCGCGAAGCGGGGTTCGGGGGTGTGAGCGGCCCCTGCGTACAAGACGCAGGAGCGATGGTGCGGACGCGGGGCTTTCCGGTCCGGCGCATCAGGGACGGATCGTTCCGTCGCCGGTGACGAGATACTTGAAGCTCGTCAACTGCGCGGCTCCGACCGGCCCGCGTGCATGCATCTTGCCGGTCGCGATACCGATTTCGGCACCCATGCCGAATTCGCCTCCATCGGCGAACTGGGTCGAGGCATTGCGCATCAGGATCGCGCTGTCGAGCCGCTTGAAGAAGCGTTCGGCGGTCGCGTCGTTCTCGGTCAGGATCGATTCCGTATGGCCCGAGCTGAAGCGGCGGATGTGCTCGATCGCGCCGTCGACCCCGTCGACCAGTTTCGCGGCGATGATCATGTCGAGATATTCCTTGCCGAAATCATCGGGCGCGGCGGTGCTCGCCCCCGGGATCGCGGCGAGCGTGCCGTCGGCGCGAACCTCGACGCCGGCTTTCAGCAGATCCTCGATCAGGACCGCGCCATGCTTGTCGTAGAAGGCGCGATCCATCAGCAGACATTCCGCCGAACCGCAAACGCCGGTGCGGCGGGTCTTGGCGTTGAGGATGACGCGGCGGGCCTTTTCGAGATCGGCATCGCCATCGGCATAGACATGGTTGATGCCTTCGAGATGGGCGAAAACCGGCACGCGGGCCTCGGACTGGACGCGGCCGACCAGACCTTTGCCGCCGCGCGGCACGATCACGTCGATGATGCCCTGCGCGCGCAGCATCGCGCCGACCGCCGCGCGGTCGCGGGTCGCGACCATCTGGACCGCGGCCTCGGGCAGGCGTGCCTGACGCAGGCCCTGCACGAAACAGGCATGGATCGCGGCCGAGGAGTTCAGGCTTTCGGAGCCGCCGCGCAGGATCACGGCATTGCCGGATTTCAGCGCAAGCGCCGCGGCATCGGCGGTGACGTTGGGGCGGCTTTCATAGATCACTCCGATCACGCCGAGCGGCGTCGAGACGCGCTGGATATGGAGCCCGTTGGGACGGTCCCATTCCGCCAGCACCTGCCCGACCGGATCGGCCTGCTCGGCCACCGCGCGCAAACCGTCGGCCATCGCGCGGATGCGGCCGGTATCAAGCTGGAGTCGGTCTATCATCGATGGCGAGAGACCCTTTTCACCGGCAAAGACCAGATCTTCGGCATTGGCATCCAGAATGGAGCCGGTCGCGGCGATCAGCGCATCGGCCGCACCGATCAGGGCGGCGTGTTTGCGTTCGGCGGTTGCTTCTGCAAGTTCGGCGGCGGCGTCGCGTGCCTTGGCGCCAAGCTCGGCGATCAGGGCATCGGCTTGCGCGTCGGAAAGCCCGGCGCTCGGCGATTGGGTCAGGTCGTTCATCTTGCTCGTCTCCTCATGCGCCAGAGATAGGGGCGCGAGGGGCCAAAGACCAGCATAATCCCGCGCATGACCGCGCAAGCTGCAAGATGTGAAGGGGGAAAGTGCAGGATTCTGTTGCCAGGCTCCTGCGGGCCCCGCCTTACGCGGCTAAGCGCAAGGACTTAAGTTTCGGTAACTCGAACTGCTTACGCAGCCAGAGCGACCGGAGCACGGTTGTCGTTGGCAACTGTACAATTTGCACCGATATCGGTGGTAGCTCACCGAGACAAAGCAAACATCTTTAGACGTTCGTCGATCCTGTTTCGACCCCATTCGCCCCCAACGAGGGATTGTTGGTGGAGTCGCCGGGTACCGCCCCCGGGTCCGATCCGCTTATTACATGCGCGTTTATGTCCATAGTCCGGATTGCTCCGAACAGATTGAATATAGGTCGCCTTCCTGCTGCCCGCAAGGTGGTGCGGGCAGCAGGAAGCGAATGGCGGCGGCTTGGGGCGGTGCGGGTGGGCGCGGAAGGGGCGCGGGTGGTGTTCCTGCGGCTGCGCGCGCGCTCAGCCCTGCGGCTTGGGTGCGAGGTGGATGCTCAGGAAGGTCAGCATGTGGTCGAGCGCGGTCTGGGTCGAACGGCGCGTCTCTGTGGCGTTCTGGCCGATGAAATTATGGCCCGCGCCCGCAATGATCACCAGCTCGTGCGGGATCTTTTCGACCTCGAGCGCGCCCGCGAATTCCAGCGTCTGGGTATAGGGCATAATCTTGTCGGCATTGCCGGTCATCAACAGGATCGGCGGCGCGTCGTTGCTCAGGCGCTGGACCGCGCTGGCGGAGGCGAGCTTGTCTTGCGGGCAGGCCCCGCTGATGCAGCCCAAAAGCCGCCATTCGGGCGCAGTGCCCAATTCGCGAGACATCGCACCGGCAAGGCGCGCCTGATCGGTCAGGGTCGACATGTCGTAGACCCCCGACCAGGCGATGGCGGCCTGAACGCAGTCGCTGTTGTTGCTGCGCATCTCGCCGTGACGGTCAAGCTCGGGGACGCCGAGGACAGGCAGATTGGGCAGAATCTGGGACTCCGGCTGCAAATCCTCCACGCCGCAGGTGGTGGCGGCAATCGCGGAAAGCTGCGCGCCCGCAGAGACGCCCCATGTCGCGAAACGTGCGGGGTCGATGCCGTAATCGTGCGCGGTCGAGCGCAGGTAGCGCAGCGCGGCCTTGATGTCTTGCCCCTGCGCGGGCCATTTCGCCTCGCCGCTGAGCCGGTAGTTGACCGACGAGACGACATAGCCCTGCGCCGCGATTTCGGCGAGAAGCTGCGGGAAATCGGCGATCGGATTGCTGGTTTGCGCATCGCCCGTGGCCCAGCCGCCGCCGTGGATGAACATCAGCATCGGAAAGCCCGCCTGCGGCTTATCGACCGAAGGCGGCGGCGAATAAATATCCATCGTCAGGGGGCGGAACCCCGAAGGCGCCCAATAGGGCACATGGGGTTGCAGCGTCACGCCATTGGCGAAAGTGGCGAAAATTGCCGGCATACCCGCGCCGCTCGCCCCCGCGCCGATGGCCACTTTCGGGCTTTTCCCCGCAGGAGCGGTGGTTTCGGGCAGATTGGGCGGCAGGCTGGCGGAGAGGTCGGGCAAGGTGCTGCCCGCCGCATCTGTCGCAATGTCTTGCGCGGCCTTTGCGCCCGTCATCCCTCCCGCCGGTTCGGCCGTTTGCGCCAAAAGCGCGCCTGCGGGATGCAGCGAAAGCGCGGCGAGCGCGCAGATTGCGGCGGCGCGGCGGCCCGAACGGGAAAGGCAGGAGGAAGCGGATGTCATTGCAATTATCTGTCGGCAAATGGAAAGCCCGCCCCTGACCCGAGACTGGCTTGGGGCAGGTGGGGCGGGCAAGGGGGCTTTCATCAGAAGCCGGCTTTGACTTTCTCGAATTCGGCGAGCTGGCGTTCACGCTGCTCGGGCGAGTTCGGGGTCTGGGAAAGGATCGGGGCGTTGGTCTCGGAGAGGCCGTCTTTCACCGCGGGCTCGTCCTTGATCGTATCCATCGCGACGGTCGAGGTATGGCCGTAGCCGATCGTGTCGAGCAGCGCCTTGGCGGCGGAAGGCGCGAGCCATGCGTTGATGTAGTCATAGGCCTTGTCTTCTTTGCCCGGACCGTTCTTGAGGTTCACATAGCCGCAGAAGAACATCGACGAGCCCTCTTTCGGGGCGCGCTCGAAGCCGACGGGGTAGTTGTCGTTTTGCAGATAGACGACGCCGTCGTTCCACGACCATGCGATATCGACCGCGCCCGAAGCCATCAGCTGCGCCTGTTCGGACGGGTCCGACCAATAGGCGGCGACGTTCTGATGCGCCTGACGCAGCCAGTCCGCCGCTTTCTGGAACTGCTCGTCGGTGACATCGGTCCAGTCGGTGGTGCCGGTCGCGAGATAGGCCAAGGCCCAGACATCATCCGCGCTGTCGGGCAGCGAGGTGCGGCCCTGATATTTCGGATCGACGAAAACCTGCAGCGTCGAGACATCCTCGGCCGGTACGGTTTCGGTGTTGTAGGCGATGGCGGTCGCGCCCCAATCGGTCGGGATATACCAGACGCCCTCATCGTCCTTGAAGACTTCGGAATCAAGGAAGCGCGCCTCGATCGTGTCGAAAGCGGGAATTTTCGAGGTGTCCCACGGTTCGATCAGACCGGCATCGCGGTATTTCGAGACCATCTGGCTGCAAGGATGGGCGACATCGGCCTTGAAGCCCGAGGCGAGCTTCTGGAAAGCCTCGTCGTCATCGCCGTAGAAGGCATAGGTCGGCGACTGGCCGTATTTGTCGATATAGCCCTGAAAAATCGAGGGCTCCTCGAAACCGGCCCAGTCGAAGACCGTGAATTCCGGATCGGCCGCGAAGGCCGGAGCCGACATGGCGAGGAAAAGGGCAGTAGAGCGGAAAAAGGTCATCCTTGGGCCTTTCAGAGCAAAGCGCATTTGACAAACGCTAACGGGGGCTTGCCCCCCTCGCAAGCGGCTTCGGGGCGAGATGCCCCAAGAGACAGGCTCGGGGGGCATCACTTCGCTGTTAGCCGGCGGATCGGCGGCTCTCCGGTGCGGGACCCTGCGCCGCGGCGGGGAGCGGGTTTCAGCCTTGCAGCAGCTCCGGCCCGCCCGCGATGCGGCCGTCGGGATGGCCGATGACCGCGCGCTCTTTGCCTGCGTAATCCACGGCATGGAGAATGGTCTGGATCGCCGCGATCCGTGCGCGGCGCTTGTCGTCGGACCTGATCACCGTCCAGGGCGCGAAACTGTTGTGGCTGCGTGCCAGCGTGTCGCGGATCGCATGGGTATATTCGTCCCATTTCGACAGGCCCTGCACATCCATCGTGCTCAGCTTCCACTGCTTGAGCGGATCGCTTTCGCGTTCGAGAAAGCGGCGCAGCTGTTCCGCGCGTCCGACATCGAGCCAGATTTTGACGAAGATGATTTTGTCGTCGACCAGCATTTCCTCGTAGGGGGTGAGCTGGCGGAAAAAGGCCTCGCGCTGTTCGTCGGTCGAAAAGCCGAAGACGCGTTCGATGATGCCGCGGTTATACCAGCTGCGGTCGAAAAGCGCGATTTCGCCCGCAGCAGGCAGCCAGTCGGTATAGCGCTGGAAATACCATTGCCCCGCCTCGCGTTCGGTCGGCTTGGGCAGGGCTACGATCGCGGCCGAGCGCGGGTTGAGGTTCTCGCGCACCCGCTCGATCGTGCCGCCTTTGCCGGCGGCATCGCGGCCCTCGAAGATCACGACCAGACGTTTGCCGGTGGTGATGATCGAGGACATCATGCGCACCAGCTGGATCTGGAGCGCCTCCATATGGGCGTCGTATTCCTTGGATTTCATCTCTTCGGAATAGGGAAAGCTCGGGTCGAGGATCTGCTTGGGATCGGCGGAGCGGATCAGTTTGCGCATCTCTTTGGGCGCATCCTTTTCCAGATAGCGGGTGATCGCGCCCACGAAGGGCAAGGTCATATCCGGCCCATCCGGTCCGGTTTCCGCTTTGTCCTGCTTGTCCTTGGCCATCCTTACCCTTTCCCGATGAGATCCATGTCGAAGGCGGTCGTCTGGTAGATTTCGTTGATCCAGTTGCCGTAGAGCAGATGGGCATGGCTGCGCCAACGGTTCTTGGGCGTTCGGCTCGGGTCGTCCTCGGGGTAGTAATTCGCGGGGACCTCGATCGGTTTCCCTGCCGCTACGTCACGATCATATTCGTCCTTCAGCGTGGTGCTGTCGTATTCGAAATGGTTGAAGACATAGAGCGCGCGGTGGCCGGCATCCTCGACCAGACAGGGACCGGACTGGGGCGAGGAAACCAGCGTCTCCAGCCCGTCGATCCGGTCGATGTCGGATTGGCGCACCTCGGTCCAGCGGCTGACGGGGACAAGGATGTCGTCCGAAAAGCCGCGCAGGAAATGGCTCGCGGGGGCGAGGTTGTCGTGGCGGAAACAGCCGAAGACCTTTTCGGTCAGCAGATGTTTCGGCAACTGGTTGAAGTGCCAGGCCATCGCCATGCCGCCCCAGCAGACGCCCATCGTGGAATGCACATGGGTCTGGGTCCATTCGAAGACGCGCTGGAGCTCGTCCCAATAGGTCACCTCCTCGAAGGGGAGATGCTCGATCGGGGCACCGGTGATGACCAGGCCGTCGAATTTCAGCCCCGATTCCTCGACCTCGGAAAAGGGGCGGTAGAAAGCGGCCATATGGTCGGCGGCGGTGTTCTTGGTCTCGTGGTTGGTCATGCGGATCAGATGCAGGTCGATCTGCAGGGGCGTCGCCCCGATCAGCCGCGCGAACTGGTTCTCGGTCTGAATCTTCTTGGGCATCAGGTTCAGCAGGCCGATGCGCAAGGGCCGGATGTCCTGGGTATCTGCGCGACCAGGCGACATGACCATGACGCCTTCGTCCGACAGGATGCGGTAGGCGGGCAAGTCTTCATGAAGCGTGATCGGCATCAGTTTTCCTTTCGGTCGATTGCCCGTGCAATCAGCGCGCAAAGCGCCTCCGGGCTGCGGATTTCGGCGACTTCTTCGGCCAGAATGGTGACGCCGCGCCGCGCCATCCCCGCATAACGCGGCTGACGGTGGGCAAGGGCGCGGGCATAGGTCCAGCGGATGAAGTCGTCGGGATTTACCTCGTCTTCCGTCAGGCCTTTTTCAAGGCGGTAGTCGGTCCAGGCGCGGTCGAGGAACTCCGGCTGGTAATACATCGGCTTCGGTGCGCGGTCGAAACGGCGCACCAGTTCTGCGGTATGGGCGTCGGAGCCCTTGATCCAGACCAGCAGAAGATCGGACTCGAGCGCGTTGAGCACGCGATCCTCGGGGTCTTCGGGATCGACGACCTCGCAGATCGAGCCGCCCGAATCGCAGACGAAATTCGGGATGTTGTAGATCTCGCGCGCACGCTGGATGAAATGGCGCGTATCCAGAAGCGCGGCGATTTCGGCGCTGCGGTGCTGGTTCTGACGGCGCATATATTCGTCAAAGGGCAGGCCGCCCTTGGTCTCGCTGCCCGGCTTGCCGAGATAGGTCGACAGCGGCGCGAGATTCTCGAAGGCGATATTCGAGCCGATATAAACCGAATCCGACAGCAGCAATTCGCGCAGGAAAGGGACCTTCATCGCTTCTCGCTTGAAGTTGTCGGCGATCAGCTCGCCCATGTAGCGCGTGCCGATGCGGTAATCGATCGAGTAATGGAACCACTCGCCCGAGCCGCGCAGCATGGCGGCAAGATAGGTCTTGCCCAAGCCGGACATGCCGAAAAACAGCACGCGCTTGTGCGGTGCGGCCAGCCATTCCGTGCCGGTCTTGTAAATCATGCATGCCCCCTTGGCGGTCTTGTCCTGTCGGTCATTGTCGTGCGGCGATGCGCGCCGGTCGGGGCCGGATGCAGCCGCAATGGCGTCACGGATAGGTAGTCGCCTCGCGGGCAAGAAGAAAGGGGGACGTGGGCGGCACGGAGGGGCTGCTGGGCGGTCGTGCTTGCCGTCGGGGCAGATCCTGCCCCCTGCGCAACCATTTGTGTGCCGCAATATGCAAATCGCGCAAATAGCGAGGCGATGTTGCTAGGCCCGCCCCGGAGGCTTGTCAAACCCGCATGGCCATTTTCGGCAAAACTAAAATCACCTGTAGCACGGCGGCCACTTCCACGTTATGCTTGCCCTCAGACCCGGCAAACGGGCGAAACAGAGGCAGTGACGGCGGTATCCTCCATGACCGAGATGGTCTTTGGGACCACGCCCGTTCGGGCAGGTGATCCAATTCTTCCACGCTGGTGGCGCACCGTAGACCGGTGGTCGCTGGCCTGTGTTCTGGGGCTCTTTGCAATGGGGCTCCTGCTTGGTCTGGCCGCTTCGGTGCCGCTGGCCGAGAAGAACAATCTTCCGCAGTTCTATTACGTTACGCGACAGGCGGTCTTCGGGGCCATGGCGCTTTTCGTGATGCTGATCGTGTCGATGATGTCGCCCCGACAGGTGCGGCGCTGGGGCGTGATCGGCTTTGCCTTCGCCATGATCGCGATCATGCTTTTGCCGATGATCGGCACGGATTTCGGCAAGGGCGCGGTGCGTTGGCTGCGCTTGCCGGGCGGGATGTCGATCCAGCCGTCCGAGTTTCTCAAGCCCTGCTTCGTCGCGCTATGCGCATGGTTCATCGCGGCGGCGGACGAGCTGGGCGGGCCTCCGGGCAAGATTTACTCCTTCGTCGTGGCCTTTACCGTGGTGCTGTTGCTCGCGCTCCAGCCCGACTTCGGGCAGGCGTCGCTGGTGCTGTTTTCGTGGTGCGTGATGTATTTCGTGGCCGGCGCGCCGCTCATGCTGTTGCTCGGCGTCATGGGGGCTACGCTGATCGGCGGAGTCTTCGCCTATGAGGCCTCGGACCACTTCGCCCGCCGCATCGACGGCTTTCTTGCGGCCGAGGTCGATCCGCGCACCCAGCTCGGCTATGCGACCAACGCCATTCAGGAGGGCGGCTTCTTCGGCGTGGGCGTGGGCGAAGGCTCGGTGAAATGGTCGCTGCCCGATGCGCATACCGATTTCATCATCGCGGTCGCCGCCGAGGAATACGGGCTGATCATGGTGCTGGCGATTCTGGCGCTTTACGGCACGATTGTCGTGCGCTCGCTCAACCGCCTGACGCGCGAGCGCGATCCTTTCGTGCGTGTCGCAGGGACCGGCCTTGCCTGTGCCTTCGGCGTGCAGGCGTTGATCAATATGGGTGTCGCCGTGCGGCTTTTGCCCGCGAAGGGGATGACGCTGCCCTTCGTCAGCTACGGCGGCTCGTCGGTGATCGCCTCGGGCATTGCGATCGGGATGCTGCTTGCGCTGACCCGGACGCGGCCCCAGGGCGAAATCAGCGACGTTCTTGGACGAGGTCACTAAATGCCGGCACCCTTGTGTCTGATCGCCGCCGGAGGAACCGGCGGCCATATGTTTCCCGCACAGGCCCTCGCCGAGGTGCTTCTGGCGCGCGGCTGGCGGGTGAAGCTTTCGACCGATGACCGCGGTGCGCGCTATGCGGGGGCCTTCCCCGCCGAGGTGGTGCGCGAGGTCGTCAAATCCGCGACCACGGCGCGCGGCGGCGCGGCGGCAAAGCTGGGCGTGCCCTTCCGCATCGCGGCGGGCGTCATGGCGGCGCGCGCCAACATGAAGGCCGACAGGCCGGCGATCGTGGTGGGTTTCGGCGGTTATCCGACCATTCCCGCGATGTCGGCGGCGCTGACGCTGGGCATTCCGCGCATGATCCACGAAGCCAACGGCGTCATGGGCCGCGTGAACCGCGCCTTTGCCTCGCGCGTCGATCTGGTCGCCTGCGGCATCTGGCCGACCGACCTGCCCAAGGGCGCCAAAGGCGTCCATACCGGCAATCCGATCCGCGCCAATGTGCTTGCCCTTGCCGGTGCGCCCTATCATGCGCCCCCCCCCGAGGGGCTGCTGCGCATTCTCGTGATCGGCGGCAGCCAGGGCGCGCGCGTTCTCTCGGATATCGTCCCCGAGGCGATTGCGGCTCTGCCCGACGATCTGCGTGCCCGACTGCGCATCAGCCATCAGGCCCGCCCCGAAGATGCCGCGCGCGTCGGGGAAACCTATCTCGCGGCCGGTATCGACGCCGAGGTGAAGCCCTTCTTCGATGATGTCCCCGAACGGCTCGAGGCCTGCCAGCTGGTCGTCAGCCGCTCGGGCGCATCCTCGATCGCCGATATCACCGCGATCGGGCGGCCCTCGATCCTCATCCCCTTCGCGGCCGCCACCGGCGACCACCAAACCGCGAATTCGCGGGCTCTGGCCGAGGCGGGGGCCGCCGTGGTCCTGCCTGAATCGGTGCTTGACGCCGAGAGCCTGAACCGCGACATCCGGTCGATCCTTTCCGATGAGGGCCGCGCCACCCAAATGGCCGCCGGGGCCCTTTCTCTCGGGCGCCCCGATGCGGCGACCCGCCTTGCAGATTTAGTGACGGAACTTGGCAGATGAATGCAGCAACGAAACTTCCCGGCGAACTCGGGCCGATCCACTTCGTCGGGATTGGCGGCATCGGGATGTCGGGCATTGCCGAGGTGTTGATCACCCTTGGCTATCGCGTGCAGGGCTCGGATTCCAAACGCTCCAAGATCACCGACCGGCTCGAGGGGCTCGGCGCGACCATCTTTGAAGGCCAAAGCGCTGACAACATTGGCGAAGCCGGCGTCGTCGTCATCTCGACCGCGATCAAAAAGGGCAACCCCGAGCTCGAGGAAGCGCGCCGTCGCGGCCTGCCGGTCGTGCGCCGTGCCGAGATGCTGGCGGAGCTCATGCGCCTCAAGTCGAATGTCGCGATTGCCGGCACCCACGGCAAGACCACGACGACCACGATGGTCGCGACTTTGCTGGATGCGGGCGGAATCGATCCGACCGTGATCAACGGCGGCGTGATCCATGCCTACGGCTCGAATGCGCGGGCCGGTGCGGGCGAATGGATGGTGGTCGAGGCCGACGAATCGGACGGCTCGTTCAACCGCCTGCCCGCCACTATCGCGATTGTGACCAATATCGACCCCGAGCATATGGAGCATTGGGGCAGCTTCGACGCTTTGCGCAAGGGCTTCCTCGACTTCGTGTCGAACATCCCGTTCTACGGTCTCGCGGTCTGCTGCACCGACCATGCGGAGGTGCAGGCTCTGGTCGGCAAACTGACCGACCGCCGCGTCCGCACCTTCGGCTTCAATGCCCAAGCCGATGTGCGCGCGATCAACCTGCGTTACGAGGACGGGATCGCGCATTTCGACATCGCGCTTCAGGGCGAGGCCGCGCTCAATGACGGAGAGATCCCGCTGATCGAGGGCTGTACCCTGCCGATGCCGGGCGACCACAACGTCTCGAATGCGCTGGCGGCGGTTGCGGTCGCGCGCCATCTGGGCATGAAACGCTCCGAAATCCGCGACGCTCTGGCGAAATTCGCGGGCGTCGGCCGCCGCTTTACCCGCGTGGGCGAAGTCGACGGCGTTACCATCATCGACGATTACGGCCACCATCCGGTCGAGATCGCGGCCGTGCTCAAAGCCGCGCGTCAGGCGACCAAGGGCCGCGTCATCGCGGTGCACCAGCCCCACCGCTATACGCGGCTTTCCAACCTCTTCGAGGATTTCTGCACCTGCTTCAACGAAGCCGATGTCGTGGCCATCGCCGAGGTTTATTCAGCAGGCGAAGACCCCATTCCGGGAGCAAGCCGCGACGATCTCGTTGCCGGTCTGATTGCCCACGGTCACCGCCATGCCCGTGCCGTGATCAGCGAAACCGACCTTGCCCGCCTCGTGCGCGAACAGGCGCGTCCGGGCGATATGGTGGTCTGCCTCGGTGCGGGGACGATCTCGACCTGGGCCAATAATCTTCCGCAACTGCTGCAGGAGAAAGCTGCGTGACGGCGCTGGCCGCCCAGCCCTATGCGGGCGAAGCCGCGCTGCTCATGGTCGTGATCTGGGCCGTTGCCGCAAGCCTCGTGCCTTTCCTGCGTCTGCGGTGGCGGGCGACGGCTTTTTGGGTCGTCGTCGCGCTCGGCGTGCCGGCGCTTGGCTGGATGACCTTTGTCTGGGGGCCGGGGCCGGGGGTTCTGGCCTTCGCGCTCGGCCTTTCGGTTCTGGTCTGGCAGCCGCTCGACGCGTGGCGCCGCCGCCGCGAGGCCTATGCCCGCGCCCATTCCGTCCCGCCGACCGCGGCGGAGTGATCTCCTTGCCCGCCGGACATCCCGCTTGGACCGCCTTTTCCCCCTGATCACCATCGCGACGCTTTTTGTGGCCTGGCAGGTTGGCGCGCTTTTGCTGCGCGCAATCGCCGAGCGCGACTGGAGCGTGGTCAACGGACTCTGCGCGGGGATCGTGCTTTTGCTCTTCGGGATCTGGCTTTATTTCGCGACGGGGCTTCTTGACCATTTCGGCCTCTCGCTCTGGTTCCTGCTCGTCGTCCTGCTGGCCTTCGCAGCCATTCTGGGCGGGCTTGGCGCGGGGTTGCTCGCGATGGCACGCGCCATGATCCGGCGCGCGGGCTAGAGGTCCTTTTCACGACGTTCCTTTCGCTTCTGATCTGTCCGCGAACATGTTAAGGCGCTCTCCATGACCGATATGCCCACGCCCCGCGGTGCGCTGACCGCCGACCGTCCTTTGTCCGATCTGACCTGGCTGCGCGTAGGCGGGCCGGCCGATTGGCTGTTCCAGCCTGCCGATTGCGCGGATCTCGTGGCATTTCTTGGCGGTCTCGATCCTTCCGTTCCGGTCTTTCCGATCGGGGTCGGCTCGAATCTGATCGTGCGCGACGGCGGGATCAGGGGGGTGGTGATCCGGCTCGGACGCGGCTTCAACGAGATTGCCTTCGACGGCGAGCGCGTCACGGCGGGCGCGGCGGCGCTTGATGCCCATGTCGCGCGCAAAGCGGCCGATCAGGGGCTAGACCTGACCTTCCTGCGCACGATTCCCGGCGCGATCGGCGGGGCGGTGCGGATGAATGCGGGGTGCTACGGCAGCTATGTCGCCGACCATCTGCTCGAGGTCCATGCCGTCACCCGCGACGGGCGCGAGGTCGTTTTGTCCTGTGAAGACATGGGCTTCGGCTATCGCCACTCGAACCTGCCCGAGGGTTGGGTGCTGACCCGCGCGGTCTTTCGCGCCGAAAAGGGCGATCCCGCCGCGCTTCATGCGAAGATGGAGGACCAGCTGGCGCGTCGCGACGCGAGCCAGCCGACCAAGGACCGCACCGCTGGCTCAACCTTCCGCAATCCGGCGGGCTTTTCCTCGACCGGACGCGCGGACGACACCCACGAGCTCAAGGCCTGGTCGCTGATCGATGCCGCAGGCCTGCGCGGCTACCGTCTGGGCGGCGCGATGATGAGCGAGAAGCACCCGAACTTCCTCATCAATGCGGAAAATGCGACCGCCGCCGATCTCGAATCACTGGGCGAATTGGTGCGCGAGCGCGTGCGCGCCAGCGCGGGTCTCGAACTGCAGTGGGAAGTCATCCGGATTGGTGAGCCAAGCCCCGCCGGTTAGGTCATTTTGTATGAAAAAGGTCTTTTGCGGCAAAGGCTTTACGGCTACTATCTAAAAACGCAGGCATGATCGCGGAATCTACCGCGGCAGGGTCTGCGCCTATTTCAGAAAATCCTGATTAAACAGGATGAAAGGCAAGACGTGGCGGGCGAGTCGAGCAGGACGGCCCCGAAAGTCGCTGTTCTGATGGGAGGGCCCTCGGCCGAGCGCGAGGTGTCTTTGTCGTCGGGACGTGAATGCGCGAAGGCGCTGCGGCAGGCGGGGTATGAGGTCACCGAAATTGACGCGGGCAAGGATCTGCCTGCGCAGCTGGCTGCGGTGCGGCCCGACATCTGCTTCAACGCATTGCACGGCCGATTCGGCGAGGATGGCTGCGTTCAGGGCATGCTTGAATGGCTGGGCTGCCGTTATACCCATTCCGGCGTTCTCGCCTCGGCTTTGGCGATGGACAAAAGCCGCACCAAAGAGGTGTTCCGTCAGGCCGGTCTGCCGGTCGTCGAAAGCCTGATCGCAGACCGCGATGCGGTGCGTCGGGGCCATCTTCTGCCGCCGCCCTATGTCGTGAAACCCAATGACGAAGGCTCCTCTGTCGGGGTCTATATCGTGCACGAGGCCGCGAACGGCCCGCCGCAGCTGTCCGACGAGATGCCCGCCCGCGTCATGGTCGAGACCTATGCGCCGGGCCGCGAGCTGACGGTCGCCGTGATGGGCGATCGCGCTTTGGCCGTGACCGAGATCAAGACGACGGGCTGGTACGACTACAACGCCAAATATTCCGTCGGCGGCTCGAGCCATGTGGTTCCCGCCGACATTCCCGCCGAGATCACCAACGCCTGCCTGGACTTCGCGGTCCGCGCCCATGCGGCGCTTGGCTGCAAGGGGCTGTCGCGCACCGATTTTCGTTGGGACGACAGCCGCGGCCTTGACGGGCTGATCCTGCTGGAAACCAATACCCAGCCTGGCATGACGCCGACCTCGCTTGCACCCGAACAGGCCGCCCATCTCGGGATCAGCTTCCCCGAATTGTGCCGCTGGATCGTCGAGGAGGCGCTATGTTCGGCGTAACTCCCGAGCAGCGTGGCACTTCGGGTTTCGGCAGCCGGCCGACGCCCGCGCGCAATGCGCCGATGCGCCCGCAACCTCAGGGCCAGAGCCGCAACGCCCCGCGCCGCGATCCGGCGCCGTCGCGGCTGGCTTACCGACTGCACCGGATGTGGCTGACGCCCTTCGTCCGCAAGATAATGCATGTCGGTCTGCCGGGCTTTCTGATCGCGCTGACCATCGGCATCTGGCTGTCCGACGAGACCCGTCGCGCCCAGCTTTCGGGCGGCATCACGGGCGTGATCGAAAAGATCCAGAACCGCGAAGAATTCATGGTCCATGACATGTCGATCGAGGGCGCGTCGCCTGTCGTCGACAAGGGCCTGCGCGCCATGCTGCCGGTGACGCTGCCGGCTTCGAGCTTCGACATCGACCTCGAGGCGCTCCGGGCCCGCGTGCTCAAGCTCGATGCGGTCGAATCGGTCGAGCTGCGCATCCAGCCCGGCGGCGTTCTGACCGCCGTCGTGACCGAGCGTGTGCCGGTGGTGCTGTGGCGCCATTCGCGCGGGATCGAGCTTCTGGACAAGACCGGCCACCGCGTCGCCTCGGCGACCTCGCGCGATGTCCGCAAGGACCTGCCGATGATCGCGGGCGAGGGGGCCGACAAAGCCGCCGCCGAAGCGATGCTGCTGCTGGACGCAGCCGGTCCCATCCTGCCCCGCATGCGCGGGCTGGAGCGGGTCGGAGAGCGCCGCTGGGATCTCGTTCTCGATCGCGGCCAGCGCATCATGCTGCCGGTTGACGGCCCGCTGCCGGCGCTGGAGCGGGTGATCGCGCTCGACAAGGCGCAGGATGTTCTGGGTCGCGATGTCGCGGTCGTCGACATGCGCTCCGAGGGGCGTCCCTCGGTGCGCATTGGTCTGGACGCACAAAACGCCATTCGCCGCGCACGCGGTCAGGTCGAACTGGGCCAGGACGGCCAGCCGCTCGACCCCGAGGCAATCAAGAAGGCAGAGAAGGAAAAGGCCGCGAAAGCCGCGCCGCCTGCCAAGAAGAAAAACGGATAAAATTTTATAAAAACACTTTGTTGAGGGAGCAGAAGGGCAATGAAGGACCTGTATCAAGGCCAGCGCGCCATGCGGAACATGCGGCGTCAGGCGATGCAACGCGGTGTGATCGCGGTGCTCGATATCGGATCTTCGAAAATCGCCTGTCTGATCCTGCAATTCGACGGCCCCGGCCAGTTCCGCGAGACCGACGGTGTGGGTCCGATGGCGGGCCAGTCCAACTTCCGCGTCATCGGTGCCGCCACCACCCGCTCGCGCGGGATGCGTTTCGGCGAGATCGAGACCATGGCCGAGACCGAACGCGCCATCCGCACCGTCGTGCAATCGGCGCAGAAGATCGCGGGGGTGCGCGTCGATCACGTCATCGCCTGCATCTCGGGCGCGCGGCCTGCCTCTTACGGTCTGGCGGGCGAGATCGTCATCAATAACGGCAAGGTCACCGAGCAGGATGTCGCGGGGGTTCTGGCCTCTTGCGACGTGCCCGATTTCGGTCGCGGTCGCGAGGTTCTCCATGCGCAACCCGTGAATTTCGCGGTTGATGCCCGTTCGGGGCTGATGGATCCGCGCGAACATTCCGGCGCGAAACTGGCCTGCGACATGCATGTGCTGACGATCGACGGCGATGCCGCGAGCAATCTCGTGCAATGTATCCGCCGCTGCGATCTGGAGCTGGCGGGGGTGGCCTCGGCCTCCTATGTCAGCGGGCTCGCCTCGCTGGTGGAGGACGAGCAGGAGCTCGGCGCGGCCTGTATCGACCTCGGCGGCGGCGTGACCGGCGTTTCGGTCTTCATCCGCAAGCACATGATCTTCGCCGATGCGACGCGGATCGGGGGCGATCTGATCACCACCGATATCGCCAAGGGCCTGCGCGTGCCCCATCAGGTCGCCGAGCGCATCAAGACGCTCCACGGCGGGCTCGAAGCCACGGGGCGCGACGATTCCGAGATGATCGAGCTGGGCGGCGAGACCGGCGATTGGGAGCGCGACCGCCGCACCGTGAGCCGCGCCGACCTGATCGGCATCATGCGTCCGCGTGTCGAGGAAATCCTCGAAGAGGTGCGCGCGATTCTCGATGCTTCGGGCTTCGACCATCTGCCCTCGCGCCAGATCGTGCTGACCGGCGGCGGCAGCCAGATCCCCGGCCTCGATGTTTTGGCCAGCCGGATGCTGGGCCAGAACGTCCGCATCGGCCGTCCTCTGCGCATTCAAGGCCTCGCGCATTCCGCAACCGCACCGGGATTTGCCTCGGCAATCGGTCTCGCGCTGCTGACCGCTCATCCGCAAGACGAGTGGTGGGACTTTGAAATGCCTGCGGAAAGTTATCCGGCCCGCTCGCTGCGCCGCGCCTATCGTTGGTTTAAAAACAACTGGTAAGCGACCACGACAGAAGGTGGCTGGTGGGAGGTTTCCCACCATATGAAGTTGCATGAGCAATATACCGCCGAGTCGGAACATTGCTTGCGCGACATTTTGTATGATAACTGTGTTTTTCGGGTGACGCTTGCCAAGTTTCTGGGTAGGCTTGTCGCTAATAAACGGGGGATTCGTCCGGGTGGCCCGCATTGCCCGGCGTAACAGGCAAAGGCAGTCGAGCAATGAACCTTAATCTGATGCTGAACGAAGATCAGGAACTGTCGCCGCGGATCACCGTATTCGGCGTCGGTGGTGCGGGCGGCAATGCCGTCAATAACATGATCGAAAAGCAGCTCGATGGTGTTGAGTTCGTCGTCGCCAATACCGATGCACAGGCACTCCACCAGTCGCGCGCCGAACAGCGCATCCAGCTTGGCCCGCGGGTGACCGAAGGTCTGGGCGCAGGTGCGAAGCCCTCGATCGGCGCGAAAGCCGCCGAAGAAACCATCGAAGACATCGTCGACCACCTGATGGGCGCGCATATGTGCTTCATCACCGCCGGCATGGGCGGCGGCACCGGTACCGGCGCGGCCCCGATCATCGCGCAGGCCGCCCGTGAAATGGGCATCCTGACCGTCGGCGTCGTCACCAAGCCCTTCCAGTTCGAAGGTGCCAAGCGCATGCGTCAGGCCAACGAGGGCATCGAGGCCCTGCAGAAGGTCGTCGACACGCTGATCATTATCCCGAACCAGAACCTCTTCCGTCTGGCCAACGAAAAAACCACCTTCACCGAAGCCTTCGCCATGGCCGACGACGTGCTCTATCAGGGCGTCAAAGGCGTGACCGACCTGATGGTCCGCCCGGGCCTGATCAACCTCGACTTCGCCGACGTCCGCTCGGTCATGGACGAGATGGGCAAGGCGATGATGGGTGCGGGCGAAGCCTCGGGCGAGAACCGTGCCGTTCAGGCAGCCGAAAAGGCGATCGCGAACCCGCTGCTGGACGAAATCAGCCTCCAAGGCGCGAAAGGCGTGCTCATCAACATCACGGGTGGCTACGACCTCACCCTGTTCGAGATGGACGAAGCCGCCGAGAAGATCCGCGAGAAAGTCGATCCCGAAGCCAATATCATCGTCGGCTCGACGCTGGACCCGAGCCTCGACGGTTCGATCCGCGTTTCGGTCGTCGCAACCGGCATCGACTCGGCAGACATGCTGGCCTCGGACCCGCAGCGCCGCAGCCTGCGCGAGCCGCTGACCCAGAACCCGCCGGTCGCGCAAAAGCCCGCCGCCGCGCCGATGGTTGACGAAGACGACCTGCCGCCGCCCCCGCGTCGCGCAGCGCCCGAAGCAAGCCATGCGCCGGTCGCAGCCCCGAGCCCGCGTCCGCAGACGAACGAGTATGCGTCCGAGGTTCCGGCCGAGGATATGCCCGCACCGGCCTATCGTCCGGTCGAGCAGCGCCGTCCGGCAGCCGATCCGCTGACCGGCGATGCGGCCGATTTCACCGCTCCGCGCCGCGCGCCGAGCCCGACGGCAGGCTCGCCCTCGCCGGAAGTGCTCGACCGCATGCGCCGTGCCACGCAGCAGGCTCCGGCCGAGCGTGCGCCTCAGCCGCGCGCAGCCGCTCCGGCGCCGCAGCCCGAAAGCGCCCGCGGCATGGGCCGTATGGCGGGCCTCGGCCGCATGATCGAACGTATGGCCGGTGGTCAGGAGCAGCCGCAGGAAAAACCCGCGCCGAGCTCGATCGCCGAACGCGTCAGCGAGCGTGTCGCCAGCCGCCAGAAAAGCGGTTTCGACGCCGGATTCGAGGATCTGGCCAGCCCTGATCGCGCCGATGACCGTGTCGAAATCCCGGCTTTCCTGCGTCGTCAGGCAAACTGATCCGATCACGAAATCGCGACAGTCATAAGAGGGAAGGGGCCGCCAAGCGGCCCTTTTTCATTTTGAAATCAAAGGTTTGTTTTCCATCGGCAAGGTTATGTCAGGAATGCAGTCCGATTGTTACATCGAGTCATAATTCGTTAATTGAGACCTGACCGCCCCATGCCTAACTGAGATCATACCGGCACAGGATCGTCCTGCCGCCGGAGTGAGACAGAGAAATTCGGCGGTTATCATGCAATACACGATTGCACGCAAAGCTCAGTTCCGCGGTGTCGGCCTGCATTCCGGTGCAGCCGTGCGCTTGGCGATTCTGCCTGCGCCCGTGGATCATGGCATCGTCTTTTCGCGCACCGACCTTGGCGGTCTGCGCATTCCGGCCCGTTGGGATCTGGTCAAGCCTTCGCAGCTCTGCACGCTGCTCGAGGGCGAGGACGGGGTTACCATCTCGACCATCGAACATGTCATGGCCGCGCTTTCGGGCCTGGGCATCACCAATGCCCTGATCGAGATCAACGGCCCCGAAGTGCCGATCCTCGATGGTTCGGCCGCGCAATTCGTGGCGGGTATCGAAGAGGTCGGAGTGCGTGCGCAAGCCGCGCCGCTGCGCGCCATCCGCGTTCTGCGCACGGTCGAGGTCCATCACGGCGAAGGCTTTGCCCGCCTTTCGCCGGCCGACAACCTCGAGATCCATTTCGACATCGACTTCACCGATGCCGCGATCGGTCATCAGGAAAAAAGCCTGAACATGGCCAATGGCGCTTTCGTGCGCGAATTGATGGACAGCCGCACCTTCTGCCGCCTCTCGGACGTCGAGACGATGCAGAAATCGGGCCTCGCCCTCGGCGGTACCTTCATGAACGCAGTTGTGATCGACGGCGACAAAGTGCTCTCGCCCGGCGGCCTGCGCCATCAGGACGAGGCCGTGCGCCACAAGATGCTCGATGCCGTCGGCGATCTCGCGCTGGCCGGTGCGCCGCTGCTGGCGCGCTATACGGGCCACCGCGCCGGCCATGCCATGACCAACAAGCTTCTGCGTGCGCTTTTCGCCGCGCCGGACGCTTGGGAATGGGTCACTTTGACCGAGGGTCAGCACAAGCGTCTTCCGGGCGCAGGCGTCTTTCGTCAGGCCCCGCGGGTTGGTGAACTGGCGGTCGCGTAAGCGATTGCCAGACCAATCGATGGAAAACACCTCCTTTGGAATGCTTTGGCATTTTGCGCAGCCGGATTTTCTGTGCTAGGAGATCGGCGCTGTGGCCGTCGGCCATTGGTGAGTTAATGGATTCTGACAGGCAGGACATGATGGCAGGTTTCAGATCGGCGGGTTCCTTGGTTGCAATGGCACTCTCCGTGGCCCTGCTTGCCGGTTGCTCGAAAGAGAGCAGCGCCAGCAAGACCGAATCACTCGAGAGCTTCACCGCCGAGCAGATCTACAAGCGCGGCGAATTCGAGCTCGAGAACAACAAGAAGCCGAAGGATGCCGTGCATTACTTCGGCGAGGTCGAGCGTCTCTATCCCTATTCGGAATGGGCCAAGCGCGCCCTGATCATGCAGGCCTACAGCTATCACCGTGCCCGCGAATACGAAGACGCCCGCGGCGCGGCGCAGCGCTTCATCGACACCTATCCGGGTGACGAGGATGCGGCTTACGCGAAATATCTGCTGGCGCTGAGCTATTACGACCAGATCGACGATGTCGGCCGCGACCAGGGCCTGACCTTCCAGTCGCTCCAATCCCTGCGCGAAGTCATCGAGGAATATCCCGACAGCGAATATGCGCGTTCGGCGATTCTCAAATTCGACCTTGCCTTCGACCACCTTGCGGCAAAGGAAATGGAGATCGGGCGCTACTACCTCAAGCGCGGCCATTACACCGCGGCGATCAACCGCTTCCGCGTCGTCGTCGAGGAATACCAGACCACGACCCAGACCCCCGAGGCCCTGCTGCGCCTGACCGAGGCCTATCTGGCGCTTGGCATGAATGATCAGGCCCAGACGGCGGGTGCGATCCTTGGTCACAACTTCCAGTCCTCGCCCTTCTATCAGGACGCCTATAACCAGCTTCACGCGCGCGGGCTCGAACCTGTCGCTGCGGGCAACAGCTGGCTGACGAACGTCTATCGTCAGGTCATTCAAGGCAAGTGGCTGTAAGCCCCGATGCTGCGGCATCTTGATATCCGCGATGTCTTGTTGATCGACCGGCTGGAACTCGATTTCCATCCCGGTCTCAACGTGTTGACCGGCGAGACCGGCGCGGGCAAATCCATTTTGCTCGACTGTTTGGGTTTCGTGCTGGGTTGGCGCGGGCGCGCCGATCTGGTGCGCGCGGGCGCGGCACAAGGCGAGGTCACGGCGGTGTTCGATCTGCCCGCATCCCATCCGGGCCGAGCGGTTCTCGAAGAGGCGGGCATTCCCGTCGGCGACGAGCTGATCCTGCGCCGCGTCAACCAGTCCGAGGGCCGCAAGACCGCATGGATCAACGACCGCCGCGCCTCGGGCGAGGTGCTGCGCGCGCTCTCGGAAACGCTGGTCGAGCTTCACGGCCAGCATGATGATCGCGGTCTGCTCAACCCGCGCGGCCACCGTGCGTTGCTGGATGCTTTCGCGGCGGTCGATCTTTCGGCCTCGCGCCGCGCCTGGGTGGTCCGCCGCGAGGCCGGTGCCGCGCTCGAGGCCGCAGAGGCCCGCCTTGCCGCCGCACGCGGCGAGGAAGAATTCCTGCGCCATGCCGTGGCCGAGCTCGACAAGCTCGACCCCAAGCCCGGCGAAGAGGCCGAGCTCGACATCCGCCGCCGCGCCATGCAGGGCGCCGAAAAGATCCGCGTCGATGTTGCGCGCGCCTTGCAGGCCTTGGGGCCGGACGGGGCCGAGGGCGCGATGCTGGACGCCAACCGCTGGCTCGAATCCGCGGCCGATCGCGCCGAGGGTACGCTCGAGGCACCGGCCGCCGCGCTACAACGCGCGCTGATTGAGCTTGGCGATGCCAGCGCCGGTGTCGAGGCCGCGCTGAACGCGATGGATTTCGACCCCCGCGATCTGGAGCTGACCGAAGAGCGGCTCTTTGCTCTGCGGGCGCTTGCGCGCAAGCACGACGTTCTGGCCGATGATCTGGCGGGGCTGGCCGATGCCCTGCGCCAACGCCTTGCCGCGCTTGATGCGGGCGAGGGGGATCTGGCGCGGCTGCAGGGTGCCTTGTCGCTGGCCGAGGCGGATTTCGAGCGCGAGGCCGAGCGTCTGACGGCCAAGCGTCGTGCGGGTGCCAAGCTGCTCGACGAGGCCATGGCGGCCGAGCTTGCGCCCCTCAAGATGGAGCGCGCGGTTTTCGAGACCCGCGTCGAAGCCGGAGAGGCCGGTCCCGACGGGCGCGATGCCGTGACCTTTACGGTTGCGACCAACCCCGGCGCGCCCTCGGGTCCGCTCGACCGGATCGCTTCGGGCGGGGAGCTCTCGCGCTTCCTGCTGGCGCTCAAGGTCAGTCTTGCGCGCGGCAACGAGGCTCTGGTCCTGATTTTCGACGAGATCGACCGTGGTGTCGGCGGCGCGACCGCCGATGCGGTCGGGCGCAGGTTGGCCAAGCTGGCAGGCGATGCGCAGGTGCTGGTCGTGACCCATTCGCCGCAGGTCGCGGCTTTGGGCAGCCATCATTTCCGCGTCGCGAAATCGGTCGCCAAGGGCATGACCACCTCGAAAGTCGCGGCGCTCGATGCCGAAGAGCGGGTCGAGGAGCTGGCGCGGATGCTTGCGGGCGAAGAGATTACCGATGCCGCCAAAGATGCGGCCCGCGCGCTGCTCAAGGGCTGAGATCCGGCTCTCGGGGCGCGATGCGGGGCCTAGTCGAGAATGGCTTCGACCCTGCGCACCACCGATTGCACGCGCATCGTATCGGGGTCGAAGCGCACCAGACGACCGTCAACGATTCCATAAGAGCTGCCGCGTGGCGCGGCCCCGATGCCGTAAAGGCCGGGGCGGGTCACGACGTGGAGACGCTGGGTGTCGACCTCGGCACCCACGCGCAATTTGGCACAGCTCGCCACAGCGCGGTCGGTCCGGAACGCGGCCTTGCCCGTCATTGCCGCCGAGCCCTGCATGGTGCCATGTGCCTGTCCGGAGGGGCCGTGCAGGCTGGTCCACAGGGCGCGCGCCTCTGCAGCACCGCTCTGCGACTGCCGCCCGCTGTCATGCGCCTGCGGCAGGCTCTGCTTTGCGACGTTTTGTGCCTGCGAATCCGTTCTGGTGCCGAATACGGCCAGGACCAAAACGAAAGAGCTGGCAAAAACCAAGCGGACGCAGGCTTTGATAAGAGACGGTGCCATCGGGTTGGAGCGTGCTGTTTGTTACGGAACAAAAAGGAATACGGCATCACGGGGACGCCGTATTAGATCCAACCCGTCAGATTTGTCCCGGGTTTCCGCCAAAAGCGGTTAAGGGAGAAACTGTTGCCGAAATCACACGCGATGGCGTTTGGCGAACCGCGGCAGCATGGCCGAGAAGTCGCGCCCCTTGCCGTCCTCGTCCTCGACAAAATTGCCGTAAAGCGCGGTTGCCAGCTTGCCCATCGGCGTGTCGGCATCGGCATCCTGCGCGGCTTGCTGCGACAGGCGCAGGTCCTTGAGCATCAGTTCGGATGCGAAACCAGGCTTGTAGCCGTTATCCGCGGGCGAGTTCGGCCCGACACCCGGCGCGGGGCAATAGGCATTCATCGACCAACTGTAGCCCGACGAGGTCGAGACGACATCGAACATCTTGCCGCGATCGAGGCCCAGCTTGTCGGCCAGCGCAAACGCCTCGCAGGTCGCGATCATGGTGACGCCGAGGATCATGTTGTTGCAGATCTTGGCGGCCTGACCGGCCCCCGAGGCGCCGCAATGGACGGATTTCTGGCCCATGATCTCGAAGAGCGGCAGAACCTTGGCATAGGCCGCATCCGAACCGCCGACCATGAAGGTCAACGTGCCGGCCGAAGCACCCCCGATCCCGCCCGAAACCGGCGCATCAAGCGCACCGAGCCCCGTGGCATCGGCCTGTTCGGCCACGGCGCGGGCGCTGGCGACATCGACGGTCGAGCAGTCGCAGAAAACCGCACCAGCCGCCATCGCGGGGACGATCTCGTCGGCGACACTGCGCAGGATCGCGCCATTGGGGAGCATGGTGATCGCGACATCCGCGCCCGCGACGGCCTCGGCTGCGCTGGCGGCTTTGGCGACGCCCTCGGGCATCGGCGCGAACAGGTCGAAGCCCGCGACCTCATGGCCCGCTTTCGCGAGATTGGCAGCCATCGGCCCGCCCATATTTCCCAGTCCGATAAACCCGATCTTCATCTTACTGCTCCCATGCCAATTCGTTGCTCCCGAGCGATGCGAGCATCGCCTCGACCTTGGCGGGGCTTGCATCGGCCTGCCATTGCGGGTTGCGGTCCTTGTCGATGATCTGGGCGCGCACCCCTTCGATAAAATCGCTCTCTGCGGTGGCGCGATAGGTGAAACGGTATTCGCGGCTGATCGATTCCTGCATGCGCTGGTCGCCGCGCGCCGCCCGCACCATCGCCAAAGTCGCGGCCATCGACAAAGGCGAGTTGCGGCGCAGGGGCTTGAGTGCCTCCTGATTGTCCGCAGCCTCGAGCGCCTTGACAATATCGGCGACGCTGCGGCCGCCAAATGCCGATAGGTCGCGGTCGGCCAAAGCCGAATGCGGGGCGGGGCGGCCCTTGAGCAGGGACGCATCGCCGCTTTCGGCAAGCTTGTCGATCATGGCGGGCCATTCCGCCTCGGGCAGGTAGAAATCGGCAAAGCCCGCATGGATCGCGTCGCCCGCATCCATCCGTCCGCCCGTCAGGCCGAGATATTCGCCGATCCGGCCCGGCGCACGCGCCAGCAGCCAGCTGCCGCCGACATCGGGAACAAGGCCGATGCCGGTCTCGGGCATGGCGACCTGCGTGCTGTCGCCGACGACGCGGTGAGCGACATGGCCGCCAACGCCGACGCCGCCACCCATGACGAAGCCCTGCATGAAGGCCACGACCGGCTTGGGATAATCGGCGAGCATGCCGTTCATGCGGTATTCATCGGCGAAAAAGACCTGACCCACGCTGTGGTCGCCCGCTTTGCCGGCCTGATAGACCGCCGCGATGTCGCCGCCCGCGCAAAAGGCGCGATCGCCCTCGGCATCGATGATGATCAGCGCGACCGAAGGGTCGTTCTCCCAGTCGCTCAGCGCGTCGATGATCGCCAGCGCCATCTCGTGGCTCAGCGCATTGAGCGCCTGCGGACGGGTAAAGGTGATGCGGCCCGCTTTGCGGTCCTTGCGGATCGAGAGGTCGTTCATCTCAGCCCCTTTCGCTCAAAACTGCGCGGCCGATGATGAGCCGCATGATTTCATTGGTGCCTTCGAGGATCTGGTGGACGCGCAAATCGCGCACGATTTTCTCGATCCCGTAATCGGCGAGATAGCCGTAGCCGCCATGCAGTTGGAGGCATTGGTTGGCGACATCAAACGCGGCATCGGTCACATGGAGCTTGGCCATTGCGCAGAATTTCGTCGCATCCGCCGTGCCGCGGTCAAGCTTGTCCGCCGCCATATGCAAAAAGACCCGTGCGGCCTGCAGCGCGGTCTCCATCTCTGCAAGACGGAACTGGAGGGCCTGAAACTGGTCGAGGCTTTGCCCGAAAGCGCGCCGCTCGCCCATATAGCGCAGGGTCGCGTCGAAGGCCGCCTGCGCGCCGCCCAGAGCCGTTGCCGAGATATTGAGCCGCCCGCCGTCGAGCCCTGCCATCGCATAGGAAAATCCCTTGCCCTCGCTGCCCAGAAGGTTGGCCTCGGGCACAAGACAGTCGTCGAACTGGACTTGCGAGGTCGGCTGCGCCCTCCAGCCCATCTTGTGCTCGAGCGCGCCGAAACTGAGACCGGGCGCGCCGTCCTCGACCACCAAAGCGCTGATGCCCTTGGGACCGTCCACGCCGGTGCGGACCATCGTGACGTAAAGATCGGAATAGCTGCCGCCCGAGATGAAGGCCTTGGTGCCGTTCACGCGCCAGCCTTCGGGGCCGGCCTCGGCGCGACTGCGCAGTGCCGCTGCATCGGAGCCGCTGCCGGGTTCGGTCAGACAGTAGGAGGCGACTTTCGTCATGGTGCAGATATCGGGCAGAAAACGCGCGCGCAATTCGTCAGAGCCGAATTTGTCGATCATCGCCGCCGACATGTTGTGGATCGAAAGGAACGCCGCGACCGAGGGGCAGGCCATGGCGAGGGCCTCGAAGATGATGGTGCCGTCAAGCCGGCTCAGCCCCGAGCCGCCGTATTCCTCGCCGACATAGATCCCGCCAAGCCCCAAAGCGCCGAGTTCGGGCCAAAGCGCGCGCGGAATGGTGCCCGCCCGCTCCCAATCGAGCGCATGGGGGGCGATATGCTCGGCCCCGAAATCCCGCGCCATCTCGAATATGGCCTGCTGCTCTTCGTTGAGATCGAAATCCATGCGGCCCTCCTCCGTTGAATTCGTCTTGTCGGTTATGCGACGCAATCGCGATCATGGGCAACCGCCCGTCACCCCTCGCGCCCCATTTTGTCCGGATGTGCAAAGTCGGGCTTGTGCCGTTCTGGGCGAGTGAATCGCGGCGATTTCGCGCTCTGCGTGTGCGCCTCGTCAAAGGATGAAGGGGCAGCGTGACCTGCCCCTTCGAAGTTCGGGGTATTTAAGTGATGAAGAAAGGCTGCTTTCTCTGTCACCCAAATACCCATGCGACGGCGCGCTTAGTCGAGCGCTTTGAAGTTGAGGTTGGCGCCGTCCTTGATCCCCGAGAACCAGCGCGTCGTGACGGTCTTGGTCTTGGTGTAGAAGCGGAAGGCGTCGGGACCGTATTGGTTGAGATCGCCGAAGGCCGATTTCTTCCAGCCGCCGAAGGTGTAGTAGCTCAGCGGCACCGGAATCGGGAAGTTGACGCCGACCATGCCGACATTGACGCGGCTTGCGTAATCGCGCGCAGTGTCGCCGTCAGCGGTGAAGATGGCCGTGCCGTTGCCGTAGTCGTTGTCCATGACCAGCTTGAGCGCTTCCTCGTAGGATTGCGCGCGCACGGTCGAGAGGACCGGACCAAAGATCTCTTCCTTGTAGATGTCCATGTCGGCGGTGACATTGTCGAAGAGCGAGGGACCGACGAAGAAGCCGTTTTCGTAGCCCTGGATGCGCAGGTTGCGCCCGTCGACCACGAGTTTCGCGCCCTGCTCGACGCCTTTGTTGACCAGACCGTCGATGCGGCTTTTCGCGGCGGCGGTGATGACGGGGCCGAAATCGACGTCATTGCCGGCGGTATAGGGGCCGACCTTGAGCTTTTCGATGCGCGGGATCAGGCGCTCGATCAGCGCATCGGCCGTTGCATCGCCGACCGGAACCGCGACCGAGATCGCCATGCAGCGTTCGCCCGCCGCGCCGAAGCCCGCACCGATCAGCGCATCCGCCGCCTTGTCGAGATCGGCATCGGGCATGATCAGCATGTGGTTCTTCGCGCCGCCGAAGCACTGGGCGCGTTTGCCGTTGGTTGCCGCGCGGCCATAGATATATTGCGCGATCGGGGTCGAGCCGACGAAGCCCAGAGCCTGGATGGTGGGATGGTCGAGCAGGGTATCGACCGCCTCTTTGTCGCCGTTCATGACCTGAAGCACGCCGTCCGGCAGACCGGCTTCCTGCGCCAGTTTCGCAAGCATCAGCGCGGTCGAGGGCACGCGCTCGGAGGGTTTGAGGATCATGGCGTTGCCGGCCGAAAGCGCCGGACCCATTTTCCACAGCGGGATCATCGCGGGGAAGTTGAAGGGGGTGATCGCCGCGACCACACCCAGCGGCTGGCGCATCGAATAAAGGTCGATCCCCGGACCGGCGTTATCGGTGAACTCGCCCTTGAGCATCGCGGGCGCGCCCATGCAGACTTCGATCACTTCAAGACCGCGCTGCACGTCGCCGCGTGCGTCGGGCAGGGTCTTGCCATGCTCGCGGCTGACCAGCTCGGCCAGTTTGTCCATATTGGCGTTGATGAGATCGCCGAATTTCATCATGACGCGGGCGCGGCGCTGCGGGTTGGTCGCGGCCCAGCCGATTTGCGCTTTTTCGGCGCTGGCGATGGCGGCGTCGAGCTCTGCCGGCGAGGCCAGCGGCACGCGGGCGATGATCTCGCCGGTGGCGGGGTTGTAGACGTCGCTGAAACGGCCCGTCGTCCCTTTGACTTCCTTGCCGTCGATCCAGTGATAAAGCTCTTCCATCGCATCCTCCCAAAGGTGTCTGTTCCAAAGTTGTCCAAAGGATAGCCTTGCGCAACTGCTGCGAAAAGAGGAAGGCTGGCAAAAGCGTTTTGCATAAATGCAAAGCCGAGGCTTGAAACGCCGCGTAAAAAGCGCGGCCGGCGGCAGGGGGTCGCAATGGACTGGGACGACATGCGCATCTTTCTCGCCGTTGCGCGGGGCGAGAGCCTTTCGGCGGCGGGGCGCAAGCTCGGGGTTGATGCCTCGACCGTCGGGCGCAGGATCGCGCGGCTCGAGCAATCGCTGGGAGCAAAGCTCTTTCTCAAGACGCCGCAGGGTTACGAGCTCGCCGCCGAGGGCCAGCGTCTCATCCCCCATGCCGAGGCCGCTGAGACCGCGCTTCAGGGCGCAAGCGAGGCGCTGAGCGGGCATGACGAGTTGACCGGCCAGTTGCGGATCGGCGCGCCGGACGGTTGCGCCAATTACCTTTTGCCGCAAGTCTGCGCGCGGCTTTGCGCCGATCATCCCGGCCTCGAGGTCCAGATCGTCGCCCAGCCGCGCCTTTTCAACCTGACGCGGCGCGAGGCGGATATGGCGGTTGGCGTCTCGCCGCCGCAAAGCGGACGGCTGACGGTGCAGAAGCTGACGGAATACAAGCTCCACCTCGCCGCGCACGAGGATTACCTCGCCGCCCATCCCCCGCTTCTCAGCCGCGCAGATCTGAAGGGTCATCAGATGATCGGCTATATTGCCGACATGATCCACGATTCCGAACTGGATTATCTGGCCGAGACAGGCGCCGAAACCGCGGCGCTGACCTCGAATTCGGTGTCGGTTCAGCTGCAGGCGATCCGCGCGGCGGGCGGGCTCGGGATCGTTCATGATTTCGCGATTCCCTTTGCGCCGGGCGTGAGGCGGGTCTTGCGCGACGAGATTTCGCTGACGCGGAGCTTCTGGCTGATCCGCCATGCCGACGACCGGCGCTCCGGGCGGATGAACCGGCTCGCCGATGCTTTCGCGGCAGGGCTGCGCGCCGAGGTCCAGAGGCTCGAGGCGCTGGTCAGCCCCTGACGCGGGGCAGGGGCAGGGTTGCGCCACACGGTTCTAAAGACGCGGCGCGCGAAGGTCGGGCTTGACGCATGGCCCCGATGTGGCAGGTTTGACTTATTTGCTCATTCGCCACAGACATGCAGGAGGAAGACGGGATGCTTGTAAATCAGATCCTTTCGATGAAAGCCTCGAATGAAATCGTGACGGTTCATCCCGATACATTGGTTGCCGAGGCGACCCGCATCTTGTCGGAGCGCCGCATCGGTGCGGTTGTCGTCAGCGAGGATGACGGCAAGACGGCGAGCGGCATTCTGTCGGAGCGCGATATCGTGCGCGCATTGGGCCGCAACGGCCCCGAGATCCTGAACGGGCCGATCGGCGAGCTGATGACGCGCAAGCTCGTGACCTGCACCACGGGCGAGGATGCGCTGACCATCCTCGAGCGCATGACCGAAGGGCGCTTCCGCCACCTGCCGGTCGTCAACGACAAGGGCGAGCTTTTGGGCCTCGTGTCGATCGGGGATGCGGTTTCCGCGCGCCTCAAAGAGCTTCATGCCGAGAAAGAGGCCCTGACCGGCATGATCATGGGGGCATAAGCTCGTCCGCCGGTCCCTTTCGGGGCCGGTGCCGCGCGCGTTGTGATTGCATCATCGCGGCTTTCTCGCGCGGCCCGCCTCTTGCATCCGGCAGCAGAATCCTGTTCCACCTTTTGCGAAACCGAGGCGAAAGGATTTCACATGCGCATTGGCCTCTACCCGGGGACGTTTGATCCGATCACTTTGGGTCATATCGATATCATCCAGCGTGCAATGGCGCTGGTGGACCGGCTGGTGATCGGCGTTGCGATCAACCGCGACAAGAAGCCCCTGTTCGATCTCGAGCGCCGCGTCGAGATGGTGCGCCACGAATGTGACGCGATCATGGCGAAAACCGGCGGCGAGATCATTGTCCACCCGTTCGAGAACCTGCTGATCGATTGTGCCCGCGATGTCGGCGCCAATATCATCGTGCGCGGCCTGCGGGCGGTTGCCGATTTCGAATATGAATTCCAGATGGTCGGGATGAACCGCGCGCTGGATTCCAGCATCGAGACGGTTTTCCTGATGGCGGATGCACGGCGTCAGGCGATTGCCTCGAAGCTGGTCAAGGAAATCGCGCGGATGGGCGGCGACGTGACGAAATTCGTGACGCCCTCGGTCAACACCGCCCTGCGCGAGCAATTCGCGCGCTGAGTGCACAAAGGGCGCGTCACGCGCCCTTTTTCGGGACAAGCGGGGCGGCAACTTGCTAGACTTCCACGGACAGCGTGGAGGTGGAGATGTCGAAAACCGTTCTGGAACCGCAGAGCCCCGTGTCGGGTCGCGACCAAAGACGCGATCAAACTTCGGCCGAGGGCCGTCTCGATCGTGGGCCCGATCCCATTCCCGATCATGCGGTCATCACCGCGGCCGCCGTTCCTTCGGCTTTGGCGGCGGGCTGGCGCGACTTCCGCCGTGCGCCTGCCTTCGGGCTGTTTTTCTCGGCCTTTTATGTGCTTGGCGGGCTGATGATGGCGGCGGTGGCTTTTGCCTTCGGCAACGAATGGCTGCTCATGCCCTTTATCGTTGGCTTTCCCCTGCTGGCCCCCTTCGCCGCGACCGGCCTTTACGAGGTCAGCCGGCGGATCGAGCTGGGCGAGCCGCTCGATTGGCCCGCCGTTCTGCGCGTGGTGGTCGCGCAAAAGGACCGGCAGGTGCCTTCGATGGCGATGGTCATCCTGCTGTTGTTCATGTTCTGGGTCTTTGTCGCCCATACCACTTTTGCCTTGTTCATGGGGCTGTCCTCGCTGACCAACATCAGCAGCTCGCCCGGGATCCTGCTGGAGGGACGCGGGCTGGTCATGCTGGCGGTCGGCACCGTGGTCGGCGCGGGTTTCGCGGGCGTGCTCTTTTCGGTGACGGTGGTGGGGCTGCCGCTGATTCTCGACCGTGAGGTCGATCTGATCTCGGCCATCATCGCGAGCTTTCAGGCTGTGCTGGACAACAAGGGCGTGATGCTGCTTTGGGGCATCGTCATCGCGGGACTGCTCTTTGCGGCGATCCTGCCGCTGTTTCTGGGCCTTCTGGTGGTGCTGCCGGTTCTGGGTCATGCCAGTTGGCACATGTACCGCCAATTGATGCCCGACAGCGACGAGAGCCTTTGAGGCGAGGGGGCCCTATGGGCCCAGGGATCCGAAAATCCGAAAGGAAAAGGGCGGCCGAAGGGCCGCCCTTTCCTCATTCCCTCAAGCTTGCGCTTGCACAGCCTGCTTATTCGGCATCCGACGAGCTGGTGCGCGGCGGGGCGAGTTTCGCCATGGACGCATTCTGGAGCGGGTCGTCCTGACGCTGGACCGAACCTTCGAAATGCGCACCGGATTCGATGGCGATGGTCTTGTGGACGATGTCGCCTTCAACGCGGGCGGTTGCGGTCAGGCGGACTTTGAGGCCGCGCACGCGACCGACGACACGGCCGTTGACCACGATCTCGTCGGCGACGATCTCGCCTTTGATCGTTGCGGTTTCGCCGACGATCAACTGATGGGCGCGGATGTCGCCTTCAACAGTGCCTTCGATCTGGACGTCGCCAGCGGTCTTGATGTTGCCGGTGACGATCAGGTCGGCGGAGAGAACCGACGGCGTGCCGCGTTGACGCGGAGCGGGTGCCGAGGGGGCTTCGTAGCTTGGCGTCGTGTCAAAGCTGCGGGTCGGCGTCGTTTCAGTTTCAGCCGCCGGCTGCTGACGGGGGCCTGGCTCGGTGACACGGGTCTTAGAAAACATTTTGGGCTGCCTTGATGAAACTCATGGGATCCACGGAACGACCTTCTACGCGGACTTCATAGTGAAGATGCGATCCGGTCGATCTACCGGTATTGCCCATATCACCGATCTGGGCACCACGCGATACCTTTTGCCCGACTTTTACCCGAATCTTGGACAGATGACCGTATCGTGTCTCGGTGCCGAGCTCGTGGCGGATCTTGATGAGATTGCCGTAACCGCGCTGCCAGCCTGCGAAAATCACTTCGCCGTCTGCGGTCGAATAGATCGCGGTTCCGACCGGACCGGCCATGTCGATGCCTTCGTGGCGACGACCCCAGCGCGCGCCGTAAGGCGAGGTGTAGCGGAAGGCGTTCTTGACCGGCATGGCCAGCGGAAGCTTGTCGACGGCGATGCGGTAGGTGTTGATCTTGTCGAGCGAAACCATGATCTCTTTGACCTTGGCGTCGTTCTGGGTGATCGCGGCATTGCCGCGGGTCGAGTAGCCTGCCGGCTCCAGCGGGCCGCCGGTTCCCGAATAGCCGGCGCGGACTTTGCGCAGCAGCGCATCGGGGTCCATGCCGACGCGGCGGAACATGCGGTCCAGCGGCTCGGTCGAGACGGTGACGGCGCTTTCTATCTCGGCAAAGAGCGCGTCGTTGCGCGCAACGATCCGGTCACGCTCGAGCGCGATTTCCTGTGCCTCGCGACGGGCTTCGGCGGAATCGCTTTCGGCCTGAAGGCGGTCGGACGCGGCTTGTTTCAGCTCGCCCGAGAGAATGTCCAAAGCGACCGAGAATTCCGACATGCGGTCGGCGTCGAGCTGCGCCGTGGCCTGCTCGCCTTCGGCCGCATCCTTACCTTTGCTCGCATTGAGCGCGAGAACGGTGTTGTGGAGGGTGGCTTGGACCGCGCCGATCCCGGTTTCCAGTTCGCGGCGTTTGCTTTCCGAAGCGAGCAGCTGCGATTGCATCGAGGAGACCTGATCCAGCGCCACCGCAAAGCGGCTCTGCGCGGCGGCCGCTTCGGTGGCGCGCAGGTCGCGCTCTGCCGAAAGGGCGGCGAGGCGGGCCTCGAACGCATGTTGGGCTTGAACCGTTTGATCGCGCGACGAGCCCTCGCTGACCGTGCCGATCACGAGGATCGAACTGGCGATGATCGTCCAGCCGAAGACCAGAGCGACGCCCCCCAGGGCGCCCAGTTGGGTCAACGGACGCAAGCGGACAAATCGCGCATTGGCATCGGATTTCAGAAAGAGACGCTGTTCAGGCAGCCAGCGTTCCAGCGTCGCGTTCAAGCGGTTGGTGAGGCCCAAGGTCACTGTCCATTATTGTTGGAGCAACCGGGCCGAGCAGAGGTTCGGTCGCTGATGGAACGGGTAAACCGGAACTGTGCCTTGATTGCAACATCCACGATCGGAACGAATAGAACATTTGGCAATTTGCCGCCAAATCTGGGGGGTACTGGCGAATTTTCGCCGAAATACGGGAACCGGATGCCAATAAACGCGTTCGCGCCGCCTGAAATTTCAATTTCGGTTAACGATTGCAGGTGATTCCCGATGCGCGAAAAGGTGACGGAAAGCGCGTCCTCCGGACGGAACCCGACGATTCATGCGCTTTGAAGGGCCGGTTCGGAGCACTTTTCGGGCGCCGAGACGTCACGTTTTCTGCGACCTTTTGCCGGTCAGGAAAAGCTGTAGGGCAGCGGTCCTGCCCGATCCTCGGGAATGGATATCATGCGGTCGACCGGCGGAACCGAGCGTTGGTGGCAGTTCTGGCGCGGGCAGATTCGGCAGGAGATCCCGATCGGCTCGAAGAGATTCGGGTTACTCAGATCCAGACCGTCGGCATAGACCATGTCGCGGGCATGGGTGATTTCGCAGCCCAGACAGATCGCGAAGCGCCGCATCGGCGCATTGAATGTCCCGCCCGGTTTCGAGACATCGCGCGACAGGCAAAGATAGCGCTTGCCGTCCGGCGTCTCGGCCAGTTGGCGCAGGAAGCGGGTCGGGGTCTCGAAGGCTTGATGCACCGTCCAGAGCGGGCAGGCCCCGCCGAAACGCGCGAATTGCAGCCGCGTCGCGGAATGGCGCTTGGTGATCGTGCCGGCCTGATCGACGCGTACGAAGAAGAAGGGCACGCCCTTGTTGCCCGCGCGTTGCATGGTCGACAGCCGGTGCGCGACCTGTTCGAGCGAGGCGTGAAACAGATGCGCGAGGCGCTCGAGGTCGTGGCGCTCGGCCTGTGCGGTTGCAAGAAAGCGCGAATAGGGCATCATCGCGGCACCGGCGAAATAGTTCGCGAGCCCGACGCGGGCGATGTCGCGGGCGCTGTCGCTGCGAAAGCGCGCCAGTTCGAGCGTGGCATCGAGCAGGGTGCCGCGCGTCTCGAGCGCGATCAGATGCATCAGCTGGAAGGCCAGGGTCTGGCGGTTCGCGGCCGCATTCATCGTGATGTGGTCGCCCTCGCGGCGAAAGACCACGCTGGTGCCCAGTTCGGCGGTGCTCAGCCGCATGCCGCGCTGGCCAAGCGCTTGGATCGCGCGCTCGAGCGGGGGCATGTCGGGCTCGGCCATGGCGAAATGCTCGGCGGCGCGGTCCACGGCGTCGATGTAATTGTCGGTGTAGTGAAAGAAATCGCGGACCTCTTCCCAAGGCGAGGAGGCGGTGTTCTGCATCCCCGATCCCAGCGCCTCGTCCAGCGCGGCCAGCCGCTCCTGCCCCTCGCGATGGGCACGGTAAAGCTGGAGGAATGCGCGGGCGAAGGCAGGAGCGTTATTGGTGGCAAGGCGCAGGTCGATCATGCCCGGAGGCGCGTCAAAGACCGGATCGGCCAAAGCCTCGGCCAGATCGACCACCATGCGGTCGGCGTCGCCTACCGCCATCGCGCTCAGATCCAGCGAAAATTCGGAGGCGAGTTTCAGCAGAACCCCCGCCGAAACCGGACGGTGGTTGTTCTCCATCTGCGACAGGTAGGGCAGGGACACGCCGAGCCGGTCGGCAAAGGCGCGTTGGGTCAGCTTGGCGCGAGCCCGCGTTTCGCGCAGGGCGGCACCGGCATAGATCTTTTGCGTGGCCATTCTTTGCTCCGCCCTTTGCTGTACCCTCTTTGCAAAATGCGCATAGGCTTTGCAAAGGGGCAAGGCAAGAGCGTGATCAGGCTGCGGTCAGGGACGTTTGCTGCGGTTGAGCGTATAGATCACGGTCGCGACCGAAGCGACGGCCGAGGCAAGCATCACGGCCAGAAGCGGCAAGGCACCGCTGTCGTCGTGAAGGAGCGCGCCGGCCAGCGCCGCCAGCGCCGCGCCGCCCGCCACGCTCATCGCGCCGCCAAGACCTGCGGCGGTGCCGGCCAGCTCGGGCCGCACGCTCATCATGCCGGCATTGGCGCTCGGCAGCAAAAGCCCGTTGCCCAGCCCCAAAGCCGCAACCGATCCGAAGAAGATCAAGGGCTGATGCAGACCCGAGAGATCGGCCAGAAACGCCAGACCGAGCGCGACGGTCGAGACCAGAACCCCGGCCGTAATCAGATGCCGCATCCCGATGCGCATGGCGAACCGCCCCGAGATGTAGTTGCCGAGCGCGTAACCCAGCGAGGGCGCGGCAAACCAATAGCCGACCTGCGATGAGGTCAGGTTGAAGACCTCGGAGCCAACAAAAGGCGCGCCGCCGAGATAGGCGAAGAACGAGCCCGAAGCGAGGGTGATGGTCGCGGCATAGCCCCAAAACAACCCCGACCGCGCCAGCGCTCCATAGGAGGAAAGCTGGCTTTTGAACGGTTGGCTGCTGACCTGCGCGGTCTCTCCCAGATCGAACCAGCACAGCAGGAAGACCGCCAGACCGCAGGCCCCCATCAGGACGAAATTGGCCTGCCAGCCGAAGGCCTCGTCAAGGATACCGCCGAAAACCGGCGCGATCATCGGCACGATCGACATGCCCATCGTGACATAGCCCAGAAGGCTCGCGGCATTCTCGCCGGTCACGAGATCGCGCACCATCGCGCGCGAGATCACGAAGCCTGCCGTGATCACGGCCTGAGTGAGGCGGAAGGCAAGGAAACTCTGCGCGTCGGGGGCAAAAACGGTGCCGATGGTCGCGAGCAGAAAGACGACCAGTGCCACCAGCATCACCGGACGCCGCCCGAAGAGGTCGCTGATCGGCCCCGAGGCCAGCTGCATCAGCGCACCCACCCCGAGATAGGCCGAAACCGACAGCTGCATCGTCGCGTAATCGACCTCGAAATGCCTGGCCATGCCCGGCAGCGAGGGCAGGAAGACGTTCAGCGACAGCGCCGCCAGCCCCGAGATCAGAACCAGCGTCGCGATATGCGGGGCGGATCTTGCCGCGCCCTTAGCTCCAGTCATGAAAAACGAACCACGCGCCCAGACAGATCAGCGCAAAGCCGATCCCATGTTGCCAAGTGATCTTCTCGCCCAGATAGGCCCACGAAAAGATCGCGAAAACCGAAAGACTGATGACTTCCTGAATGGTTTTCAGCTGCGCCGCGCTGAAATGGCCATAGCCGATCCGGTTGGCGGGCACCTGCAGCAGGTATTCGAAAAAGGCGATGCCCCAGCTGGCCAGAATGACGATGAACAGGGGCGCGGCCTTGTATTTCAGGTGGCCGTACCATGCGAAGGTCATGAAGATATTCGAGGCCAGCAGCAGGCCGATGGTGACGGCCGGAATGGGCAGAGACATCATTGATCCCAGTTGGAGCGGTGTTTCTCGAGATTGCCGAAACGGGTGAAGCGGCCTTCGAAGCTCAGCTCGACCGTGCCGATCGGACCGTGACGCTGCTTGCCGATGATGACCTCGGCCTTGCCGTGACAGGCCTCCATGACCTGCTGCCAGGTCGCCATCTTGTCCAGCTCGTGATCGGCGGGCTTCTCGCGTTCCTTGTAATATTCCTCGCGGAACACGAACATCACGATATCGGCGTCCTGTTCGATCGAGCCGGATTCGCGCAGGTCGGAAAGCTGCGGCCGCTTGTCCTCGCGGCTTTCGACCGCACGCGAGAGCTGCGACAGCGCGATCACGGGGATATCCAACTCCTTGGCGACGGCCTTGAGCCCTTGGGTGATCTCGGAGACCTCGTTGACGCGGCTGTCCTTGGCGGTGGCCGCGCGCAGAAGCTGGAGATAGTCGACGATCAGCAGATCGAGCCCCATCGTGCGCTTGAGTTTGCGCGCGCGCGCTGCAAGCTGGTTGATCGGCAGCGCGGGCGTGTCGTCGATATAGAGCGGGCAGTTCTGCAGATCATGCGCGGCCTGCACGAAGCGGCGGAATTCGTCCTCGGACATGTCGCCGCGGCGGATGTTTTCGGACGGGACCTCGGCCGCTTCGGACAGGATACGCGCGGCGAGCTGGTCGGCCGACATCTCGAGGCTGAAGAAACCCACGACGCCGCCCGAAACCGTGCCGTGCGAGCCGTCGGGCAACTCGCCCATCCGGTGCGCCTTGGCGACGTTGAAGGCGATGTTGGTGGCAAGCGAGGTTTTCCCCATCGAGGGGCGACCGGCCAGAATGATGAGGTCGGAACGGTTCAGGCCGCCCATTTTATGGTCGAGATCGACCAGCCCCGAGGAGACCCCCGAAAGCCCGCCGCCACGGCTATATGCGGCATTGGCCGCGTTCAAGGCACCGGTGACGGCCGAAAGGAAGCTTTGGAAACCACGTTCCGCGACGCCCTGTTCGCCGAGCTTGTAAAGCACCTGTTCGGCGGCCTTGATCTGGTCCTCGGCATTGTCGTCGACCGTCACATGCGAGGCGCGCGAGGCGATGTCCTGACCGAGCCCGATCAGATCGCGGCGCAGTGCGAATTCGCGGATCATCTGCGCATAATCGCGCGCGGCATGGGACGAGATCGCCGCTGCCGCCAGTCGCGCCAGATAGGCCGGACCGCCCAGATCCTTCAGGCCCTGATCGTTTTCCATGAAGGCTTTGATCGTCACCGGGCTCGCCAGCGCGTTCTTGGTGATCCGCTCGGCGCAGATTTCGTAGATGCGGCGGTGCACGGGGTCGTAGAAATGCGGCGGCGCGATGATGCGCGTCACATGGTCGAAAACCTCGTTATTGGTCAGAAGCGCGCCCAGAAGCTGCTGCTCCGCCTCGATCGAGAAGGGGACGGCCTGCTCGGCTGCTGCGCTGGCGAGTTCCGCCGGGGGTCTGATTTCCAAAGCGCGCAGCTCGGTCATTTCTCTCGATCCTCAAGTCAGTGAAGCCCCGCTTATCTCACAAAGCGGGGCTTGGGGCTATCTCGCAAATCTGGTGGTCCGGCATGCAAAGCGCAATCCGGACCGCCGGTGCATATCAATCAGGGATGCGCGGCCTGCCATGCCCGCGGATCGGACAGGAAGGCCTCGACCTCGTCAAGCGTCGCCTTGTCGAATTTGCCCTGCTCGCGTGCCTCGGCGAGAACATCCCACCAGGTGCACAGGTAATGCAGTTCGACCCCGTGATCGCCGAGGCGTTTCGGCGTATCCTTGAAGATGTCGTAGTAGAAGATCACGGCGGTATGGCCGCAGGTCGCGCCGGTTTCGCGGATCGCATCGACGAAGCTCAGCTTCGAGCCGCCGTCGGTGGTCAGATCCTCGACCAGAAGGACGCGCTGGCCCTCGGTCATCGCGCCTTCGATACGGGCGTTGCGGCCGTAACCCTTGGGTTTCTTGCGCACATAGGTCATCGGCAGTTCAAGCCGTTCGGCGACCAGCGCGGCAAAGGGGATACCCGCGGTCTCGCCGCCCGCGATATTGTCGAAAGCATCGAAGCCCGCATTGCGCAGGACCGTCGCCGCCATGAAATCCATCAAGGTCGAGCGGATGCGCGGAAAGGAGATCAGCTTGCGGCAGTCGATATAGGTCGGCCCCTTGAGGCCCGAGGCATAGGTATAGGGCTCGACCGCGTTGAAATGGACGGCACCGATTTCAAGCAGCATGCGGGCGGAAAGGCGGGCGATTTCTTCGCGGGGCGGGAAGGGCAGGGTCATTGGGCGTCCTCGACATGCCAGTACAGGGGATAGCCGGGATCAAAGACGGTTACCGTCTCGTCGCCGGCCTGGATTTTCGCGGGATATGCCGCAGGAGTGTCGCGCTTGACCAGACGGATCTTGTCGGCGTTGACCGGCAGGCCGTAATAGGCCGGACCGTTGAGCGAGGTGAAGGCCTCGAGCTTGTCGAGCGCGCCGTCCTCCTCGAAGACATGGGCGAGGATCGACATGGTATTGGGCGCGGTAAAGCAACCCGCACAGCCGCAGGCGCTTTCCTTGGCGTGATCGGGATGGGGCGCTGAATCGGTCCCGAGGAAGAAGCGGCCATCGCCCGAGGTCGCGGCTTCGCGCAAAGCCAGACGGTGGCTTTCGCGTTTGGCGACCGGCAGGCAGTAGTAATGCGGCTTGATCCCGCCCACGAGGATGTGGTTGCGGTTGATAACGAGGTGATGGGTGGTGATCGTCGCCGCGATATTGTCGCCCGAGCGGACGTAGTCTGCACCGTCTTTCGTCGTGATATGTTCCATGATCACGCGCAGCGCAGGCTGGGCGCGGCGGATCGGTTCAAGCACGCGGTCGATGAAAACCGCTTCGCGGTCGAAAATATCGACTTCCGGATCGGTGACTTCACCGTGGAAGCACAGCGGAATGCCGGCCTCGGCCATGGCGTCGAACACCGGACGGGCCTTGTCGAAATCGCGCACGCCGCTGGCGGAATTGGTCGTCGCACCCGCCGGATACAGCTTGACCGCCGAGATGATCCCGGCCGCATGGGCCGCGACGATATCGGCCGGATTTGTGGCTTCCGTGAGGTAAAGCGTCATCAGGGGACGCAACGTCATGCCCTCGGGGCGCGCGGCGAGAATCCGGTCGCGGTAAGCGGCGGCCTGCTCTGCGGTCACGACCGGAGGCACAAGGTTCGGCATGATGATCGCGCGGCCGAAATGTGAGGAATATCCGCAAACTGCATCCAGCATCGCGCCATCGCGCAAATGCAGATGCCAGTCGTCGGGGCGGCTGATTGTCAATGAATGCGTCATGATTTCGCCTTATATTGCGTTGTCGCGCGACAATGAAAGGGCGGTTCTTGCCCTAAAGTGGAACTTGGCATCACTATCTTAGAGGTTCAGCATTGGAACTGCGCGACAGGAAAGGAAAAGAAAAGAGATGAAATCAGGATATTTCGGCCCGAATGCCATGTTCGCCCCTTGGGCGCTTTGGCAGCAGATGGCCCAGATCGCCTGGGACTCGCAAGCTGTGATCGCCATGCGGACCGCGGGCCTCATGGGGCTGGTCCATCAAGATGCCGGCGAACCGCAACGCATGGTGCAGGAAAAGGCCGATGCCGCGAATGAAGCGATGACGGCGGCCTTGCGGGCTGCGGCACGCGGCGCACGCGCCGATCAGGTCGTTTCGGCGGCTTTGCGTCCCTATCGTCGCCGCACCAAGGCCAATGCGCGCCGGTTGAGCAAGTCGAGCTGAGGCCGCTCGAGTTGAGGCCGGTCGCGGGCGGAACGATCCGCAGCGGCGAACGAGGAAAAGAGGTCGGGCCGGCAGGTCCGGTTCGGAGGAAGACATAGGCCCCCGCAAGTGATCCCGATCAGGATCGGCAAGCGACAGGCCGAACGAAGAACGCGCCCCTTTCGGGGCGCGTCTTTGTTTGCGGCAATGCGGCAGTCGCGATCAGATCAGCTTGCCCATGGCGACAGCGGTATCGGACATGCGGTTCGAGAAGCCCCATTCGTTGTCGTACCAGGTCAGGATGCGGCAGAAGTTGCCCTCCATGACTTTGGTCTGGTCGAGCGCAAAGACCGAGCTGTGCGAATCGTGGTTGAAGTCGATCGAGACGTTCGGCTGGTTGGTGAAGCCGAGGACGCCTTTGAGCTTGCCGTTCGACGCGGCGATGATCGCCTCGTTGATCTCTTCGACCGAGGTGGCGCGCGATGCCTCGAACGTCAGGTCGACGACCGAGACGTTCGGGGTCGGCACGCGGATCGCGACGCCGTCGAGCTTGCCTTTGAGCTCCGGCAGAACCAGGCCGACGGCTTTCGCCGCACCGGTCGAGGTCGGGATCATCGACAAAGCGGCCGCGCGGGCGCGGTAGAGGTCGCCATGCATCGTGTCCAGCGTCGGCTGGTCGCCGGTGTAGCTGTGGATCGTGGTCATGAAGCCTTTGGTGATGCCGATGGCTTCGTTGAGGACATAGGCGACCGGCGACAGGCAGTTCGTGGTGCAGCTCGCGTTCGAGACGACCAGCTGGTCTTTGGTCAGGGTCTTGTCGTTGACGCCGAAGACGATGGTGTTGTCCGCGCCGTTCGAGGGAGCCGAGACCAGAACGCGCTTGGAGCCGTTCTCGAGGTGGATCTTGGCTTTCTCGCGATCGGTGAAGATGCCGGTGCATTCCATCGCGACATCGACATCGCCCCAGGGCAGTTCGGCCGGGTTGCGGATGGCGGTGACTTCGATCGGGCCGGTGCCGACGTCGATCGTATTGCCGCTGACTTTGACTTCATGCGGGAAGCGGCCGTGGACCGAATCGAAGCGCAGCAGATGCGCGTTGGTCTCGACCGGGCCGAGATCGTTGATCGCGACGACCTGGATATCGGTCCGGCCCGATTCCACAATCGCGCGAAGCACGTTGCGACCAATACGTCCGAAGCCGTTGATTGCTACCTTAACAGTCATGGTATTCCTCTGCCGCTGATTCAGGGTTCGGCTGCAAATAGCCAGCATTTCAAGGCGATTGCAAATGTCGGGATCGCAATATGAGCGGAAAAGGCGACGGAACTCGGATGTTAGCGCCAGAAGGCGGGTGTTAGCGCCAGAAGCTGAGATACTCGATCAGCTCGGCAAACTGCTTTCCAAGAAAAATCGGCAGGTGGCCGCCAAAGGCCAAGGCGTCGATCACGAAGACCGCGACGACGAAGGCGGCCAACCAGATGGCGTTTTGATTACTCATCGCAGCTCCTTGACCGCCACGGTTGCGATTGCCGCGGCTTTGTCTTGATCGACCCCGCCCGAGACGGCCGGACAGCAAGCGCGACGTCCCGTCTTGAAGGGTGCCGCGCGGGCAAGGCTTTGGCCATGCCCGAGCTGATTGCTAGGCAAGCCGCCCGCGTGACGCAAGCGCTTCCGCATATGCTGCGGGTCCGCAAGTCCTGCGCGTCGCGCCGCAAAGGGGCAAGGCAGCATGCGTGCAGGTTCCGACGCTTGCCTCTCCCTGCATATTGCCCTGCGCCGCGTTTTTTCGGGCCGGAGGAGGGCAGGGTCAATCTTCGCTTTCGGCATCGGCGGCGATCAGGAAGAGGTCGCCCGCTGCTTCCATCCTGCGGATGGCGGCGACGACCGCGTTCATCGCCTCTTCGGCATCTTTGGCGGTGACCTTGCCCAGAGCGGTGATCTCTTCGCGCATCGAATCGGCGAGACGCGAGGACAGGGCCGAGAGGATGAAATCGACCGTCGGCTGGTCCTTGCCCTTGGCACCCGCCATGGCCTTGATCAAGGTAATCCCGTCCACTTCGCGGGTGATGCGCGAGATGTCGCGGGGATCGATACGGGCGGGGATATTGGCCCAGGTGAAGATGGCCTTGCGCACGTTTTCCGCAAAATCGGCGTCGTCGTCGTCAAGTCCCGCAAGCACGGTCTCGCGGGTTGCGGCCTGCGAGAAGTTGAGGATCGCGCCCACCTTTTCGACCGGACCGCTGTCGAGCGCGGGCTGGGGTACGAGATCGGCGGCATGGACCAGAGCCATGCCGATGCGGTGCAGCGCCGGCGCCTCGATCGAGCTGGTCAGGGACATGGCATAGGCGATCTGGCGCGCGAGCTCGGGGTCGATCTGGCCGAAGGTTTCGGCGGCGCGCGGTACGGGCAGGTTCGAGAGCATGACGGCCGCGACCTCGACGGCTTCGGTCCGCGCGAGTTCGGCGAGAATCTTGACCGGCAGCGATGCGATCCTTTCCCAAGGATCGCTCGCCCCCGACAGCGCCGCCAGCCGTCGCAGTCGCGAGGTTGTATTGTCGGAAAGATGCCCCTGAAGCAGGTTCAGCGCCCCGTCGATATTGCCGGGGAAATGGAGGCCGATCGCCTCGATCTGGTTGCAGAATTCGTCGACCACCGCATCGCGCGTATCCTTGTCGATCAGCTCCATCGAGGCGATTTCCTCGGCAAGGCCGGCCTGCGCGGCGGGGGGCAAGGCCGAGAGGTCGAGGTCGTCGCCCGTCGTCAGCAAATAGCGCACCACGATCGCGGCCTTCTGGCGCGAGGTCAGCACTTTGGTGACGAAGCCGTCGTCCATGAACATGAAAATACCCCCGATTCTTGCGACTCGGGGGCAGATTGGCAGAGAAAGGCTAACGGCCGGTTAGCCCCGGGTCTCAGGCCTCGCCGAAAACGCGGCGGAAGATCGTGTCGACATGTTTGGTGTGGTAACCAAGGTCGAATTTCTCTTCGATTTCGGCGGGCGACAGGGCCGCGGTGACTTCGGCATCGCCCAGAAGCTCGGTTTTGAAATCCGCGCCTTTTTCCCAGACTTTCATGGCGTTGCGCTGCACGAGGCGGTAGGCATCCTCGCGCGAGACACCGGCTTGGGTGAGCGCCAGAAGCACGCGCTGCGACATGACAAGACCTTTAAACTTGTTCATGTTCTTGAGCATGTTGTCCGGATAGATCACCAGCTTTTCAATCACGCCGGCCAGACGGTTCAACGCGAAATCGAGCGTGATGGTCGCGTCGGGCGCAATGCCGCGTTCGACCGAGCTGTGCGAGATGTCGCGCTCGTGCCAAAGGGCCACGTTTTCCATTGCCGGAACCACGGTCATGCGCACGAGGCGGGCGAGGCCGGTCAGGTTTTCGGTCAGGACGGGGTTGCGCTTGTGCGGCATCGCCGACGAACCCTTTTGGCCGGGCGAGAAATATTCCTCGGCTTCGAGGACCTCGGTGCGCTGCATGTGGCGGATCTCGATCGCGACGTTTTCCATCGACGAGGCGATGACGCCGAGCGTGGCGAAGAACATCGCGTGACGGTCGCGCGGGATAACCTGGGTCGAGATCGGCTCGGGGGTCAGGCCCAGTTTCTCGCAGACATATTCTTCGACGAAGGGGTCGATATTGGCGAAGGTGCCGACCGCGCCCGAGATCGCGCCGGTCGCGATTTCCGCGCGGGCATGGACCAGACGCTGACGGCCGCGCTCCATTTCCGCATAAAAGCGGGCGAAGGTCAGGCCCATCGTGGTCGGCTCGGCATGGATGCCGTGGCTGCGGCCGATGCGGACCGTGTCCTTGTGCTCGAAAGCGCGGGTTTTCAACGCGGCGAGCAGGCGGTCCATATCCGCGAGCAGGATGTCGGTCGCGCGCACGAGCTGGATGTTGAGCGTGGTGTCGAGCACGTCCGAGGAGGTCATGCCCTGATGGACGAAGCGCGCCTCTTCGGGGCCGATATGCTCGGCAAGATGGGTCAGGAAGGCGATGACGTCATGCTTGGTCACGGCCTCGATCTCGTCGATGCGGGCGACGTCGAATTCGACGTCTTTGGCCTTCCAGACCGCCTCGGCGCTGGCTTTCGGGATCACCCCGATCTCGGCCTGGGCGTCGGAGGCATAGGCCTCGATCTCGTACCAGATTTTGAACTTGGTTTCGGGCGACCAGATGGCGGTCATTTCGGGGCGGGAATAGCGCGGGATCATCGGTGCCTCCAAATAGTTGACCGCGATTTAGCGCGGGACGCGCTTTTGAGCAACCTTGGCCGGGGTATTTGGGTGATGAAGAAGGCGCAAAACCTGCCAAGCGGTCGGGAAAGGCGCGGAAATTTCCCTGTTCCGGATCGCAGACAGCCCACGGGCGCGGATTTCGGGTGATTCCCCTCGCCGCGGCTTGAGGGGTGAGGGTCGCGGATCGCCTGTTCGGCGTGGTTCATTGCCCCCGCGTGGAAAATCGCCCAAGCTCGGGTCAATTGGACAAATCGATATTGGGGGGAAAGATGGGGCTAATCGGGATTTTCCTGTCGCTGTTTTTGCTGATGTATCTGGCCTATCGGGGCATCAACGTTTTGATCCTCGCGCCGCTCATGGCGCTTTTGGCGGTGCTGATGTCGGGAGGTGCGCCGGTTCTGGCGACCTATACGCAGGTCTTCATGAAGTCTTTGGGCGGCTATGTGACCACCTATTTCCCGCTGTTCCTGCTGGGGGCGATTTTCGGGAAGGTCATGGCCGACGGCGGCGCGGCGCGCACCATTGCCGAAGGAATCGTCGACAAGGTCGGGGCCAATCGCGCGATTTTGGCGGTGGTTCTCGCATGCGGGGTTCTGACCTACGGCGGGGTCTCGCTGTTCGTCGTGGCCTTTGCGATCTATCCGATCGCGAATGCCTTGTTCCGGCGCTCGGATATTCCCAAGCGGCTGCTGCCCGCGGCGATCGCTTTGGGATCGTTCACCTTTACCATGACGGCCTTTCCCGGCACGCCAGCGATCCAGAACGCCATTCCGATCCCGTTTTTCGGTACCAATGTCTTTGCCGCGCCGTTTCTGGGGACGCTGGCGGGGTTGATCATGCTGATCGGCGGCACGCTTTGGCTCGACCGGCGGGCGGCTGCTGCTGCAGGGCGGGGCGAGGGCTATGGGGTTCATGCCGCGACCGCGGCCGATAGTACCTTGCCCGAGGACGCCGACTTGCCCGGCTTTGCCTCGGCGATCACGCCGGTGGTCATGGTGATCGCGCTGAATGCGGTGTTCACCTATCTCGTCATTCCGAACATGAGCGCCGAATATCTGGCCGAGCCGGTTTACGGCGAGACGACTTTGGCGAAAGTCGCCGGCATCTGGGCGATCATCATTTCGCTGACGGCGGCGATCGTGGCGGCGGTTGCCCTGAACTGGCGCCGCTTTGTCGCGGTGAAAGAGACGATCAACAGCGGCACGATGGGCTCGCTTCTGCCGATCTTCAACACGGCATCGGAGGTGGGTTACGGCGCGGTCATCGCCTCGCTTCCGGCTTTCGCTTTTGTCCGCGATGCGGTGCTCGGGCTGTTTCCGAGCAATCCGGTCGCCTCGCTCGCGGTGGCGGTGAACGTGCTGGCGGGGATTACGGGTTCGGCCTCGGGGGGGATGTCGATTGCGTTGAACACCCTGGGCGAGCAGTTCGCGACGATGGCGCGCGATCAGGGCATCAGCATGGAGCTGATGCACCGCGTGACGGCGCTGTCTTCGGGCGGGTTCGACGCGCTGCCCCATAACGGTGCGGTGATCACCTTGCTGGCGATTACCGGCATGACCCACAAGAAAAGCTACAGCGACATCTTTGTCGTCTCGGTCGCCATTCCGGTGATTGCGACAATCGTCGTGATCTTGCTCGGCAGTCTTGGCTAAGGGTATTTGAATGATGAAGAATGGGAGGAAAGCCAAGGGGTTGGGAAATGGAAGCGATCTTTCAGAAGTCTTTGGGGTTTGCGCCGTGGATGGACCCGAGGACGCGGCGTTTGCCGGGGGTGATCCCTGTCGACGAGTCCGATTGGCTGATCGTCGACGATGCCTTTGCCGCCCAGATGGCACTGCGCGAACGGCTGATTGCCGAGCGTGAAGATGCCGTTCACCGGCTTTCGGTCGGGGCGCGTGCAGCGGCGGACGAACTCTATGCAATGGTTCTGCGCGGCCTGCCCGCGCGGGGCTACGAGATCGGCCCGCGCGGGATGATCCGCCGTCCGGACGGTGTCGAGGTTCGGGCCGATCCTGCACAGCCTTTGCTGACTTTGGGACGTCTGGTGGCCGAGGATCTCTGCCTGATGCAGGAGGTGCCCGAGGGCTCGGAGGGGGCGGGCGAGCATCTTTTGGGTGGGGCGATCCTGTGCTTTCCGGCGGGCTGGACGCTGGCGCAGAAATTCGGGCGGCCGATGATGCGCATCCACAAGCCGGTCGCGAAATATACCGAGGATATCGGTAAAAGGGTTCAACGTTTGCTGGACGGGATCCGGCCGGGCATCGGCATGTTGCGCGGCACTGCCCACCATTCGAATGCCCCGCTGCACAATCCGCGCACCGAAGAGATCGGCCGCGTGCCCGAGGGCGATCTGCCTTTCATCCGTGTCGAAAGGCAGTGCCTGTTTCGTCTGCCGGAAAGCGGTGCGGTGGTTTTCTCGATCCATACCTCGATCATCCTGCCAGAGGATCTGACCGCCGAGCAGAAGGCGGTACTGGAGGAGTTCCCGATCCGCGAGGCGGCCTGAGACGGGGGGCGGCCGGATACGAAAAAGCCGCCCCTCGGGGCGGCTTTCTTGTCGGGGGGCTGCCGGTCAGCAGCTGTAGTACATCGCATATTCGATCGGGTGGGGGGTATGCTCGAAAGCATAGACCTCTTCCCATTTCAGCTTGATGTAGCTGTCGAGCTGGTCTCGGGTGAAGACGTCGCCCGCCAGCAGGAAGTCCATGTCCTTTTCCAGCTCTTCGAGCGCTTCGCGCAGCGAGCCGCAAACGGTCGGGATTTCGGCCAGCTCTTCCGGCGGCAGATCGTAGAGGTCCTTGTCCGAAGCCGGACCCGGATCGATCTTGTTCTTGATGCCGTCAAGGCCGGCCATCAGAAGCGCCGCGAAAGCGAGATAGGGGTTCGCTGCCGGATCGGGGAAGCGGGCCTCGACGCGTTTGGCTTTGGGCGATTCGGTCCACGGAATACGGACCGCACCCGAGCGGTTGCGGGCCGAATAGGCGCGCAGAACCGGCGCTTCAAAGCCCGGGATCAGGCGTTTGTAGCTGTTGGTCGAGGGGTTGGTCAGCGCGTTCAGGGCTTTCGCATGCTTGAGGATGCCGCCGATGAACCACAAAGCCTCCTGGCTGAGGTCCGCATATTTGTCGCCCGAGAACAACGGCTTGCCGTCCTTCCAGATCGACATGTTCACATGCATCCCCGAGCCGTTGTCGCCCTTCATGGGCTTGGGCATGAAGGTCGCCGATTTGCCGTAGGCGGCAGCGACGTTGTGGATGACATATTTGTATTTCTGGATGTTGTCGGCCTGCTCGACCAGACCGCCGAAGATCATGCCCAGTTCGTGCTGCGCGGTGGCAACCTCGTGGTGGTGCTTGTCGACCTTGATGCCCATGCGCTTCATGGTCGAGAGCATCTCGCCGCGGATGTCTTGGGCGCTGTCGATCGGGTTCACGGGGAAATAGCCGCCCTTATGGGGCGCGCGGTGGCCTTGGTTGCCCGAATCGTAGATCGTATCGGTGTTCCATGCGGCGTCGTGGCTGTCGATCTCGAAGGAGACCTTCTGGGGCGTGATCGAGTAACGCACGTCGTCGAAGAGGAAGAATTCCGCCTCGGGGCCGAAATAGGTCGCATCGCCGATGCCGGTGGCCTTCAGATAGGCCTCGGCCTTTTTCGCGATCGAGCGCGGGTCGCGGTTATAGGCTTCGCCGGTGTCGGGCTCGGCCACGTCGCAATGCACGCAGAGCGTTTTCTCGGCATAGAAGGGGTCGATATAGACCGAAGCCGCATCGGGCATTAGCTTCATGTCGGACTGGTCGATCGACTTCCAGCCGGCGATCGAGGAGCCGTCGAACATGAAGCCTTCTTCGAAAAAGTCCTCGTCGACGAGGTCCGAGACCAGCGTCACATGCTGGAGCTTGCCTTTGGGATCGGTGAAGCGGACGTCGACATAGGCGATGTCTTCTTCCTGGATCATTGCCAAAACGTCGGAGACGGTGGTCATGGTTGTCCTTTCTGGGTGGTCCGTCGGGCCGCTTGGGGCCTCGGGCGGGGTCATCTTCTATCGCGCGGAGGAGTTCAGAGGGCGTCGTCGCCGGTTTCACCGGTTCTGATACGGATTGCCTGTTCGACAGGGGTGACGAAAATCTTGCCGTCGCCGATCTTTTCGGTGCGGGCGGCGCTGACGATGGCGTCGATCGCGGCCTCGACCAGATCGTCGGGCAGGACCATTTCGATCTTCACCTTGGGCAGGAAGTCGACGACATATTCGGCGCCACGGTAAAGCTCGGTATGGCCTTTCTGACGTCCGAAGCCTTTAACTTCGGTCACCGAGAGACCTTGAACGCCAACTTCTTGCAGCGCTTCTTTTACGTCATCCAGTTTGAACGGCTTGATGATCGCCTCGACTTTCTTCATCGCCTGATCCTTCCTCACGACTTGCCTGAACCCTGATTGGACGCTTTGACGGAGCGCGTCCATCTCTATGCGGCGGCGCTCGGGGCGGAAAACCGGAATCGCGGGGGAGTGCCTGCAATTCGGGCTTTGTGATTAATTTATAGGCAAGTGCTGGCCGTAGCCCTGCGGGGAGCGGCCTTCTCGCGGCTCTGGCTTCGCGGATTTGCGGGCAGGGATGCGGAGGGGGAGGGCGGTGTTTGTGCGGTTGATTATTGGGTAGGGGGCCAGGTTCTTTGGCGAAAACCGCATCGGATGAGATGGGTGCCCGCCTTGTCGGGTTGCGGTGATTCGTCGTCTTGCAGTGACGCGTCGCGCCGGTGCGGAGGACTTTGGATAGAGGCGGTGCCCGCATCAATCGCGCGGGCCCGCAGCTGCCCGCCTCGGCCTTCCGGCTGATCCACGTGAATCCACGCGGACCGAAGGCAAAACGGGCTAAAGCCGACTGCGTTCCGGCGTTGGATTCGTGACGATTTCCTCTCGCATCGGTGCAAACCCTTTGCTAAGAGACAGCGACCGGAGCAGGCTTGGCCAACTCCGGCTTGGATGCGGGTGTGGCGAAATTGGTAGACGCACCAGATTTAGGTTCTGGCGCCGTGAGGCGTGGGGGTTCAAGTCCCTCCACCCGTACCAAATGACTGATTTAGCGAGAAAAATAGAAGCAACGCGAGCGGCTTTCGCGGCGGTTTTAAGAGCCTCTAAATCGAAGTTTCGCAATTTCTTTCGCAAGTTCACGTCTCGCTCTCCTTCTGTTCCCTGCGCAGCTGTGCGCGCTTCGACGCCTTCTTCTGGTTGGCTTGTGCGCGGTACTTACGCACCATCTCCAAGGTTTTGTGCCCCGTGACAGCTTGGATTTCGGCGTCGCTGCACCCGGCATCCGAGAGCTGTACGGCGGCCGTGTATCGCCAGCCGTGGATCACCAGACGATTCGCGCCGTGACGGGCGCCGATCTTGTCCCTGACCTCTTCGACGGCCTTCTGGACTGCGCGTTTTCCCAAGGGTTCCGTTGCCGTCTTGGATAGAATGTGGCGGCCGGCCTTAGGCAGCGTCGCGAGGTATGTCCGCAGCCGCGAGGGGCAATAGATCCAGATCTTGACGCCGGTTTTTTCCTGCACGACGGCCATATATTCGCCGTCGAAGTCTGACCATTGCATGGCGATGCAGTCGCCGAGGCGTTGCCCAGTCCCAATCCCGAGTTCGTAGATTGCCCGAGCGGTCTTCTGCCCGAGCTCCTCGCATGCGCGCTCGAAAGCCAAGAGCATGTCTGACGGCCACGGTTCGTATTCTCCCCCCTCGAGCTTGGCGATGTCTTCGACGGGATTGCGCTCGATCCACTCCAGGTCGACGGCGTGGCGGCATAGCACAGACAGGACGGCAACGCGCTCGTTGGCCTTCGACCATGTTGCCTGAAGCGCGTCTCGCGCTGCGAGGGCATGTTTGCGCCTGAAGCTGCGCACATCCTTGTCCCCGTTCTTCAGCCGGATTTCCTCGCAGTGACGGCGGTAGTTGGCTTGGGTTCCTTTGCTAAGGGCGCTCGGCCTCGATCACATAGCGCTTCATGCCGCGCGCAATGCGGGCCAAGGTGTTGTCGGCCAGCGGTCGCTTGGCTTTCAGACCGAGCTTTTCCATTACCTCGGCGCTGGTGTCGAAGATCGAGGGGCAAGGCAGAGACCAGTCAATGCAGCTGTCGGCGCCGATCCAAGGCGAGAGCTTGCCCTTTTTGACCTCTGCCGATGCAGGATCGCCATGCGTGGCCTTTGGCCAGACGATGGGGCGTCCATCGCGGCGCGCAACAAGAAACCAGCGCTTGCGAATCGTCGGTGCGCCATAGTCACAGGCGCGAAGCTCGCGCCATTGGACGCGATAGCCAGCAGCCTTCAGGCCGTTTATAAAGTCGTCGAATGTCTGCCCCGCGAATTCCTTGATGGGCTGGCCATCATTATCGACAGGCCCCCATGTGGTGAACTCCTCGACGTTCTCCATGCAAATTACGTCTGGCTTGGCCCACTTTGCCCACCGCACCACGACCCATGCCAGATCGCGGATGTTGCGGTCACGGGGTGCTCCGCCCTTGGCTTTCGAGAAATGCTTGCAGTCGGGGCTGGCCCAGAGCAAGCCGACATGCCGCCCCTGCGTCACGGTCAGCGGTTCGACGTCCCAGATATTGCTGTCGAGGTGCAGCGTCTCCGGATGGTTTGCTGCATGGAGCGCCAGCGCCTTTTGGGAATGGTTGATCGCGACATCGGGCGAGCGTCCCAACGCCAGCTCGATGCCGGTTGATGCGCCACCGCCACCCGCGAAGCTGTCGATGATCATGGGAAGGTGGGGGTGAAGGGTCATGCCATGAACTCGGCGTGGATTTCGCGGATAAACCCGATCACCTTGTCGATCTGGCTCTGCTTCTGGCGATCGGGCGGTGGCGTGCGCGCCAACGAGGGGCGCGGCGCGGTTTCGTGGCGCGGCGCAGGGTGCAGATCCTCCCAGCTTGCTCTGGGCAGGCCGATGGCCTGCTTGGCGGGCGCGAGCTCGCGGCCGACCGCGCCGGCACCGCGAACGGTAGTGGGGCTGATGTTCAGCGCGGTCGCGATCTGGCGCGTGGAATAGCCAGCGGAAGCTTGTGCTGCGATCCACTTCGCGCGCTCCAGCTTGAGGTCATCGGGTGCATCGTTTGGCATCGGCCCAAAGATGTGCGCAGGCGGGGC
>NZ_JBHMDZ010000045.1:0-143471 GCF_042430175.1 Paracoccus cavernae | reverse complement strand
CCAATCACCCCCAATAAGCCCCATAAGTCCGCCCAAAACAAAGAGAATCGCACCAGAATCATGCCAAAACGATTCTCAAAGCAGAGAATCAGGACGAGGGCAGCGCGGTCCCCTGCGCGAGGATCACCATGGTCGAGGTTTCCGCCACCGAAGGGATCGACTGCAGCACGTCGCGGATGAAACTGCCCAAGGCATCGATATCGCGCACCCACACCCGCAGGATGTAGTCGACGCTGCCGGTCACCAGCAGGCATTCCGTAATCTCGGGGCGTTTCGCGATAGCCGAGAGAAACTGCTCCGTCCCGCGCGTGCCGTGGCGCGCCAGACGGACCGTGATCATGACATTGATGTTTTGCCCCAGAGCCGCGGGGTCGATCCGCGCGGTATAGCCCTGAATCACCCCCGCCTCCTCGAGCCGTTTGACCCGCCGTCCGCAAGGAGTCGGCGAAAGCCCGATCCGTTCCGCGAGATTGAGGATCGGCAGACGACCGTCCTCCTGCAGCGCCGCCAGAATGCGGTGGTCGATGTCATCAAGCGCGATCATGCAGCTTTTCCCTACCAAGGATGGCGATCATGGCAAAATCCTGCACAGAGCGCCCGTTTCGCGCAAGTCTTTGCAGGGACACAGCGCCCAGAGGCAGCTTATCCTTTGCGCGAAACACTTCTGGACAGATTCCGAGGAACCATGCCCGCCTATTTCATCTGCACCATGTCCATTCACGATCCGGAAACCTATCGCCGCTATACTGCCCTGACGCCCGAGACGGTCGCGCGTTATCAGGGGCGCTTTTTGACGCGCGGCGACGAGGTGCTGACGGTTGAAGGAGGGCCGGAGTTTACAGAGCGGATGGTGATCCTCGAATTTCCCGATCGGGCGACGGCGCTCGCCTGGCATGGGGATGCCGATTATCAAAGCGCCTCGGCGTTTCGTCGTGCCTCGTCAAAAGGCCGCATGATCTTGCAGGAAGGGCGCGACGAAACCGCTGCCCCCGATCCGAAGGTGTAACTCATGGATCTGGGTCTTGGAGAAAGAACCGCGCTGGTCTTTGGCGGCACGCGGGGTTTGGGGCGCGCGGTCGCAGCCGAGCTGGTGGCCGAGGGTGCGCAGGTCGTCGTCATCGCGCGTGATGCCGCGCGGGTTGCGCAAACGGCCGCCGAACTCGGCTGTATCGGGATTGCGGGCGATCTCTCGTTGCCGGGTGCGGGTCGCGATCTGGTCATGGCTGCGGGCGAACGGCTGGGCCGGATGCCCGACATTCTCGTCACCAATACCGGCGGGCCGCCCACCGGCAGCTTCATGGAGACAAGCGAAGAAAAGTGGCGCGCGGGTTTTCAGGGCCTCTGGCTCAGCGCGGTCGACAGCATCCAGACCGCCCTGCCCGCGATGAAGGCGCAAGGATGGGGCCGCATCCTTGCCGTAACCTCGGTCGCCGCCAAAGAGCCCCAGCCGGGTCTGCTGATCTCGAACAGCTTGCGGGCCGGTCTTTTGGGGCTGGTCAATACGCTCGCGCGCGAGGTAGCCGGCAACGGGATCACGGTAAACGCGCTGCTGCCCGGCTATACGAATACCGACCGTATGGCCGAGCTCGGGGTCGACGACGCCAGCATGGGGCCCAAGATCCCCGCGGGCCGGCTAGGTGATCCCGCCGAATTCGCTGCGCTCGCGGCTTTTCTGGCTTCGGAACGCGCATCCTATATTACCGGCCAGGCCATTGCCGTCGACGGCGGCCTGCTCCAATCAATCTGAGGCCCCGATGTCCCGCGCCCCCTTCGCCAACTGGCTCTCCCAAACCAACGACGTCACACAGGTCTTTCTGGGGGCGAGCCAGATCCCCGGCCTGATCAACCTTGCAGGCGGCCTGCCCGATCCCGCGACCTGGCCCGTGGCCGAACTGGCCGCTCTGGCCGAAAACGCGGTGCGCGAGCATCCTGCGGAGGCTTTGGGCTACAGCCCGATCGACGGCCTGCCCGCGCTGCGCGACCAGATCGCGGCGCGTTTTGCCACGCCCGAGCTGCAGCTTTCGCGCGAGAATGTACTGATCACCACCGGCGGCATGCAGGCGCTCGAACTTCTGGGCAAGCTTTTCCTCGAGGCCGGCAGCACGATCGCCGCGCAATCGCCGGCCTATCTCGGAGCGCTGGACGCATGGCGCCCCAGCCATCCGCGCTATCACGCAATGGATCTGGCCGCCGCCGATTGCGATCCGCACCGCGCGATGGACGGCGCGCGTTTCGCCTATACGGTGCCGAACTTCTCGAATCCGACCGGAAAGCTCGTCGGAACCGCGATGCGCAAGACCCTGATTGCAGCCGCCGAAGCCACCGGCTGCTGGCTGGTCGAGGACGACCCCTACGGTATGCTGCATTACGACGGCACGCCCCTGCCCTCGATGATCGGCCTTTATGCCAAGGCCCATCCCGGCCCCTATCGCGGGCCGGTCATCTATCTCGGCACGGTCTCGAAAGAGCTTGCGCCGGGGCTGCGCCTGGGATGGGTCATCGCCGCGCCCGAAGTGATCACGGCAATGACGACCGCCAAGCAGGGCGGCGATCTTTGCACCAGCGGCCTCTGCCAGCGCATCGTGCTCGACGCCCTGTCATCGGGCCTGACCGAGCGCATCCGGCCCGCGACCCTCGCGCTCTACCGCGCGCGGCGCGACGCGCTTTGTCGGGCAATGTCCGATCATCTGGGCGATCTTTTCGACTGGGAGGTGCCGGTCGGCGGCATGTTCGTCTGGGCCACGGCCAAGGATCCCGCCCTTGATACCGACCGGCTGCTCAGGACGGGCCTCGATCACGGAGTCTGCATCAGCCCGAGCAGCGTTTTCGATCCCGAAGGGCGAAACCACAACGCCATCCGGCTGAACTTCACGCTGAACCCGCCCGAGAAACTGGCCGAAGGCATTCGACGCCTTGCCGAGGCAACCCGCAGCCTGCTGCTCGAAAACGCGGCCTGACTAACCGCGCCACTCGGCAGGCATCAGGCCGCGCAGAGCATTGCCGATCCACAAACGGACGCGAGGAAGGTCGCCGACCGAAAGAACCTCCTCGCGGCACACCCCCTGCCCCAGAAGCTCGGCGCGCAAAACGCCGGGCAAAAGCCCTGACGCGAGCGGCGGCGTCCGCATCCCCTCGCCACGGTCAAAGAACAGCGTTGTGATGGTGCCGTCACAAACCTCGTCGCGCTCGTTGCGAAAGACCAGCTCGTCGAAATCCGCAGCCATTCCGGCACGCGCCGCATCATAATGCGCGCGCGCGGTCGATTTGATCCGCAGCCAGGGATCGGCGGATGAAAGAACCTGCGCCGCCGGACCCAGCCGCCAAAGCGGCAGCGCGGGTGGAAGATCGGCCCGCGTCACCTCGACCGCGCCATCCGCCGCAAGGGTCAGCCGCAACCGCGAGGGTGCGCCCGCCGGACCGGTCAAAGCATCCCGCACCCGCGCCGGATCACAATCCCAACCCAGAGCTGCGGCCCCCGCTGCCAAACGTGCCAAATGACCCTCGATGCGCGGACATGCCGTCCCGTCCCAAAGCGCCGTCTCGATCAGCCGCAAGCCCTCGGGGATCATGCCGGGTCCGCCAAAACCTCCGCGTAACGCGCTTTCCATAGAGCCTCCTCCCATTCACCGTCAGCAGTCGAATCCTGCACGACGCCCCCGCCGACATTCAGAACCACCCGACCGTCCGGCCAGACAGAAAGCGTCCGGATCGTCACCGAAAACGCCGCCGAGCCGTCCGGCGCCATCCAGCCGAGCGTACCGCAATAGACGCCGCGCGAATGGGGTTCGAGCTCGCGAATGATCTCCATCGCGCGGATCTTCGGCGCGCCGGTGATCGAGCCGCAGGGGAAAAGCGCGCGCATGACACCGGTCAGATCGGCAGGCGCGGCAAGCCGCCCCACCACGCGCGAGCTCATCTGATGCACGGTGGCAAAGCTCTCGACCGCGAAAAGCTCGGGCACGCGGACCGATCCCACCTCGGAAATCCGCGCGATATCATTGCGCAGAAGATCGACGATCATGAGATTCTCGGCACGGTCCTTTTCGGATCCCGCCAGCGCGGCGGCAAGTGCCGCATCACGCGCCGGATCGCTGTCGCGCGGCGCGGTCCCCTTCATCGGCCGCGTCTCGATCCCTCCCGACGCATCAAGCGTCAGGAACAATTCGGGCGAGCGCGACACGACGACCGGCCCGATACCCAAATCGGCAAAAGCCCCAAAGCCCACCGGCTGACGCGCCCGCAAGGCATGATAAAGCCCGAGAGGATTTCCCTCGAGCAAGCGGCTTTCCAGCGGGAACGTCAGGTTGATCTGATAAATATCGCCCGCAAGGATATAGTCCTGCGTCAGCGCGAAGGCCGCGCGGTAATCCTCACGGGTGACCTGCGGCACCAAAGGCGCAAGCCGGACCTCGCCCGCCGCGGCGCCGCAATCGGCGGGATTCTGCGGCCCGTCATAGATCCCGAAAATCAGCAAAGGGCCTTCTGCCGTCCGCGGGTCCATTGCCGCAAGAACCGGCTCGAAAGCCGATCCGGCTTCATAGCCCATCCAGCCCGCGATCCATTTGCCCGATTGCCGCGCGGCCTCGAGCCGCTCCAACGCGGGGATAACCGCGTCGAGGCTATGCGCCACGACCAGCTCCAAAGCGTCGCGGAACTCAACCTCGCGCCCTTCCGGACCGAATTCGCAAAGGATCACGCCTACCTCCCCAGAACCGCCGCCCCGTAACACGGCAGCGCCTCCGAAAACAACGAGAGAGCAAGCAAATGCCCGCGCCTTTCTTCATCACAAAAATACCCCTGCCAAGCGCGACAGGTTCGCGAGCCATGCAAGAGAAGCCTCAACCCTGCCCGCGCCCGGCCAGTCTACGCCACAACCGGCCGTCGATCGCGGCCAAACCGCCGCCGATCAGGACCATACCGACAACGTGACGAAGGGCCAGATGCTCGCCCAAAACCACGATCCCCAGCAAGATCGCGCAGATCGGAATCAGAAAGGTCACCAGTGCCAGATTGGTCGCGCCGGCCGTCGCCAGAATGCGGAAATAAAGCACATAGGCCAACGCCGTCGAGAAAACCGCCAAGCCGATCATCGCCCCGATTGCGGGCAAACCCGGCATCGTCCCGCTCCAGGGACGATCAACGATCAGGACCAGCGGCAACAGCAGGACGCTCGCGGCGATCAATTGGCCGGTCGCCGTCGCCATCGGGCTCACCCCGAGCTTGCGGAAGCGCCGCCCGTAGATCCCCGAGAACGCATAAGAAGACGCCGCCGCCAAAAACAGCATCTGCGCGCCCAATCCGGTGCCGATCGCGCGCAAGGCATCGCCTCCGATCATGACGGCGACCCCCATGAAGCCCAGGATCACCCCCATGACGCGGCCGCGATCGAGTTTTTCATCCGTCGTGAGGACATGGGCAAACAGGACGGTAAACAACGGCGTCGTCGCATTGAGGATCGAGGCCACCCCCGCCGCCACATGGGTCTGCCCCCAGACAATCAGCGAGAAAGGCAGCGCGCTATTGGCGAAGCCCATCACGAAAAGCGCGCGCCAAATCGCCGGATCGCGCGGCAAATGCTCGCGCGCAAGGCGCAGAACCGCGATCAGGACGACAGCCGCCAAAGCGACACGGATGAAAACCACGCTCAGAACGGGCATGTCGCGCACGGCAAGCGCATTGAAAAGGAACGAACATCCCCAAAGCACGGCGAGCGCCGACAACATGAGCCATTCTTTCCCCGTCATCGGCCGGTTTGCGGCAGGGGGCGCGCCCGCCTGTCCCGCATCCGCCGGTTTCGCGCCGGTTTTATCCCCCGCAATGGTCATTCTCGTCGACATCCCAGTTTCCGCCCGCACCAATGCGATATTTCGCGACCGCGTTTTCGCGGTCCCTCCGTCGCGACACTGGCACCACGTCGAAGGAACCGCCATCCGGATCCTGCCGTCAAAGTGGTGCCGACGCGGTTTTCGCGTCACCGGAAAGCAGACGAAGCCTCATTTGATATATTTCTTGCAATGAATGACGGAACACATCACCGTCATATTCGGCAAGATGAGGTTAACATGGCAGGCCGCCCCACCATCGAAGACGTTGCCGCAGCAGCAGGGGTCAGCGTCGCCACCGTCGACCGCGTCCTCAACGGCCGCGCCAAGGTGCGCGAGGAAACCGCGCGCAAGGTCTCGAATGCGGCAGAGGCGATCGGCTATCACGCCGCCACCGCGATCCGCGCCCGTGTCATGGCGGACCGTCCCGAGATCCATCTCGGGATCGTCCTGCAAAAGGAGCGGCACGCCTTTTATCAGGAGTTCGCCCAAAGCATCGAAGAGGCCGCGCGGCAGGATCCGAACCGGCGCTGGCGGCTGACCATCCGCTTTTCGCCAGGCCAGTCACCCTCCGATTTCGCCGAGACGATCGCGAGCTTTGCCGGCAAGGTTCAGGCGGTCGCCGCAACCGGCATCGACCACCATGAAGTCACCGCCGCCGTCGGCCTTTTGCGCGGGCGCGGCATTCCGGTCTTCTCGCTCCTGTCGGATTTCGCGCCCGGCCTGCGCGAGGCCTATCTTGGCACCAACAACTTGAAAACAGGCAGAACTTCCGGCTGGTTGATGCATCATCTGACCCGCCGCAGCGGCAAGCTTGCGGTCTTTATCGGCGGGCACCGCTTTCACGGTCACGACCTGCGAGAGGCGGGTTTCCGCAGCTATCTGCGCGAATACACCTCGGGGCTGGAAGTGCTCGATACGCTGCTCAACCTCGAAACCCGCCAGCTCACCTACGAAACCACGCTCGAGCTGATCCACCGCCACCCCGATCTGGTCGGGATCTATTGTGCGGGCGGCGGGATGGAGGGCGCGATTGCCGCAATCGACGAAACCGGCCGCTCGCGCGATCTGGCGCTGCTGGTTCACGAGCTGACGCCGGAATCGCGGCAAGGTCTGCTGCGCGGGACGGTCTCGACCGTGCTGTCGACGCCGCTGCAACCGCTCGCGCAAGAGGTTCTCAGCGCCGCCGCCCATGTCCTCGACCACGGTATGGCCGAGAACCCCGGCCAAAGGTTCGTCACCCCGATCATCGTAACACCCGAAAGCCTGTAAGCGGCCAGCCGCACCCTGAATGAAAGAATACCATCATTTGTGATGCGTTATTCCATCATTATTGATGGCATATCCTCATCAAAAAGATTGACCCAAGCGCATTCTGACCGAATGCTGTCCTCGGATCACCGCCACGGGAGAAGCGGCGACCATTCCAATCATCACATGAGTCGCTGTCCGGATACCGATCCGCGGCAAAGGGATGCGGCTTGTCTGATGTCCGGCATGACCCAAGGTGCGCCGGACACCGCAATGGGAGGATGACCATGAAGAAATTCCTGCTGACGGCCGCCTGTATCGCCACGGTCTCGGGGCCTGCGCTGGCCGAGAACATCGGCGTCTCGATGGCCGCTTTCGACGACAACTTTCTGACCGTCCTGCGCAACGGCATGTCGGACCATGCCAAGACGCTCGATGGCGTCACGCTCCAGATCGAGGATGCGCAAAGCGACGTCGGCAAGCAGCAAAACCAGGTCGACAACTTCATCGCCTCGGGCGTTGATGCGATCATCGTGAACCCTGTCGATACCGATGCGACCGCGGCGCTGAGCGCGGCGGCCTCGAATGCGGGCATCCCGCTGATCTACGTCAACCGCCAGCCCGCCAATGTCGATGCCCTGCCGGAAAAGCAGGCCTTCGTCGGCTCGCTTGAACATGATGCGGGCCGCATGCAGGGCGAGGAGATCTGCAAGCAGCTCAAAGCCGCAGGCAAGACCGAGGCGACTGCCGTCATCCTGCTGGGTGAACTCTCGAACCAGGCGTCCCGCGAACGCACGCAGGGCTTCAAGGATGTGATCGCGACCGATGATTGCAAATTCATCACCGTCGCCGAAGAGCAGACCGCCAACTGGCAGCGCACGCAAGCGACCGATCTTGTGACCAACTGGATGTCGGCCGGCACGAAATTCGACGCGATCGCGTCCAACAACGACGAAATGGCGATCGGCGCCGTTCAGGCGCTGAAATCGGCGGGTACGGATCTTGGTACGGTCGTGATCGGCGGGGTCGATGCGACGCAGGACGGCCTGGCGGCGCTGGCGTCGGGCGATATGGATCTGACCGTCTTTCAGGACGCCAAGGGTCAGGGCGCGGGCGCGCTGGATACCGCGCTGAAGATCGCCAAGGGCGAGAGCGTCGACAGCAAGGTCTACATCCCGTTCCAGCTCGTGACCAAGGACAATCTCGGCGATTTCACCGCGAAAAACTGAGCTTTCGCCACAGGAATCCCGCGGGGGCTCATCCCCTCGCGGGCGTTAACGAGGAGGGGGAGGACCATGCTGGATCATCGGGAAACCACGCGGGAAAGAACGCCCTATCAGGGTGAATTCATCCTCGAGGTCGACAATATCATCAAGGAATTCCCCGGTGTTAAGGCGCTGGACGGAGTACAGCTGCGGGTCCGCCCCGGCTCCGTCCATGCGTTGATGGGCGAAAACGGCGCGGGCAAATCCACGCTGATGAAGATCATCGCGGGCGTCTATGTCCCCGATGGCGGCGAGGTTCGTTTTGCCGGCCGCCCGATCAATGTGAAGACGCCGCTCGATGCGCTCAATTCCGGCATCGCCATGATCCATCAGGAGCTGAACCTGATGAACTGGATGACGATTGCCGAAAACATCTGGATCCGCCGCGAACCGCGCAATGCCTTCGGGCTGATCAACCACGCCAAAATGCGCGCGATGACCGCCGAGCTTCTGGGGCGCCTCAACATCAGGCTTGATCCCGAGGCGCAGGTCTCCGAGCTGACGGTAGCGCAAAAGCAGATGGTCGAGATCGCCAAGGCCGTCAGCTACAACTCCGACGTGCTGATCATGGACGAGCCGACCAGCGCCATCACGGAAACCGAGGTCGCCCATCTCTTCGCGATCATCCGCGACCTGAGGGCGCAGGGCATCGGCATCGTCTATATCACCCATAAAATGAACGAGCTGTTTGAAATCGCGGATGAATTCACCGTCTTCCGCGACGGGAAATATGTCGGCACCCATGCCTCGAGCGATGTGACCCGCGACGACATCATCCGCATGATGGTCGGCCGCGAAATCACCGAGATGTTCCCCAAGGTCGAATGCCCGATCGGGGAAACGGTGCTCGAGGTGCGCAACCTCACCCTGCCGGGCGTCTTCAAGGACATCAGCTTTTCTGTGCGCGCGGGCGAGATCCTCGGCGTGGCGGGGCTGGTCGGCTCGAAACGCTCGAATGTCGCCGAGGCGATTTTCGGCGTCCATCCCGCACCCATCGGCGACATCCTGATCGACGGGCGCAATGTCCAGATCACCAGCCCCTCGGATGCGATGCGCCACGGCATGGCTTTCCTGACCGAGGACCGCAAGGAGACCGGCTGTTTCCTCATCCTCAACTGTCTGGAAAACATCCAGTCGGCACTGATCACGCAGGGCCATGTCAAAGGCGGCTTCATCGACCAGAAGGCCGTCACCGCGAAAGCCGAGGAAATGGCGCGGATGCTGCGGGTCAAGACGCCGGACCTGCTGGAGAAGGTCGAGAACCTCTCCGGCGGCAACCAGCAGAAACTTCTGATCGCGCGCTGGCTTTTGACCAATCCGCGCATCCTCATCCTCGACGAGCCGACGCGCGGCATCGATGTCGGCGCGAAATCGGAAATCCACCGCCTGATCACCAATCTCGCCGCCCAAGGCGTCGCGGTCGTCATGATCTCGTCCGAATTGCCCGAGGTTCTGGGCATGAGCGACCGCATCATGGTCATGCACGAAGGCCGCATCTCGGGCTTTCTCGATCGCGCCGAGGCCGATCAGGTCAAAATCATGTCGCTGGCGGCACAATAAGCAGGGCTTTCACCAATGACCGATGCAACAGTCAACGCAATGCCGGCCAAACGCCGCCCGATGATGGCGGAGCTGAACATCCTGATCGTGCTGGTCGCGATCTGCGCGGTGTTCGAGATTCTGGGCTGGATCACGCAGGGCCAAAGCTTCCTGATGAACTGGCAGCGCCTGTCGATCATGATCCTTCAGGTCTCGGTCGTGGGGATCATCGCGATCGGGGTGACGCAGGTCATCATCTCGGGCGGGATCGACCTGTCGTCGGGCTCCATCGTGGGGGCGACGGCGATGATTTCCATGAGCCTCGCGCAGGCCTCGGGCTTTGACCGCGCGGTCTATCCCGACCTGACCGGCCTGCCGGTGATCATCCCCGTCGTCGCGGGGCTGGTCTTTGGCCTGCTGGCCGGAATGGTGAACGGGGCGCTGATCGCCTATACCAAGATCCCGCCCTTCATCGCCACGCTCGGCATGATGGTGACGGCCCGCGGCTTTGCCAAATGGTACACCAAGGGCCAGCCGATTTCCTTCCCGAGCGAAAGCTTCGCTTGGATCGGCAAGGGGATGCATCCGGTTTTCATCTTCCTCGCGGTCGCCGTGATCTTCCATGTCGCGCTGAAATACACCCGCTACGGCAAGTTCACCTATGCGATCGGGGCCAATCCGCAGGCGGCGCGGGTCTCGGGGATCAATGTCGAAAAGCAGCTGGTCAAGATCTATGCGGTGGCGGGTTTCCTGTCGGCGCTCGCGGGGATCGTGGTTTGTTCGCGCGCGCTGACGGCGCAGGCCGGCATGGGCACGATGTACGAACTCGACGCGATCGCCATGGCGGTGATCGGGGGCGTTTCCCTGACCGGCGGACGCGGCACGATCTTCGGGACGGCGGTGGGCATGGTGATTTTCGGGGTGATCATCTCGGGTTTCACCTTCCTGCGGCTCGACGCCTATTATCAGGAAATGATCAAGGGCGTGATCATCGTCGCCGCCGTCGTGGCCGATGTCTACCGCCAGAAAAAGCGCAGCAAAAAGGCGTGAGACGCGCCTTTTCCCTGATCCACCTCCAGCAAACAGGCAGTCCATGACGGAGAAGAAAACCGCCCTTGGTGTCGCATTGATCGGCACCGGCTTCATGGGAAAATGCCATGCGATGGCTTGGCGCAATGTCGCGACCGCCTTTGGCGGAGTGCCGCCGCGCCTTGTCGTGCTGGCCGATACCCCCGCCGAAAAGGCCCGCACCAGCGCCGAGGCTTTCGGCTTTGCCCGAGGCACCGACGACTGGCGCGAGGCGGTGCTTGATCCCGCTGTCGATGTCGTCTCGATCACCACGCCGAACGGGCTTCACCGTGAAATGGCCGAGGCGGCGCTCAATGCGGGCAAGCATGTGTGGCTGGAAAAGCCGATGGCGTTGACGGTCGCGGATGCGCAATCCATGGCCCATACGGCGCGGGCGGCGGGCACGGTCACTTTGCTTGGCTACAACTACACCCGCTCGCCGGCTTTTCGCGCCGCAGCCGATCTGATCCGGCAGGGGGCGATCGGCCGTCCGATCCATTTTCGCGGCATGTATGACGAAGATTACATGGCCGATCCGACCATCCCGTGGAGCTGGCGCCTGACCCGCGAAGGCGGCGGTTTGGGCGCGCTTGGCGATCTGGGCTGTCATCTTGTCTCCGTCATGGTCGCGCTGATGGGTGATGTGGCGCGGGTCTACGCCCAGATGGACACCACGATTGCCGACCGCCCCCACGGCAACGCCACCGCACGGGTCGAGAACGAGGACCAGGCGCAGGCGCTGGTGCGCTTTGTCTCGGGTGCGTCGGGCGAGTTCTCCTGTTCGCGCGTCGCGCGCGGCTATCGCTGCCGCCTCGCATGGGAGGTGCAGGGCACCGAAGGCACGATCCGTTTCGATCAGGAAAACATGAACGAGCTGTGGCTGTATCAGCCCTCGAAGCCCGAAACCGACGGCTTCCGCCGCATCCTCACCGGCCCCGCCCAGCCCGGTTATGCCGCCTTCTGCCCCGCGCCGGGCCACAACTTCGGCTTCAACGAGCAAAAGGTCGTCGAGGCCGAGGTCCTGCGTCAGGCCATCGCGGGCGTGGCCCCCGCCTGGCCCGATTTCACCGCCGGTCTGGGCATCGAGCGCATCATTCACGGCATGGCCCAGTCCGCGACCAGCGGGCAGGCCGTTTTCTTCTGATATTCCAGATATTTTCAGGGCCGCCAAAGCCCCCTACGGAGCAAGAACACCATGAGTTTGAAGATCGGAGTCATCGGCACCGGCGCCATCGGCCAAGATCACACCCGCCGCATCAATCAGGTGCTGTCGGGCGGCAAGGTGGTCGCGCTCAGCGATGTCAGCCGCCCCAATGTCGAGGCCTGCGCCGCGCAATATGCGCCGGATGCGCGCATCTTCGACGACCCGATCGCGATGATCAACGACCCCGAAATCGACGCGGTTCTGGTCTGCTCATGGGGCCAGACCCACGAGGAATATGTTCTGGCCGCCATCGCCGCCGGCAAGCCCTGCTTTTGCGAAAAGCCGCTGGCCACGACGGCTGCAGGGGCCGAGCGCATCGTCAAGGCCGAGGTCGCCTCGGGCAGGCGTCTGGTGCAGGTCGGCTTCATGCGCCGCTATGATCCGGGCTATCTGGCGCTAAAGAATGCGGTCCGCGACGTGACAGGCGCGCCCCTGATGGTCCATGCCGCGCACAGAAACCAGCGCGTCGGGGCGAATTACACCACGCCCATGGCGATCCACGACACCTTGATCCACGAGATCGACGTTCTGCGCTGGCTACTCGATGACGATTACGTCTCGGCGCAGGTTTTTTTCCCGCGCAAAAGTCCGCGTGCCCATGAAAAGCTGCGTGACCCGCAGATTGTCGTGCTGGAAACCGCGAAAGGCGTGGTCATCGACGTCGAGGTTTTCGTGAACTGCCATTACGGCTACGACATCCAATGCGAGATCGTGGGCGAGGACGGCATCGCCAAACTGCCCGAGCCGATGTCGGTCCAGACCCGCTCGAACGCCACGCTGTCCAATCCGATCCTGACCGATTGGAAGGACCGCTTCATCGACAGCTACGATTACGAGCTGGCCGATTTCCTCAAAGCCGCAGCGCAGGGTACCGCCGCCGGTCCGACCTCGTGGGACGGCTATGTCGCGGCCGTCACCGCCGATGCCTGCGTCGCCGCGCAAGAGGCCGAAGGCGTGCCGGTGCGCATCTCACTGCCCCAGCGCCCCGCGCTTTACAGCTGAGGCCGCCATGCGTTTTGCCCTCAACCATATCACCGCGCCCGCAATGCCCGTGGCGGAGTTCTTCGCCATGGCGACGCGGCTCGGGATCCGCGAGGTCGAGATCCGCAACGATCTGCCCGATGTGGTGGGCAGAATCGCGGCGCGCGACCTGCATGCCATGGCCGAGGATCGCGGCATCGCCATCCTCTCGATCAACGCGCTCTACCCGTTCAACCTCTGGTCGCCCGAACTGGGCGAGCGCGCCGCGCGCCTGGCCGATTATGCCGCCGAAGCGGGGATCGGCGCTTTGGTGATGTGTCCCCTCAACGAGGACCGCGCCGTCAGCCATTCGCAAAATGTCGAGGCGCTCGACAATCTGCGCCCGATCCTTGCCGCGCGGGGCATCAGGGGGCTGGTCGAGCCCTTGGGCTTTCCGCGATCGTCCTTGCGCCGCAAGGACGAGGCGATTGCCGCCATCACCGAGGCCGGCGGCTTCGGCGCCTTCGCCCTCCTCCACGACACGTTCCACCACCACCTCTCGGACGAAGCGGTGCTCTACCCCCACCGCACCGGCCTTGTGCATATCTCGGGCGTGATCGACCCAGACCTGCCCTTGGCCAAAATCGAGGACGAGCACCGCCAGCTTCTCGATGGTCGCGACATTCTGGGCAATATCGACCAGATCCGCGCGCTTCTTGCCGACGGCTATGACGGGCCTTTCAGCTTCGAGCCCTTCTCGCCCCTGACCCATGCCATCCCCAATATCGAGGCCGCCCTGCGCGCAAGCATGGGCTATGTGCAGCGCGCTCTCGCGCGGGATGCCTCCTGACGCGAAATGGACAAGATGACCAAGACCCTTGATCTGATCACCATCGGCCGCTCATCGGTCGATCTTTACGGCGCGCAGGTCGGCGGACGGCTCGAAGACATGCGCAGCTTCAACAAATATGTCGGCGGCTCGCCCACCAATATGGCGACGGGCACCGCGCGACTGGGGCTGAAATCGGCGCTGATCACCCGCGTCGGCGACGAGCATATGGGGCGCTTCCTGCTGGAAGAACTCGCCCGCGAAGGTGTCGATACCGGCGGCGTGGTGACCGACCCCGAGCGTCTGACCGCGCTTGTGCTGCTGGGCATCCGCAACGAGGACAGCTTCCCGCTGATTTTCTACCGCGAGAATTGCGCCGATATGGCGCTTTCCGAGGATGATATCGATCCCGATTTCATCGCCCGCGCCCGCGCGGTTGTGGCGACCGGCACCCATCTGTCGCATCCGCGCACCGAGGCCGCCGTCCTCAAGGCGCTGCGCCTTGCCCGCGAAAACGGTGCGCGCACCGCGCTGGATATCGACTACCGCCCCAACCTTTGGGGGCTGTCGGGCCATGGCGACGGGGAGAACCGCTTTATCGAAAGCGCCGCCGTCACCGCGAAGCTTCAGGCGCATCTGGCGCTGTTCGACCTGATCGTCGGCACCGAAGAGGAGTTCCACATCGCGGGCGGCAGCACCGACACATTGCAGGCGTTGCGCAATGTCCGCGCGGTCTCCAAGGCGGTGCTGGTGTGCAAACGCGGTGCGGCGGGGGCCGTGGCTTTCACCGGCGCGGTCGGGGATTGGTCCGACGGCCAGACCGGCCCCGGCTTCCCGATCGAGGTCTTCAACGTGCTGGGCGCGGGCGACGGCTTCATGTCGGGGCTTTTGAAAGGCTGGCTCGACGGCGAGGAATGGCCGGTCGCACTCAAATACGCCAATGCCTGCGGCGCCTTTGCGGTCAGCCGCCACGGCTGCACCCCCGCCTATCCCAGCTGGGAGGAGCTGCAGTTCTTCCTTGCGCGCGGCATCCGGCAAAAGGCCCTGCGCCAAGACAGCGAGCTTGCCCGCATCCACCGCGCGACGAACCTGCATCCCTTGCGCGGCGATCTGCGCGCCTTCGCCTTCGATCACCGCATGCAGTTCGAAGACATGGCGGGCGCGACCAAAGAGCGGATCGGTGCCTTCAAGGCGCTGTGCCTCGAAGCGACGCGACAGGTGCAGGACGGGCGCGAGGGCTACGGCATCCTTTGCGACGACCGGCTGGGCCGTCCCGCGCTTCATGCGGCATCCAGCAGCGGCCTTTGGGTCGGGCGTCCCGCCGAACTGCCGGGCTCGCGACCCCTGCGGCTGGAGCCGGAACTGGGTGCCTCGAACGAAGGACTGGTCGAATGGCCCGCGGGCCAGACCGTCAAGGTCCTGTGCTTCTGCCATCCCGACGACAGCCCCGACATGCGCGCCGATCAAGAGGCCACCGTCTCGCGGCTTTATGCGGCGGCGCGGGCCAATGATCTGGAGTTTCTGCTCGAGATCATCCCCTCCAAGGTCGCGCCGGTCGATGACGAGACCACCGCCCGCCTGATCGCGCGCTGGTACGAGATCGGCGTCTATCCCGATTGGTGGAAGCTCGAACCGCTGAAAACCGATGCGGCTTGGGAGCGGACCGTCAAGACGATCCTCGAACATGACACCTATCTGCGCGGCATTCTGGTTCTGGGCCTCGACGCCCCCGAGGCAGAGCTGGCCGCCAGCTTCGCCAAAGCGGCCCGCCACGAGCTGGTGCGCGGCTTTGCCGTCGGCCGGACCATCTTCGCGGATGTCGCGAAAGCATGGATGGCCCGCGAAATCGGCGACGAAGCCGCCGTCACAGCAATGGCCGACCGCTACCGCAGCCTGTGCGCGCTGTGGGATCAATCACGCAAGGAGGCGCAGGCATGAACGCGACCCGACCAACCACCATCCGCCTGACCGCCGCCCAAGCCATGGTGCGCTGGCTTTCGGTGCAAATGACCGAAGAAGGCGAGCGCTTCATCGACGGCGTCTGGGCGATCTTCGGGCACGGCAATGTTGCCGGTCTGGGCGAGGCTTTGCACGGGATCGGCGCGGATCTTCCGACGCTGCGTGGCCAAAACGAGCAGACCATGGCCCATGCCGCGATCGCCTATGCCAAGGCGCACAAGCGCAAGCGGGCGATGGCCGTGACTTCCTCCATCGGACCGGGGGCCACGAATATGGTGACGGCGGCGGCGCTTGCGCATGTGAACCGCCTGCCGGTCCTGCTGGTCCCCGGCGATGTCTTCGCCAACCGCCGCCCCGATCCGGTGCTGCAACAGATCGAGGACTTCGACGACGGCACGGTCTCGGCCAATGATTGTTTCCGCCCCGTCAGCCGTTACTTCGACCGCATCACCCGACCCGAGCAACTTCTGACCGCCCTGCCCCGCGCCATGCAGGTGATGACCGATCCCGCCAATTGCGGGCCGGTGACTTTGGCCTTCTGCCAGGACGTGCAGGCCGAGGGGTACGATTGGCCCGAGGCCTTTTTCACCCCGAAGATCTGGCGCATCCGCCGCCCCGTCCCCGATGCCTTCGAGATCGCCGAGGTCATCACCGCGATCAAATCCGCCAAAGCGCCGGTCATCGTCGCGGGCGGCGGGGTGATCTATTCGGGGGCCGAAACCGCGCTTCTGGATTTCGCCAGAAAGCACCGCATCCCCGTGGTCGAGACGCAGGCGGGCAAATCCGCGCTCGATTGGGCCGAGCCGCTGAACTTCGGCGCGATCGGCGTGACCGGCACCGATGCGGCCAATGCGGTCGCGGCAAGGGCCGATGTGGTGATCGGGATCGGCACGCGCTTTCAGGACTTCACCACCGCCTCGTGGTCGGGCTTTTCCAACCCCGAACGGCGGCTGATCTCGATCAACGTGACCGGCTATGATGCGGCCAAACACGGCGCGATGCCGCTGGTCTCGGATGCCCGCGTCGCGATTGCGCGGATAGCGGCCGCGCTTGGCGATCAGGTCTTCCCCGAACCCGATGCGGCCCTGCGCGAGGATTGGTATGCCCGCGCCGATGCGGTTCTGGCGGCCCCGAACCATGACGGACTGCCCTCGGATGCGCAGGTGATCGGCGCGGTCCAGCGGCAAGCCTTGCCCGCGACCGTGGTAATGTGCGCGGCCGGCACCATGCCCGGCTCGCTCCATACGCTGTGGCGGGCCCATGCGGGCGGCTATCACATGGAATACGGCTATAGCTGCATGGGCTATGAAATCGCCGGTGCCATGGGGATCAAAATGGCGCGCCCCGATGCGGATGTGGTCTGCATGCTCGGTGACGGCAGCTATATGATGGCCAATAGCGAGCTTGCGACCGCCGTGATGCTGGGCCTGCCCTTCACCATCGTTTTGACCGACAACCGCGGCTACGGCTGCATCAACCGGCTGCAACAGGGCACCGGCGGCGAGGCCTTCAACAACCTTTACGCCAGCTCGAATGTCGCGACCCAGCCCGAGATCGACTTTGTCGGCCATGCCCGCGCCATGGGGGCCCATGCCGAAAAAGCGGGCTCCATCGCCGAACTCGAGGCCGCGATTGCCGCCGCCCGCACCCGCCCCGCGCCCAGCGTGATCGTCATCGACACCGAGGCCGTGACCGGCACCGGCATCGGCGGCGCATGGTGGGATGTTGCCGTCCCCGAGGTCGGCACGACCGAGAAACTGCGCGCGGCCCGCGCGGAATACGAAACCCGAACAGCCCGTCAGCGGCTGGTGAATTGAGGCAGATCATGATCCTTTTCGGAACCAACCCCATCGCCTGGTCCAATGACGACGACCAGACCATCGGCGCCCATCTGAGCCTTGACGACTGCCTGTCCGACTGCCGCGCCATCGGCTTCGACGGCATCGAAAAGGGCCATAAGATGCCCAATGACGGCGGCGAGCTGAAGGCGAAGCTGGGCGAGTACGGGCTGAAATTCGTCGGCGGCTGGCACTCGACCAACCTGCTCGTGAATGATGTCGCGACCGAGATCGCAGCGATGCAGGTCTTTATCGACATGCTGAAAGCGGCGGGTTCAAAGACGCTGATCGCGGCCGAGACCTCGAACACCATTCACGGCACGGACGGGATCGGGCTGAACGACCGGCCCGTGATGTCCGAAGCAGAATGGGCGCGCTTTGCGACGGGCCTCACCGCTTTGGCCGAAGAGGCCGCGCGGCAGGGGATCGATCTGTGCTATCACCACCATATGGGCACGGTGATCCAGACCGAGGCCGAGATCGACCGCCTCATGGCCGAAACCGGACCGGCGGTGAACCTGCTGCTTGATACCGGTCATTGCCTGTACGGCGGCGGCGATCCGGCGCGGGTGGCCGCCAACCACATGGCCCGCGTGCGCCACATCCACGCCAAGAACATCCGCCCCGCCCTGATGGCCGAGGTTTTCGCCCGGAACCTCTCGTTCATCGAGGGGGTGCGGCGCGGGGTCTTCACCGTTCCGGGCGATCCCGAGGGCATTGTCGACTTTCCCCCCGTCCTGCGCGAGGCCGCGAAGGCCGGCTATCAGGGCTGGCTGGTGATCGAAGCCGAACAGGATTCGGCGGTGCGCAATCCGCTGTTTTACCAGACCATGGGTTCCCGCGCCCTCAAGGAGATGGCGGCCGCGGCGGGTCTGTCGTGAGTTCGGGTATTCTCATGATGAAGAAAGCGCCGGCTTCGTGCGGCGGGAAGGAATGGTCATGACTTTGTTGCGCAAGCCCTTGGGGGCCTCGGGCCTTGTCCATCACATCACCCCCGAGAATGCCGGTTGGGGCTATGTCGGTTTCGATCTGTGGCGGTTGGCTGAGGGAGAGGACGCAAGCGGAACCACCGGCGGGCGCGAGGTGATCCTCGTTTTGGTCGAGGGCAAGGCCCACATCCGTGCCGCGGGCCGCGATTGGGGCGTGATGGGCGAACGGCTTTCGGTTTTCGAGAAAAGCGCGCCCCATTGCCTGTATCTTCCGCCCGGTGCGGATTGGCAGGCGGTGGCCGAGGGGCCGGTCGTTCTGGCAGTCTGTTCGGCCCCCTCGCAGGGCGGGCATCCGGCGCGCCGCATCGGCCCCGAAGGGATCACGTTGACCCAGCGCGGCATTGGCGGGAATACGCGTTTCATCAACAATATCGCGATGGAAAACGAGGATTACGCCGACAGCCTTTTGGTGACCGAAGTCTTCACCCCCTCGGGGAACTGGTCCTCTTATCCGCCGCATCGTCATGACGAGGATGATTTCCCGAACATGACCTATCTCGAGGAGACCTATTACCACCGCCTCAACCCCGCGCAGGGCTACGGCATCCAGCGGGTGTTCACCGAGGACGGCAGTCTGGACGAGACCATGGCGGTTTCCGATGGCGATGTCGTTTTGGTGCCGAAAGGCCATCATCCCTGCGGCGTGCCCTATGGTTACGAGATGTATTACCTGAACGTCATGGCGGGGCCGATCCGCAAATGGCGTTATAAAAACCACCCAGATCACGACTGGATCTGGCAGCGCGACAACGCCTGAGCCACCGGCTCGGGCGGCCCCGCAGGGGGAGCTGCGGGGCCGCCTTCCCCTCGCGCGCCGCATCGGCAGCGGTATGGCGCGGAGGGGTTGGGGAACGGATGCAGGCCGGAGTTCAGCCGCGCGGAGTGGATTCGATGCGCGCCTCGGGATCGGGAAGGCGGAAGGCGGCATCCGCCGCGCCTTGCGCGAGCGCCGGATCATCGGCGCTTTGCGGGATCAGCGCACGGGAATCGTAGCTGCCGAAATCGGCGAGCTGCCAACCGACGCCGCCTCCCCATTGCAGATGGCCCATGCCGATCACGCCCAGCACCAACGGACGGCCCTCACGCTGGCTCGCCTGATGGATGCGGGTCGCGAAGCTGCGGTCCCAGACCTCTTGCGCGCGCACGAAGCGGTCGAAGGCGGGATCATCGGGCGAGGTGGTCTTGCGGTTCGGCGCACCGCCGCCCGTCAGCTCGAAGATGAAGCGGCGGTAAGCGGGCGAGGATGGCCGCGCCGGTGTCAGCCCTTCGCGCGCATCCTCGGGGACGGCCTCCCAGCCGCCGGCGCCGACCTCGCGCACGAGATCGCGGCGGCAGTTGAGGCCGACCATCGCCACGCCCGTCTCGCGGCAGAAACGGAAGATCGGCATGTAGATGTCGATCGGAAAGCCCCAAACGGTTTTCCATTCGACGCGGTCGTGAAACATCTCTTCGGAGAGATCGCCGGCCACCCATTCGGCCAGAACCGGATCAAGGCGGGCGGGAAACATCTCGAATCCCATGACGATCTCGCGATGCGCGGCAAGGCCCGCCGCGACATGCATCTGCCAGCGGTGATGCGCGGGGCGGTCGTGACGCTCGCCCAGAAGCACGACATCGGCGCGGGCAAGATCGCTCATCAGCGCGGCATGGGCGACGGGTTCGCCGGTCGCGACCATGGTCCAGGGCGAGACGGGCGCGCTCATGCGAAGGCCTGCGAGATCAGGCGCAGTCCGGTGGGTGTCCCGCCCTCGCCCAAGGCGATCTTTTCGCCCTGCCCGTCGCGCCAGCCCGAAACCGTGCCGCCCGCAAGGTGGAGATGGAAATCCGCCGTCATGACGTTGAGAAAGCCCATCGCGGGTTTCACCGCCTCGATCACGCCGCGCCATTGCTGGTCGAACCCCGCGCGGCTCATGGCGATGACCACTTCGGCACCCCTGTCCTGCAAGGTCTGGAACGGGGCAAGCGCCGCATCATCCTCGGCCAGATCCGCGCGCTTTTCGCTCTCGGGCTTTTCGGGCGCGGGGATGGTGCTTTGGCCGAGATCCGCCAGCGCGGCCTCGAAGGGCTCGGCCCCGCCCATGCCGACGACCGAGAGCACGACGTCGCCCGCACCGTCCAGAAATTCGAGGCGGGGGAAGCTTTTGCCGTTCATGACCGAGCTGCGGTCGATCTCGACCCGCGCCAGTGCGTCGGGGTCGATGCGCGCATCATGGCAATCGCCCGACAAGGTGATCCGGCCGCCATCGGTGCTTACCGCTTCGACCGCACCGATCCGCTCATGGGTCACGCCATGGGCGCGCAGGATGACCATGAGCCGCCCGATCGCAGGCAGTTGGCGCAACGTATCGAGCGGTGTGGCGGCTAGAACGGCGCGCGGCGGCAGGTCTGTGATGGTATCGGTCATGCGGTTTTCCTTTCCGGCCCCTGCGAGCCGAGATGCAAAGTGTCGTCCAGCGCGATACCCGCAGGCAGGCGGTGGGCGACCATGATGAAAGTCGTGTCGGGCAGCTCGGCCGCGAGCCAGCCCAGAAGATCGCCCTCGGCTGCGGGATCGAGCGCCGAGGTCGCCTCGTCCATCAACAGCCAATCCGGGCGCAGAAGGACGGCGCGGGCAAGGCCCAGCCGCTGGCGCTCGCCCATCGACAGGCCGGTCAGCGAGGTCTCGATCATCTCGGGGTCGAGACGGTGCCCCAGCCCGAGCCGCGTCAGAACCGCGCGCAGCCGCGCCGGATCGTGGCGGGCGGGATCCTCGGGGTGGCAGGCGGCGGCAAGGATCGCATCGGCCAGAACCGGCGCGCCCGCAGGCAGCAGGACCATGCGGCCTTTGGGCAGGGTGATGCGCCCCTCGCCCCAGTGCCAGTAGCCCGCGATTGCCGACAAAAGCGTGGTTTTGCCCTGCCCCGAGGCCCCCGCGAGCCACAGCCGCGCGCCGCGCCGGACCTGATAGCCCGCGATCTTGTCGAGCCAGCGTCCGTCGGGCGTCGCCAGCCGCACCCCTTCCAGCCGCAGGCTGCCGTCGTTCGACATCTCGCGGCGCAAAAGCCGTGGCGCGGTCGGCAGGGGGCGCGGGTCGCGTGCTGCGGCCATCAGCCCGTCCAGCCGCTCGCATACCGCCACGAATTCCGAGAGGTCGCGGTAGTTGAAGATGAACCAGCTCAGCGTCGTCGTGACCTGCGTAAAGGCCGAGGCGAGCTGCATCATCCCGCCCAAAGTGAGCGCGCCCGCCAGATAGGCCGGCAGGGCAAGAAAGGTCGGCACCCGCATCACGGTCTGGAAATAGGGCCGGTTGAACAGCCCCATGATCAGCTCGCGCCGCATGATCAGATGCCAGTTGTCGCGGATCGCTGCGAAACGGGCGGCAAGGCGGCGTTCTTCGGCCTCTTCGCCGCCGGTCATGGCGACCTGATCGGCGCTGTCGCGCAACCGCACGAGAGCATGGCGGAAATCGCCCTCGACCCGTTCACGCGCGAAGTAAAGCCCCTTGAGCGGGCGGCCGAGCAGATGGGTGATCACGCTGGCCAGCGCGACATAGAGCGGCGCCAGCCAGAACATGTAATGCGCGATCTCGATCTCTAAACCGAAAGCGGCAAAGCGCAGCGCAAAGCCCGACAGCGACCACAAAAGCGCGACATAAGAGACGATCGCCACCGCCTGCGAGATCAGCTCGAGCGTGAATTCCAGAAAGCGGCGGACGAAAAGCGCGCAATCCTCGGCGATGCGCTGGTCGGGGTTCTCGACCGGCGTCACGCCGTAACCCGGCCGCAGCATCCAATAGGCCCGATTGCCGAGCCAGAGCGCCAGTGCCTGCCCCGTCAATCTTTCGCGCAGACGGATCACCAGCCCTTTGTTGAGGTAATCGGCAATGAGCCAAGCCCCCGCCGAAGCCGCCGTCAGCGCGACGAAAACGCCGACCTGACGCAGGACCTCGGGGGTGTCGACCTGTTCGAGCGCGTCAAAGAAATCGCGGCTCCAGGTGATCTGCTTCAACGAGATCCAGACGCCGAGAAAGTTGAGGGACAGGATCGCGCCGTAAAGCGCGATCCCCCGCCAGGCCGCGGGGCCCGAGCTTGCGGCATAGGCCAGCCGCCCCGCCCGTCCGATGGTCAGCCCGAGGCCCGACTTGCCCGCCATTCCCTAGAACCGCATGTCGATCGAGGCGGTAAAGAACCGGCCCGGTGCGGTCTGGAGCTCCAGCGGATTCTGCGCCGCAACCGCCGGGCTGGGATTGACCCCGTAACTCACCGCATTCGCGTCGAAATAGCGTTTGTCGAAGAGGTTCTGGACGCCGAGGTTCAGCACGGCTGTCTCGGTCAGGTTCCACGAGGCGAAGGCATCGATCACGCCGTAGCCTGCGGGTTTGAAATCATCCTCTTCGGCGGTTTCCTTGACGCGGCTGGCGAAAGTGCCGATGACCTCGAAGCTCAGATCGGGCGTCGCATCCCAAGCCAGACCGACCACGCCGGTCAAAGGCGCGAGGTTGTGCGGGGTCTCCTCGGCGCCCGCCTCGGCGCGCTGGCGGCCCTTTTGCCATGCCGCCGATGCGGTCACGCGCAGATCGTCGCGGATCTGGTAGGCCCCCTCCAGCTCGACACCCCAGACCTTGACCGACGAGAGGTTGCGGTAGGTGTAAACCGTCGTGTTCGGCGGATTATAGAAGCTTTGGATAAAGTTGTCGTAATTCGCGCGGAAGGCCGTGATACCGAAGCTCGACTTTTCACCCTGATGACGCAGGCCCAGCTCGTAGCTGTCGACCTTTTCGGGTTTGAGATCGGGCGCGGGGATCTGGTCGAAGAAGGTACCCGGCACCGAGGTGTAAAGCTGCTGTGCGGTCGGCATTTTGAAGCCCTGACCGAAGTTCGCCCAAACCGTATACTGGTCGTTGAGGTGGTACATCGCGCCGAAGCTGCCCAGAACCTCGTGGTCCGACCGCTCGCGCGGCTCGTAGCCGGTGACGACCTGATAATCGGCATTCGGGTTGGGGTCGATCTTGTAGGTCGCAAATCGCAGGCCCGGCGTCAGTTCCAACCTGCCTTCGGCCAGCGTGATATGGTCCTGCACATAAAGATCGGCGCGGCGGGTCTCGGAATTGGCGAAGTTGAAACCGCCCGCGCGGACCTCGGTCACGGTGCCGAGGGTCAGGTTGCGGGTGATGTCGAGACGGCTGTAATCGGTCTTGGTCAGATCGCCGTCAAAGCCCCAGGTGACGACGTGATCCGCCCCGCCCGTTGCAAAGCGCGAAACCGCCTGAATGTCGAGTTCGTAGAATTTCTCGGAATAATCGAGCCGGTCGTTGAGGATGACCTCCTGACCGCTGGTGTTGCGGCTCCATTTCTGGCCGCGGCGGCTGGTGCTGTAGGGCGTATAGGAGAAGGTGGTGCGGACCTCGTCGACAAAGCCGTTTTCCGGCGTCCAGAGATGCTCGATGCCGTAGTGATGGCGTTTGACGGTCAGCGCGCGGTCATAGCCGTAAACCATCTCGCCGGTCGGAAGGCCCGTGATCGAGTTCAGCGTCGCGCCAAGCTGTGCCTTTTGCACGACATCGGTCTGCCGGTTCAGCAGATCGGCCGAGAAGCTCAGCTTGTGCTCGTCCGAGGGCTCCCAGACCAGCTTCGCCAGCAAGCGGTTCGCGGCGATATCGGCAGGGTTCAGACGGTCGCAGGCAATCGCGCCATGCGCCGTATCGCGCGGACAGCCGTAAATTCCGCCGTCGGCGCGGGCATTCGACAGCTCTATCTCGTGTCCGTCGGTGCGCGCGATCCCGATCAAAGCGGTCAGATCGGGCGAGAAACGCTGCGCGAAAGCGACCGAGGCGCTGCTTTGGTCATTGACCGAATCGAAGGCCAGACGGCCGATACCGGCGCGGTCTTGCCCCTGCAACACATCCTCGGGGTCGATGGTGGTGAAGGCCACGACCCCGCCAAGCGCATCCGAACCCCACAGGACCGAGGACGGCCCTTTGACCACATCGACCTGTTTGATGAAGTTGAAGTCGAAATAGTCGCGGGTGCCGTCGGTGATGCGCTCGGCCACGCGCGAGCCGTCGATCATCATCTGGACGCGGTTGCCGCTGACGCCGCGGATGGTCACGCCGCTGAAAGTGGCGAAAGGATCGGTCGCGCTGGTGGTGCGCGTCACGTTCACACCGGGCATGTAGCGCACCATGGATTGCAGGCTGTCCTGGCCGCGCGCCTCGAGCGTGCCGCCGTCGACCACGGTGATCGAGGCCGCGACATCGCTGACCGAGGCCTCCTGCCGCGTCGCGTAGATCGTGACCGGATCAAGCATGACAGGCCCGTTTCCGGCCTTGTCGGTGGTGGTGGGGGCGGTGGTTTGACCGGCCTCGGCCGCTCTGTCCTGAGCCATGACCGCCCCGTGCAGGGGCATCAGAAAAGCTGTCGTCGCCCACAAAGTGGCAACAACGCGGGATTTGCGAAACATATCTTCCTCATTCGCTTGCTGGTGTCGGGAGAGCTGGCGAAAAAGGCTAGCAAGGGCTTCTTGGTCCCTTTGTTGATGCCCGAGCAGTTACCTGACAGTTATTATCAAGTAAATCCTTAACGCTTGTATTCGCTTAAAATCGCGCCACCGTTGCGCGAAAGCCCCGCCAGCCACCCAGCCCCGATTTCCGGCGCGTCTTTCCCGCGCGGGAGAGGCAAACCGACGCAGGCGCGGTTAAAGCTTGCAGCTTGGTCGCGAAAAGACTGCAATCGCGCCAAGGTTTCAGCCGCCGGTCCGGCGCAAGCGAGGGGCAGATGACAGCGTGGACGACAACGTTCCAGATCAGCGAGTTGCGCATCGGCCGCGCGCGTCCCTTCGGCCCCAAAGGCGTGCCGAGCGCCATCGACAAACAACCCGCCACCGGCGCGCTCGAGGCGGGAGCGCTCGGGCTTGCGGGCGACGAACAGGGCGATCCGCGCCACCACGGCGGCCCCGACAAGGCGATCCACGCCTATGCGCGCGCCAATTACGCGATCTGGCGGCAGGATCTTCCCGATAAAGCAGCGCATTTCCGCGCCGGCGGCTTTGGCGAGAATCTCGTGGTCGAGGGGATCGACGAAAGCGGGATCTGTCTGGGCGATCTGTGGCAAGTCGGCGGCGCGGTCCTGTCGGTTTCGCAGGGACGCCAGCCCTGCTGGAAGCTGAACCTGCGCTTCGATCAGCCCGATATGGCGCGGCGCGTGCAGGAAAGCGGGCGCACCGGCTGGTACTTCCGCGTCGCGGAGGCAGGCCCGATCCGCGCGGGCGATAGCGGCAGATTGATCGGACGGCCCCACCCCGAATGGCCGCTGACCCGCGTCTCTCACCTGCTGTACCACGACCGGATGAACCGCGCGGCGCTTGCCGATCTGGCCGCCCTGCCCGATCTGCCCGAGAACTGGCGCAGGCTGGCCGAGGCGCGTCTGGCCAACGGCAAAACCGAGGACTGGTCGCGCCGGATCGACACGCCGCAATAGGCTTTTCGCGCGCCGCGAGCGCAAATGGCGCGAAATTAATCACTTGCCCTGATTTTGCGCATACACCTTTCGGTCACGAAACTGTAATCTTGCCGCAGGCATGGCCCATTCCGAAACGGCATTGGCGCATGCACTGGCGAAACGCCACATCTTCAAAAAGCAAGATAACGGAAGGCTGGGCTCACATGAGCAGAACTGAACATGACCTGATCGGTGACCGCGACGTCCCTGACGACGCATATTGGGGCGTGCACACGCTGCGCGCGGTCGAAAACTTCCCGATCTCCGGCCACAAGATCGGCGCCTGCGCCGAGCTGGTCGACGCGCTCGCTGCCGTCAAAGAGGCCTGCGCCGCCGCCAACCGGGAGCTTGGCCTTCTCGCGCCCGAGCTCGCCGCCGCGATCATCTCGGCTGCACAAAAAATCCGCAACGGCGCGCTGCACGACCAGTTCGTCGTGGATATGATCCAAGGTGGTGCGGGCACCTCCAGCAATATGAACGCCAACGAGGTGATCGCCAATCTCGCGCTCGAGACCCTCGGCAAGGCCAAGGGCGATTACGCCGTTCTGCACCCGAACGAGCATGTCAATCTGGGCCAGAGCACCAACGACGTTTACCCCTCGGCGCTGAAAATCGCGCTGATCTTCATGCTGCGCCGCCTTGATGTCGCCATTGCCGAGCTGGAGCAAAGCTTCGCCGGCCGCGCCGAGGCCTTCGCGGGCATTATCAAAATGGGCCGTACCCAGTTGCAGGACGCGGTTCCGATGACCCTCGGTCAGGAATTCGCCACCTATGCCGCGATGATGGCGGCCGAGCGCAGGGCGCTCAAAGCGCTGGAAGAAGAGCTGACGGTCCTCAACCTCGGCGGCACCGCGATCGGGACCGGCATCACCGCCCATCCCCGCCTTGGTGATCTGACCACGACCCATCTCGCCGCGATCACCAGCCTGCCGCTGACGCTCGCCGCCGACCGGATCGCGGCAACGCAGGACACCGGCGTTTTCGTCTCGGTCTCGGGCGCGCTCAAGCGTCTGGCGGTCAAGCTGTCCAAGATCTCGAACGACTTGCGCCTGCTGTCGAGCGGCCCGCGCGCGGGTCTGGGCGATTTCGATCTGCCCGCCCGTCAGGCCGGTTCCTCGATCATGCCGGGCAAGGTCAATCCGGTCATCCCCGAGGTCGTCAACCAAGTCTGTTTCGAGGTCATCGGCGCCGATATGGCGATCACCATGGCGTCCGAAGCGGGCCAGCTGCAGCTCAACGCCTTCGAGCCGGTGATGTTCGCCAGCATCGAGCGCTCGATCCGCCACCTCGAAGGCGCGATGCAGACCTTGGCGCGCAATTGCGTCAACGGCATCACCGCCGATGCCTCGGCTCTGAAAGCAACGGTCGAGCATTCGATCGGTATCGTCACCGCGCTGACCCCCTATATCGGCTATGTCCGCGCGACCGAAGTTGCACTGAAGGCCCACCAGTCGGGTCTGGGCGTGGTCGAGATCGTGCTGGACGAGAAGCTGATGGACAAGGAAACGCTCGAGGCCGCGCTGGCATCCTCGCTGGTGCTGGGCAAAGCCGCCTGATCCGCGACAAGCGGTTGAATCCGCAAGAAAGCGGCCGGTCATGGATCGGCGCAAGGGGGCTTCGGCCCCCTTGTTTCATGGTCGGGGCAGCACAGATAGAAACAATAAGCATGCTGTGTTTTGTTCGTTATGGACAAGGCTGGTGATCGCGATAAATCTCTCCCCGACGGAAACAGGGGAGACGGGTCTTGGCCATACTCAATGATGTCACGCGACTGTTGGACGGATTGCCCTCCACGGGGGATGTGATCACCCCCCAGGGCAGCGGAGCCCCTCCCGGTTTCGGCAAGATGCAGGACAACGTCCAGATCGACCTTGCCGATCCGGCGATGATCCAGCAGGGCGACGTGCTGCATTGGCAGGGCGCGAGCTATGCCGTCAGCCAAATCTATGAGGCCGATCTTGTTTGGGAATCGATGAACACCGGCCTCTCCGAGACCGGTATCTTCAGCTATATCGTTCAACTTGCCGTCCCGCAGGATCCTGCGAAGACCCTGACGATCTGGCTCCCGGAAGATAATAGGCTTCCTCTCAACTACGACCTGCCCTTCCTGCCGCCCGCCACACAGATACAGGGCACAGCCGCATCGCTGGAAGTGCGCGGGCTCACCCCGATCACCTCCATCCCTTGGGAGGACGTCGCCCTGAACGACAATATCGACACGATTTGCTTTGCCGATGACGCGATGATCGAGACAGCCGCAGGGCCGGTCGCGGCAGGAGCGCTGCGCAAGGGCGATCTGGTCATGACGCGGGATGCCGGGCTCCAGCCGATCCGCTGGATCGCGGCTCGCCGGATCGGTGCGCGCGCACTGGCGCGGCAGCCCCATCTCGCACCGGTCCTGATTAGCGCCGGAGCTTTGGGGGCGGGCCTTCCGGCCAGAGATTTGCGGGTCTCGCCCCAGCACCGCATCCTCGTGCGCTCGGCCATTGCGCAGCGCATGTTCGGCGCGCAAGAGGTGCTCGTCGCGGCCAAACAGCTGTCGGGCCTCGACGGGATCCGGTCGCTGCCGGCGACGGATGAAGGCGGGGACGGGATCACCTATGTCCATTTCCTCTTCGACGCCCATCAGATCATCTATGCCAACGGCGCCGAGGCGGAATCGCTTTACACGGGTCCGGCCGCCCTGCGCACGCTTGGCCCCGCGGCCTTGCGCGAAATCCACACGCTGTTCCCCGAACTCGCAGAGGCGACGGATCCGCCCCGCCCCGCGCGCCCGCTGATCGCCGGCCGCGAGGGCCGCAGCCTCGCCGCCCGCCATATGCGCAACAGCAAACCGCTGCTTGGCTGAACCGCCCCGAACGGAAAAGGGCGCGCGAAAATAGAAAGGCGGCTGCATCCCGACAGCCGCCTTTCCCCGTGATGGACCGCCCGCGGGCAGCTTGCTGAAACGGTCCAAACCGGATCGGGGGGCGCGCCCCTTAGATCAACAGCACCTGCGTTCCGACCTTCGCCAAATCATAGAGCTGCTTGATGTGTTCGTTATAAAGCCCGATGCAGCCGTTCGAGGATTTCCGCCCGATCTTGCGCGTGTCGTGGGTGCCGTGGATGCGGTAATACTGCCAGCTCAGCCACAGGGAATGCGTGCCCATCGGATTGTTGGGATCGCCCGGCGCGACGAAATCGGGCCATTCGGGGTTCGATTTCTTCATCGAGGGCGTCGGCGCCCAGCTTGGCCCCTCGACGCGTTTGATGATCTCGGTCCGGCCAAGGCGCGTCAAATCCTCGCTTGCGGGGATCGAGCTGGGAAAGAGGCGGTAGACCGTCTCGTCCTCGGACCAGAAATGCACCACGCGCGAGGTCAGATCGCACAGGATCGCCCCTTTCGCGAGGGTCTCGAAATGGGGACGCCAATCCTGCGCGGTGAAGGACGAGGCATTGCGGCGCTGCTCGGCATTGGGGTCGTATTGCACGCCGGAATCGTAGATCGACTGCGCCAAAGCGGGGGCGGCCAGCCCCGAAACCATGGTTCCCGCCGCAGCACCTGCCGCCACAAGCGTGCCGGTGCCCAAAAGGCGGCGTCGGGAAATTTCTCGGGTCATTCCTGCTCTCCTCGAGGGTTCTTCTTTTCCCGAGAAATCGCGCAACAGGCTTAAGCCAGCCTTAAGAACGGCTTGCGCGCCATCACAGCCGCGCGATCACGCCCCTGCCGGCGCTACGGGAAAATCGAGGATTGCGACCGTCCCGCCCGAAGTACCGCCGTCGAGCGTGAAACTGCCGCCCAGACGTGCCATCGCCGCCGCCGTGATCGAAAGGCCGAGGCCGCTGCCACTCTCCCAGCCCGCGCGACCGCGAAAAAAGCGCTCCGTCGCGCGCTGCCGCTCTTCGGGCGTGAGGCCGGGGCCCTCATCGCGGATCGACAGCCGCCACAGCGTGCCTTGGCCGCTTTCCGCAACCTGCGCCAATGCAAAGCGCAGCGTCGCCCCCTTTGGCGAGGCGAGAATCGCATTCTCCACAGGATTGCGCAAAGCGACCCAGATCAGAAAGCGCGGGGCGGAAAGGGGCGCGGGATGTCGGGGCAGATCGGTCTCGACCTGCAAGCCGCGCGCTTCGGCCAAGGGCGAAAGATCGGCGATCACCGCGCGCAGAACCTCGGCCAGTTCGAGCGGCTCGTCGCAATCCGCGCCATCCGCCCCGCCATCGACCGAAGCGAGATCCAGCAGCTGGCGCACGACATGATCGGTACGCCGCACCGCACCTATAATCTGTGCCAAGGCCGCCTCGCGCATGGCGGGATCGCTGGCGCGCTGTGCGATCTGGGCCTGCGCCGAAATCCCCGCCAGCGGCGTTTTCAGCTCGTGGGCGGCATAGGTGGTAAAGCTGCGCTCGCGGTCGCGGTCACGGCTGACGCGGTCGAAGAGATCGTTGAGCGCCGTGACGACGGGGCGCAATTCGGTCGCGCGCGGCGCGGGTCCGATCGGGGTCAGATCATCGGATTTGCGCCGCCGCAGCTCGCCCGCAATCCCCGTCAAAGGCGCGAGGCCGCGCCCGACCACCACCCAGATCAGCCCCGCCAGCAGCGGCAGGATCACAAGCGCGGGCACGGCCAGCCCCGTCACGACATCGCGCACCAGCCGGTCGCGCATGATCACGCGGTCGCCGACCATCACGCGCACCCCCAGCTCGGCGTTGACGGCGGTATAGACGCGCCAATGCTCTCCCTCGATCTCGCTGTCGCTGAAGCCCTCGGCCCCGGGCGACAGGGGCGTGTTTGGTGCGGCACCCGACTGGCCGACCAGATCGCCCTTGAGCGACCAGAGCTGGCAAAAGAGATGCTGGTCATATTCGCCCGAAGGCTGGTGCGGGAGCTCGAAAGCGGTCGGCCCCTCGCCCGATTGCAGGTCGATCCGGCGGTCCGAGAGCAGCGACGAGACCATCCGCGCCGCCTCGGCCAGACGCGCATCCAGCGCCTGCTCCACCCGCGCCCGCGTCGAGGTCTGGATCCAGACCATCGCCGCCACCCAGACGATGCCGGTCGCGAGAATGAGGATGAGCGCGAGGCGGCGGCGCAGCGACATCACCTATTCCTCCGCGCCGAGGCGGTAGCCCATGCCGCGCACCGTCTCGATGAAACCGGCCCCCAATTTGGCGCGCAGCTTGTGGACATGGACCTCGAGCGCATTGCTCTCGACCCCTTCGCCCCAGCCGTAAAGGCGTTCCTCGAGAGCGGCTTTCGAGAGGATCTGGCCCGGCCGTTCAAGCAAAGCGGTCAGCACCGCAAGCTCGCGGCGCGAGAAATCGACCGCCGCCCCGCCGATCGTGCCGCGCATGGTCGCGGGATCCAGCCTGAGGCCGTTCCATGCGATCTCGGGCGCCGCGCGCCCCCCCTCGCCACGGCGCAGCATCGCGCGCAACCGCGCGGCCAGCTCGTCGAGATCGAAGGGTTTTCCCATGTAATCATCCGCACCCCCGTCGAGCCCGTCGACCCGGTCGGGCACACGGTCGCGCGCGGTCAGCATCAGGACCGGCAGAGCCATCCCCTGCCCGCGCTGCGCCTTGAGCCAGTCGAGCCCAGAACCGTCGGGCAACATCCGGTCCAGCACGATCCCGTCGAATTGCGAATGGACCAGAGCCTCGCTCGCGTCGGAACAGGTCGCGACCCCGTCCGGCGTAAAGCCCGACAGGCGCAGCCCGACCAGCAGGCTGTCGCGCAACAGCGCATCGTCCTCGACCACCAGAAGACGCATTCCAGTACCCTTTCGCGCGCCCGAAAACGCCGTTATGTCCTCTGTCTCTTTACGCGACTAACCGTCAAAGCTTAAGCCTGTCTTAAGCCCTGCCCCCGACAAGGGCGGACGAGTACAGCCCGCGACGACCAAGGAGAGACCGACCGATGTCCGACAGCCCCAGCGACGAGCAGCAGGAACGCCGTGCCCGCGCGCGCCAATACGACCGGCGCACGCTGATCCGGACCGGCCTGACCGCCTCGGTGATCACGGGCGGCTTCTACGGACTGTCGCGCCTGATACCCGAGCCGCCCGCTCCCGCAGGGCTGGCGCAAATCCTGCGCGACCCCCATGCGCCGGTGCTGGGCAATCCCGACGGCGACGTGACGGTGGTGGAATATTTCGACTATCAATGCAGCTTCTGCCGCAGCGGCCACGAGGCCCTGATGGCGGGGATCCTGGAGGACGGCAATACGCGGCTTTTGCTGCGCGACTGGCCGATCTTCGGCGGCATTTCGGTCTATGCCAGCCAGCTGGTGCTCGGTGCCTCGCGGATCGGAACCGGAACCGGAACCGACAGCGGAGCCGACGGCCTCGCGCAGTACCACAAGGCGAATGCCGCGCTGATGGCGATCCGCGGGCAGATGGACGAGACCCGCATCGAGACCGCTTTGGCCGATGCCGGCGTCGATCCCGCGGCGGCGATGCAGGGCTATCTCGACAACCGCCGCGCCTGGGACAGTTTCATGATCCGCAACGACCGGCAGGCGGTCCAGATGGGCTTTCAGGGCACGCCGTCTTTCGTCATCGGGACGCAGACCCATTCCGGCGTCCTCTCCGAAAGCGCCCTGCGCAGGGCGATCCGGCGCGCGCGCTCGGACGGCCCGATCGTTTTCACGCCCGAGCCTGAAACCGCACCCGCCTGAGCCCTATTGGTCCGAGCCCGCCCTTGCTGAACGGGGCCCAATGAAAAAGGCGGCCCGAAGGCCGCCCTTTGCTTTTGGAGACAGGGCGCTCAAAGCCGGCGGATCTGCACTTTGGAAATGGCGCGGCCGCTGACCTCGTGGACCCGCAGCTCCAGATCGCCCACGACCACGGTCGAGCCGACATTGGGCAGGCTGCCCAGCTGCCACAGGATATAGCCCGCCAGCGTCGAGTAGCGGTCGGCATCATCGGCCAGATCGACATCCAGCAGCCCCGAGGCGCGGCGCACATCCAGCGCCCCGTCCACGATCCAAGAGCCGTCGGGCTGGCGCTCGGTCATCAGGGGATCTTCATCCTCGTCGCCGAATTCGCCCGCGATCGCCTCCAGCAGGTCCGAGGGCGTCACGATCCCTTCGAGCGAGCCGTATTCGTCCACGACCACCGCCAGCTTGACCTTGGAGGCGCGCAACTGCTCCATCAGGCGCAAGGCGGTCACGCGTTCATGCACGACCAAGGGCTGGCGGATGCTGACATTGGCGTCGATCGCGCCCTTTTCCAGCAGATCGGCCAGAAGATCCTTGCTCAGCGCCACGCCGAGGAAATTCTCCAGATCGCCACGCGCCACGATATAGCGCGAGTGGCCCTCGTCGATAAGCTGGGCGCGGATCGCCTCGGGGCTTTCGTCGAGATCGATCCAGTTGATCTCGCGGCGCGGCGTCATGATCGAGACCGCCGGACGGTCGGCCAAGGACAGAACGCCCTGAATCATATCCTGCTCTTCGACGGCAAAGACCTGATCCCCGGGCACAGCCGCCGCAGCCGCATCGCCTTTGGCCAGTTCGAGCCGCGTCGTCTTGCCGCCCAACAGTTTCAGAACCGCCTCGGCAGTGCGGTCGCGCACATCGAGGCGGCTGTCGTGGCGCTCGCGGTTGCGGCGTCCGATCTGGTTGAGCGCCTCGATCAGGACCGAAAAACCGATCGCCGCGTAAAGGTAGCCCTTCGGGATATGGAAGCCGAAGCCTTCGACGATCAGCGAGAAGCCGATCATCATCAAAAAGCCCAGACACAGGATCACGACCGTCGGATGGCGCGAAACAAAGGCCATCAGCGGGCGCGACGACAGCATCATGACGCCGACCGCGATGACCACCGCAATCATCATCACCGAGAGATGCTTGACCATGCCGACCGCCGTGATCACGCTGTCGAGCGAGAAAACCGCGTCCAGAATGACGATCTGGAGCAGGACCTGCCAGAAAACCGCCTGATAGACCTTGCCGTCCTTTTTCTCGGCATGGCCCTCGAGGCGTTCGTGCAGCTCCATCGTGCCTTTGAACAGCAAAAACAGCCCGCCGAAGATCAGGATGAGATCGCGTCCCGAAAATTCCTGCCCGAAGAGCACGAAGAGCGGCTGTGTCAGCGTCACGATCCAGGCAACCGAAGCCAAAAGGCCCAAACGCATGATCAGCGCGAGGCTGAGTCCGATCTTGCGCGCCTTGTCGCGCTGATGTTCGGGGAGTTTGTCGGCGAGAACAGCAATGAAAACGAGGTTGTCGATCCCTAGCACGATCTCGAGTACGACGAGCGTTGCCAGCCCCGCCCAAGCGGCAGGATCAGACATCCATTCAAAAAACACAGGCCCCAGGCTCCCATAGTGAAACAGTGGCGGACAAATTCGGGCCAGAACCGCGGCGGAGCAAGAGGATCCTCGCGCAATTCCGCAAGGAGCAGCACAAAAGCGCCGGTTTTTCCCAACAATCCGCGTGATTGCGTCCACTTCATGTGACAATCCGCCGCAAGAGCGGGCAATTCGCCCGCACCGTGCCGTCGGGCCGGACCCTGCGGCAGGCATGGAGAGTCGGATCGCGCCCCGCTTCGGGGCCCGAAACCGGCTCCGCGCAAAAATATTTCGCACGGATGGTCGCTAACATTGCCCTCCGCTCTGGAACTCCGGCGCGCGGATTGCAAAGTTGCTGACGGATTTGGTGCCATCCGGCGGCTTGGTCGCGACAGAGGCATCGGCGATCAAGGGGGAAGAGATGGCACATCATGATATCTACCGGCAGGGTCTCGAGGCGGGACCGGCCAATTACGAGCAACTCACCCCGCTCAGCTATATCGAACGCACCGCCTCGATCTTTCCCGATGCGCTGGCCGTGGTCCATGGCAAGACGCGCCGCAACTGGGCCGAGACCTACGAACGTTGCCTGCGGGTCGCCAGCGCGCTGGAAAAGCGCGGCATCTGCAAGGGCGATACGGTCGCGGTTCTGGCCGCCAATATCCCCGAGACCTTCGAATCCCATTTCAGCATTCCGATGACCGGCGCGGTCCTGAACGCGATCAACACGCGGCTTGATTCGGAAACCGTGGCCTTCATCCTTGATCACGGCGAGGCCAAGGTCCTGCTGGTCGATCCCGAATTCGCCGATCTGGCCGAACGCGCCCTGCGCATCGCAAGCGCGCGCGACATTCTGGTCGTCGACATCATCGACCCGAATTTCGACGGAGGCCGCCGCATCGGCGCGCTGAGCTACGAGGAGCTGCTGGCCGAGGGCGATCCCGCCTATCGCTGGTCGCCGCCCGAGAACGAATGGGATGCGATTTCGCTGAACTACACCTCGGGCACGACCGGCGATCCCAAGGGCGTCGTCTACCACCACCGCGGCGCGGCGCTGAACGGGCTGCAGAACATCGTTTCATGGGGCATGGCGCAGCATTCGCGCTATCTGTGGACCCTGCCGATGTTTCACTGCAACGGCTGGTGCTTTCCCTGGACGATTGCCGCCAATGCGGGCGTCTGCATCTGTCTGCGCGCGGTCCGCGCCGAGACGGTCTACCAGCTCATCCGCGACGAAAAGGTCACCCATTTCTGCGGCGCGCCGGTCGTTTTGAACATGCTGGCGAATGCGCCGGATGCGCTCAAGGACTTCGACCACAAGATCAAGGTCATGACCGCCGGCGCCGCCCCGCCCGCCGCCGTGATCGGCGCGATGGAGGCGATGGGGATCGACGTCACCCATGTCTACGGCCTGACCGAGACCTACGGCCCCGCCGTGGTCTGCGAATGGAACGATGATTGGGGCAGCGCCTCGCCCGATGAAAAGGCGCGGCTGAAATCGCGGCAGGGCGTCAAGAACCTCGTGCTGAACGGGCTGATGGTCGCCGATCCCGCCACGCTCGAGCGCATGCCTCCGGACGGGGAGAGCATGGGCGAGATCTTCATGCGCGGCAACAACGTCATGAAGGGCTATCTCAAGAACCCCTCGGCCACGGAAAAGGCCTTTCGCGGCGGCTGGTTCGCGACCGGCGATCTCGGGGTGATGCATCCCGACGGCTATATCGAGCTGAAAGACCGCTCGAAGGACATCATCATTTCGGGCGGCGAGAACATCTCGTCGATCGAGGTCGAGGATGTGCTGTATCGCCACCCCGCCATTCTGGAGGCGGCCGTGGTGGCGCGGCCCGACGAGACATGGGGCGAAACGCCCTGCGCCTTCGTGACGCTGAAACCGGGCAAAGAGGCAAGCGAGGCCGATATCATCGCCTTCTGCCGCGAGAACATGGCGCGGTTCAAAGTCCCGAAAACGGTGATCTTCGGCGATCTGCCCAAGACCTCGACCGGCAAGATCCAGAAATTCGCCCTGCGCGAACGCGCCCGCAATCTGGCCTGAGTTTGGGCTGAGGCGAAAAAGGAAAAGGGGGCTTGCGCCCCCTCTCGCGGCTGGCGCCGCAATTCACCCCCGAGGGTATTTTTCTGATGAAGAACAACCCTCGGGCCGGACGCGGGATCAGAAATCCCAGTCGTCGTCTTCGGTCGCGACCGCCTTGCCGATGACATAGGACGAACCCGAACCCGAGAAGAAGTCGTGGTTTTCGCTGTCGGGCGAGATCGCGGCGAGGATGGCGGGATTGACCTCGCAAGCCTGCGGCGGGAAGAGCGCCTCGTAGCCGAGGTTCTGCAGCGCCTTGTTGGCATTGTAATGCAGGAAGGCTTTGACATCTTCGGTCAGGCCGATGCCGTCATAAAGCTCCGCCGCATATTTCGACTCGATGTCGTAGAGATCGAAGATCATCGAGAAAGCGAAATCCTTGAGCTCGGCGCGCTTTTCCTCGGAGACCAGTTCCAGACCGCGCTGGAATTTGTAGCCGATGTAATAGCCGTGCACCGCCTCGTCGCGGATGATCAGGCGGATGAGGTCGGCGGTGTTCGTCAGCTTGCCGCGGCTCGACCAATACATGGGCAGATAGAAGCCCGAATAGAACAGGAAGCTTTCAAGGAACACGCTGGCGATCTTGCGCTTCAGCGGATCGCCTTTGGCATTGTATTCGTTGACGATCAGCTGCGCCTTTTGCTGCAGATGCGGGTTTTCCTCGGCCCAACGGAACGCGGCATCAACCTCGGGGGTCGAACTCAGCGTCGAGAAGATCGAGGAATAGGACCGCGCATGGACCGCCTCCATGAAGGAGATGTTCGACAGAACCGCCTCTTCATGCTGGGTGATCGCATCGGGCATGAGCGACGGCGCGCCCATCGTGTTCTGGATCGTATCCAGAAGCGTCAGGCCGGTGAAGACGCGGATGGTCAGCTCGCGCTCTTCGGGGCGCAGGGTCGCCCAGCTCGGCACGTCGTTCGACAGCGGCACCTTTTCCGGCAACCAGAAGTTCACCGTCAGACGGTTCCAGACCTCGAGGTCCTTTTCATCGTCCAGACGGTTCCAGTTGATCGCCTTCAACGGCGCGCGGAGAATCTGATCCTTCATCCGAAGAACCCCTCTTTCATGCTTAAATATCCTCGGGGGTCCGGGGGCGGACAGCCCCCGGCGTCAATGTCGTGCTCAGAGGGCGCAGGAGACGCAACCCTCGACCTCGGTCCCCTCGAGGGCGGTCTGGCGCAGGCGGATGTAGTAGATCGTCTTGATGCCCTTTTTCCAGGCATAGATCTGCGCCTTGTTGATATCGCGGGTGGTGGCCTCTGCCGGGAAGAACAGCGTCAACGACAGGCCCTGATCGACGTGCTCGGTGGCAGCCGCATAGGTGTCGATGATCGGTTCCGGCCCGATTTCATAGGCATCGCGATAATAGTCGAGGTTGTCGTTGGTCATGAAGGCGGCAGGGTAATAGACGCGGCCGATCTTGCCTTCCTTGCGGATCTCGATTTTCGCCACGATCGGGTGGATCGAGCTGGTCGAGTTGTTGATGTAGCTGATCGAGCCGGTCGGCGGCACCGCCTGCAGGTTGCGGTTGTAAAGACCATGCGCCATGACATCGGCCTTCAGCTGCGCCCAATCCTCGCGGGTCGGAAGCGTGATGCCGTCGAACACGCGCAGCACCTCTTCGCGCTGCGGCAGCCAGTCGCGCGTCACATATTTCTCGAAGAAGGTACCGTCGGCATATTTCGAGCGCTCGAAGCCCGAGAAGGTGCGGCCATGTTCGCGCGCCAGCAGGTTCGAGGCGCGGATCGCGTGATAGGCGATCGCGGCGAAGTAAACGCTGGTGAATTCGACGCCGTCGGCGCTGCCGTAATGGATGCGCTCGCGGGCGAGGAAACCGTGCAGGTTCATCTGGCCAAGGCCGATGGCATGGGCCTCGTCATTGCCGCGACGGATCGACGGCACGGCGTCGATCGCCGACATTTCCGACACGGCGGTCAGCGCGCGCACCGCGATTTCGACGGTTTCGCCGAAATCGGGGCCGTCCATCGTCGCGGCGATGTTCAGCGAACCGAGGTTGCACGAGATATCCGTCCCGAGGTGGTCGTAGCCCAGATCCTCGTTGAAGGTCGAGGCTTCGTTGACCTGCAGGATCTCCGAGCACAGGTTCGACATGGTGATGCGCCCGTCGATCGGGTTGGCCGCGTTCACCGTGTCCTCGAACATGATGTAGGGATATCCGCTCTCGAACTGGATCTCGGCCAGCGTCTGGAAGAAGGCGCGGGCATTGATCTTTTTCTTCTTGATGCGCTTGTCGTCGACCATCTCGGCATATTTCTCGGAGACCGAGATTTCCGAGAAGGGCACGCCGTACACCTTTTGCACGTCATGCGGCGAGAAGAGGTACATGTCCTCGTTTTTCTTCGCCAGATCGAAGGTAATATCAGGGATCACGACGCCAAGGGACAGCGTCTTGATGCGGATTTTCTCGTCGGCATTCTCGCGTTTGGTATCGAGGAAGCGCAGGATGTCGGGGTGGTGTGCGTTCAGATAGACCGCGCCCGCGCCCTGACGCGCGCCCAGCTGGTTGGCGTAGCTGAAGCTGTCCTCCAGCAGTTTCATCACCGGAATGACGCCCGAGGACTGGTTCTCGATCCCTTTGATCGGGGCACCTGCCTCGCGGATGTTGGTCAGCATCAAAGCCACGCCGCCGCCGCGCTTGGAAAGCTGCAGGGACGAGTTGATCGAGCGGCCGATCGATTCCATGTTGTCTTCGACGCGCAGCAGGAAGCAGGAAATCAGCTCGCCGCGCGATTTTTTCCCTGCGTTCAGGAAGGTCGGCGTGGCGGGCTGGAAGCGGCCCGACAGGATCTCGTCCATGAAGCGCATCGCCAGCTTTTCGTCGCCGCGCGCCAGCGCCAGGGCGACCATGACGACGCGGTCCTCGTAGCGCTCGAGATAGCGCTGACCGTCACGGGTCTTCAGCGTGTAGCTGGTGTAATATTTGAACGCGCCGAGGAAAGTCGGGAAACGGAATTTCTTCTTGTAGGCGGCGTCCCAGATCTCGCGCATGAAGTTCTTGGAATACTGGTCCAGAACCTGCGCCTCGTAATAGCCTTCCTCGACCAGATAATCGAGCTTCTCGTCCAGCGAATGGAAGAAGACCGTGTTCTGGTTGACATGCTGCAGGAAGAATTGATGCGCCGCCTTGCGGTCGGCGTCGAAACGGATCTTCCCCTCGCTGTCGTAGAGGTTCAGCATCGCGTTCAATGCATGGTAATCAAGTTCGGCCTTCACGCCATTGTCGAGCATTCCATCCCCCGGAATTCAGCAAGCCCCGCTTTGATGCGGATGATATCGGTTTCGGTGCCCGCCAGTTCGAAACGGTAGAGAACTGGCGCGTTGGTTTTTTGTGCGATGACATCGCCCGCAAGGGCGAAGGTCGTGCCGAAGTTGCGGTTGCCCGCGGCGATCACGCCGCGCAGCAGGTCGCGGTTTTCGGCGATATTGAGAAACTTGATCACCTGTTTGGGGACCGCGCCCCGCCCCAGACCATCCGCGAAAGTCGGACAGATCAGGACGAAAGGCTTGTCCGCAACCGGCATCGGATCGGAAGGGCTGACCGGAATACGGGTGCCCCCCATTCCCAATCTCTCGACGAAACGGGCCGTATTGCCCGAGACCGACGAGAAATAGACAAGATCAAGCACGACCCCGCTGCCCGATCAGGACAGACGGCCGATCATGTCGGGACGAAAGCCCGCCCAATGCTCGTCGCCCGCGATCACGACCGGAGCCTGACGGTAGCCAAGGGCCGTCACCTTCTCCATCGCCGCCTCGTCCTGCGTCAGGTCGATGATGTCGTAGGACAGACCTTTCGCATCAAGCGCGCGGGTCGTGGCGGTGCACTGAACGCAAGCAGGCTTCGAGTAAACGGTGATGGTCATATCTTCCTTGTCCCTTGGCATATCGCGACGAGAGACAGGGGAAAATCCGGCGAAGACACTCCTTCGTCAGACGTTTTGAAACCCCCGCGCCCACCGCACGGTTAATTCTATTCCTGTCCTGGCAGGTCCTGACTCACGGATCATCGCTCGGCCGATCCTTCGCGCAGAAACCCGCAGGATCCTTGTGGCTTCGCTCACCGCCTACAGTTGCGGGGGGCAGCGCCGGCTTCTCACCGGCTTTCCCTCTTTTTCTTGCGCCAAACGCGTCTTCGACTCAAGAACCAGAACACAAGCATTAGGCCTCACGGCCGCATTTTTGTCAACATATGGTATGACGACAAGGTAACAGACTGCCCGTGACAATCAAGCCTTTGAAGCGAACCACAGTTTCGGAGTTTCGGGGCTGCGGGACGCCCGCGCCCTGCAACATAAAGAGCTATTCACGCGCGGGACTCAAGCCCTCGCAGCGGCGCATTCCCGCCCCCGTTCGCCCGTCGCGGCCCCGAACGGGACGCTGCGGCATGACAAAAGGGGACCGACGCGGCCCCCTTTTGCATTTTGGAGAATCGGCTTCAAGCCCGATCCATGTAACGCTGGGGCATATCAGCCTTGCGCGACATTTCCGGCACGGCGCGCCCGCTCGTGGAAGACGAATCCGATGAAGTTCAGCAAGACCTGCGCCGCGAGCGTCGTGGTGGTTGCGGAATGGTCGAACTCGGGCGCGACCTCGACCAGGTCGATGCCGACGACCTCGTGGCGACGCGCGAGCGCCTGAAGCATCTCGAGCACCTCATAGTAAAGGAACCCGCCATGCGACGGCGTTCCCGTCCCCGGCGCGATCGAGGGGCAGAAGCCGTCGATATCGAGCGTGACATAGACGCGCGCGCCCTCGGGGATGCGGTTGATCACCTCTTCGGCGCCGAGCTTGCGCGCCTGACGCACCGACAAGATGTCCGATCCCGAGGCCCGCGCCGCCTCGTAGCCGTCACGCGCCGTCGAGGACACGTTGCGGATGCCGACCTGCGTCATCCCGGTGACATAGCCCTTTTCCGAGGCGCGGCGCAGCGGGCTGCCGTGGCCGGTACGCACGCCGTGACGCTCGTCCACGAAATCCAGATGCGCGTCGATCTGGAAAATATGGATGTCGCCATGCCCCTCGAAAGCGTCGATACAGGGGATGTTGATCGAGTGGTCGCCCCCGATCACCACCGGAAAGGCCCCCGCTTCAAGGATCGCCTGCACGCCGGTCTTGATATTGGCGTGGCTTTGGGCGGTGTCGGTGTGGACGATGTCGGCATCGCCGATATCCACGATGCGCACGCTGTCGGGCAGATAGGTGACGTCATCCTCGTGATCGTAGGCCCCCGCATGGCCGAAGCTGAACAGCGTCGAGGCCTCGCGCACCCCGCGCGGCCCGAAGCGCGAGCCGGCGCGGTATTGCGTGCCGAAATCGAAGGGCGCGCCCAGCACGGCGACATCGGCGTCGATCTGGGTCCAATCGGCGACATAGGGGCGTTTGCCGAAGGTGCAGATCCCGACGAAGGGTAGGTTCAGGCGACCCGCTGAATATTTGTCCGTGCTCATTTCATGATGTCCTTTCAACAAGATATTGGGTCACTCTTCCAGCTTCGACCCTGCCCCGCCTGCGCGGGCCATCATGATCGACAAGAAGGTGATGATTGCGGCGCCGGTCAGGAAATAGGCCGGCGCAAGGGCGCTGCCGATGATCCCGCCGACCCATGTTGCGATCAAAGGCGCGGTGCCGCCAAAGAAGGCATTGGCCGAGTTATAGCTGAGCGCGAAGCCCGAAAAACGCACGCGGGTCGGGAAGAGCTCGCACAGGAACGTGGCCAAAGTGCCGCCGTTCATCGCCATCATGACCCCGAACAGCGCAAGGACCATGAGGATCATCAGATAGCTGGTGCTCGCCATGCCGGTATAGGTGATCGAGGACAGGACCATGAACAGCGGCACCGTCAGCACGACAAACAGGACCGAGCACAGCAGCAGGATGACTTTGCGCCCCAGCTTGTCCGACAGCGCCCCCATGATGAAGATCGAGCCGAGGTAGGCCACCAGCGTCACGGTCGAGCACAGGAATGCGGCCTCTTTGCCCACGCCCAGCTCTCCGGCAAGGTAGGTCGGCATGTAGATCAGGATGAGGTAAAAGCCGACCGCGTTCAGAAGCGTGCCGCCGAAAGCCATCATCAGCTGCGGGAAATTGTTCTTGAACAGCTCTTTCACGGGCGTCGTGGGAACGTGGTTTTCCTGTTCCAACGCCTGGAAATGTGGGGTTTCCTCGAGGCGGCGGCGGATGAAGACGCCGACGAAGCCCAAGGGGAACGCCATCAGGAAAGGCAGACGCCAGCCCCATGACTGGAGTTGCGCATCCGACAACAAAGCGTAAAGCAGCGCGACGAACAGCGATGCCGCCAAAAGCCCCGCCGCCTCGCCTGCAGGCACCAGCGAGGTGAAAAAGCCTCGCCGGTTGTCGGGCGCATATTCCGCCAGAAACGAGGCCGCGCCCGCGAACTCGCCCGAAGCGGCAAAGCCCTGCACCATCCGCGTCAGCAAAAGCAGGATCGGCGCCAGCATGCCGGCGGTCTCGTAGCTCGGCAGAAAGGCGATGACGAAAGTCGCGGCCGACATGATGAAAATCGACAGCGACAGCGTGGCCTTGCGCCCAAATTTATCGCCGAAATGGCCCCAGATCACGCCGCCGATCGGACGGATGATGAAGGACAAAGCGAAAACCGCATAGGCCGCCATCAATCCCGAACGCGCATCGGTCGCGGGAAAGAAGACGACCGCGATCACCGCGGCCAGAAAGCCGTAGACCGCATAGTCGAACCATTCGACAAAGGTGCCGATGAAGCTTGCGAAGGCCGCGCGGCGCAGCAATTCGTCTTTGGACACATCCGTTTGCGGATGCGAGCGGGCGCCGGCGCCCAGATCCGTGCTTGATACTGACATAGAAATCTTCCCCTCCCATGGTTGATTTCCGGTGCCGCGATTGGGTTCTCCCAATGCGGATCGCCGCTCGTGCCTCCCCCTGCCCAAGTGCGAATATCCAGACCATGCCGCGAGGGAAATCGCGTATAAATCCGATCTTTCCATTTCTTGTTTCAAGAAATCTAAAGTAATCCATCCTGTGAAGCGGAAGCCGGAGGAGGGCCTCATGCGGATCAGCGATTATACTTTGCGCAACCTGCGCACCTTTTGCGCGGTGGTGGAGCATGGCGGCTTCGGGGGCGCGCAGGCCGTGCTCGGCGCGTCGCAGGCGGCGATTTCGACCCATCTCAAGGATCTCGAAACCACGCTCGGCTTTACTTTATGCCAACGCGGGCGGGCCGGTTTCACCGTCACCGCCAAAGGGGCCGAGGTCTATGCCGAGGCCAAGCGCATGCTGGGCGTGATGGAAACCTGCGAGGCCAATCTGGGCACCCTGCGCCGCGTTCTGACCGGCCATTTGCGCATCGGCATCGTCGACAGCGAGGTCGACAACCCCGACCTGCCCGTCCATCTCGCCTTGCGGCGCTTTTTCACCCGCGAGCAGCAGGTCCGGCTGACGGTCGAGGTCGGCACCACCGAGGCGCTGAGCAAGGGCCTGCAGACCGGCGATATCCATGTTGCGGTCGGCCCTTTTCCGACGCGCCATGCCAATATCGACTACCGTCCTGTCTGGGTCGAGGACCACCAGCTCTACTGCGGCCTCAACCATCCGTTGTTCGACCGCCCCGCCGCGGAGATCACCCCCGAAACGATTTCGCGCCATGCGATGACGGTGCGCCCCTATCTCGAACGCGCCGAGCTTGCCGCGCTGCACGAGCCGCAGATCACGGCCTCGGTCTCGAATATGGAGGCGCAGGCCGTGCTGATCCGCTCGGGCTGTTTTCTGGGCTTTCTGCCGGTTCATTTCGCGCAGAAATGGGTCGATCGCGGCGAGATGCGGGCGCTGGATGCGCCGGGGCTTTTGTGGAAATCACAATTCTACATCGCCCTGCGCGTCCAGCCCGAACCGACCGAGGTCGCGCGGCTCTTTGCACGCGATCTGGCCGAGGTTCTGGTGCAAAAGACCTAGACCCCGCGCCGGTCGGGCGGGGGCTCAGGCCGGCACGCGGCTTTCGTCCGCCAACCTTTCGGCGCGGCGCGCGGCCTGCACATCGGGATCGGGGTCGAGCCCTGCCGCCAGAAGCGCGCGGGTATAGGGCTCGCGCGGGGCATCGAAGACCTGCGCCACCGTGCCCAGCTCGACCACGCGGCCCTTTTTCATGACCATGACGTGATCGGCAAAATCGCGCACCACCGGCAGGTCATGGGCGATGAAGATGAAGGCAATGCCCATCTCGCGGCGCAATTTGTCCAAAAGCGCGATCACCTGTGCCTGAACCGAAACATCGAGCGCCGAGACGGCTTCGTCGCAGATGATCAGCTCGGGCTCGAGCGCGAGCGCACGGGCAATCGCGATGCGCTGGCGCTGCCCGCCGGAAAACTGGTGCGGGTAGCGGTTGGCCATCTCGGGCTTCAGCCCGACCTGCTCGAGAAGCTCGGCGACGCGGGCGCGCCAGCGCGCTTTGGGCAGGATGCCGGGGTGGATCGCCCAAGCCTCGGAGACGAGCTGATAGACCGTCATCCGCGGATTGAGCGATTGCGTCGGGTCCTGAAACACCATCTGCAGATCGCGGCGCAAAGCGTAAAGCTCGGCCGGTGACATTGCGAAAAGATCGCGCCCCTTCCAGAGCGCCTGCCCGCCGCTCGGCTCTTCCAGACGCAGGAGCACCTTGGCCAAGGTCGACTTCCCCGAGCCGCTTTCGCCGACAATCGCCAGCGTCTCGCCGGCCATGAGCTGGAAGCTGGCATCTTCAAGCGCAAGGAAATCGCCGTAATCCTTGCGCAGATTGCGCACGTCGAGCACGGGCGCCCCCTGCGGCGGGGCGGGATCATGCATCGCGCCCTTGCCCGGCGCGGCCCCGATCAGCTTGCGGGTATAGGGGTGCTTGGGATTGTGATAGACTTCGCGCGCGGGGCCGGTTTCCACCACCTCGCCCGCATTCATCACGACGACCCGATCGGCGATTTCGGCAACGACGCCCAGATCATGGGTGATGATCAGGATGCCCATGCCGGTCTCGCGCTGAAGCTCTTCGAGCAGGCCCAGAACCTCGGCCTGAACCGTCACATCGAGCGCGGTGGTCGGCTCGTCGGCGATCAGGAGGTCGGGCTTCATCGCCAGCGCCATCGCGATCATCAGACGTTGGCGCTGCCCGCCCGAGAACTCGTGCGGATATTTCCCTAGCGAGGCCTCGGGGTTGGGGATGCCGACGCGGGTGACCAGACGCAGGGCCTCGACACGGGCCTTGTCGCGCGGGATGTCATGGGTCGTCAGCGCCTCGGCGATCTGCCAGCCGACGGTATAGACCGGATTGAGATGGCTGAGCGGGTCTTGGAAAATCATCGCGATGCGGCGGCCGTTGATCTCGCGCCGCGCGCCCGCGCCCAGCTTCAACAGATCCTGCCCGTCAAAAATCACCTCGCCCGAGGTGATCTTTCCCGGCGGCATGTCGATCAGGTTCATGATCGCCGAGGACGAGACCGATTTGCCCGAGCCGCTTTCGCCCAGAATGGCCAGCGTCTCGCCACGGTCCAGATGATAGCCGACGTTCCTGACCGCTTTGACGACCCCAGCCGCCGTGTGGAATTCGACCGAGAGGTTGCGCACCTCGAGCAGATGGTCAGTCATTCTTGCGCCCTCTCATTTCCAGCCGCCAGCGTTGGGCCGGGTCCAGCGCGACACGCATCCAGCCCGACAGCAGGTTCAGCGACAAAGTGGTCAGGATGATCGCAAGCCCCGGCCAGAACGACAGCCACCAGGCGTTCGTCAGATATTGCCGCCCCTGCGAAATCATCAGCCCCCAGGTGATCTCGGGGGGCTGGATGCCGATGCCCAGAAAGGACAGCGAGCTTTCGGCCAGCATGACGAAGGCGAAATCCAGCGTCGCGATCGTCATCAGCGTCGGCAGGACCACCGGCAGGATATGGCGCAAGATGATGCGCCGCGCGGGGGCGCCCATGACGCGGGCGGCCTGCACGAACATGCGCTCGCGGATTTCCAGCACCTCGGCGCGGGTGGTGCGCAGATAGACGGGGATGCGGGTGATCGCCAGCACGATGATCAGGTTCCCGACCGAAGGGCCGAGGACGTAAAGCACGATCACCGCCAGCAAAAGCGAAGGGAAGGACATGATCACATCGGCCAGCCGCATGATCACCTCGCCGGTGCGCTTGCTGGCATAGCCCGCGACCAGCCCCAACCCCGAGCCGATCAGCGCCGAAAAGAACACGGCCCCCGCCGCGACCATCATGGTGTTTTGCGTGGCCACGATAATGCGCGCCAGCAGCGGGCGGCCAAGCGCATCCGCGCCCAAAAACCAGACCCAGCCGCGCGACAGATCGAAGGGCGGAGCATTGCGTCCGCGCAGGTTCTGCTTTTGCGCCAGATCGTTCATCCACGACGGCCCGATCACCGCCATGACCAGCACCACGAGCAGGAAGATCACCGCGCAGACCGCGAATTTATCGGCCCAAAGCATGTTCAGGTAACGGCGGGCGGCGCTTGGCTCGGGCGGAAGGATGTCGGTTGTGCTCATGGCCGGGCCCTTAGTGACGGATGCGCGGATCAAGCAGCGAATAGGCCAGATCGATCAGCAGGTTCATGACGAAAATCGCCAGAGCCGTGACCATGATCGCGGCCAGCACCACGTTGAAATCGCGTTGAAGAATGGAATCGATCATCAGCTTGCCGACGCCGGGAAAGCCGAAGATCGTCTCGATCACGACCGCGCCGTTCAAAAGCGCCGCCGCCTGATCGCCGATCACCGTGATCACCGGCAACATCGCATTGCGCAGCGCATGGACAAAGATGATCGGCCGCGAGCGCACGCCTTTGGCACGCGCGGTTTTGACATAGGCCGAGGATAGCGCCGTGATCATCGAGCCGCGCACCACCTGCACGATCAGCCCGAAGGGGCGGATGAACAGCACCGCGACCGGCAAAACCCAATGCAGCGCCGTTCCCGTTCCCGAAGTCGGCACCCAGCCCAGCCCGACCGAGAAAACCGTGATCGCGACGATGGCGACCCAGAAATCGGGCGCCGAGGCCCCGATCAAAGACAAAAGCGAGGCGACGCGGTCGAAAATGCCGCCCACCTTGAAGGCCGCCAGCGAGCCAACCACCACGGCCGCGAGCGCCACCAGAACCATCGTGATCAGCGCCAGTTGCAACGTCCAGGCAAAGCCCTCCATCACGACATCGATGGCCGGTCGCGCTTTGCGCAGCGACTCGCCGAAATCGAGATGCACCAGATCCCAGAGGTAATTTCCGAATTGCACGATCAGCGGATCGTTGAGGCCGTGGACCTCGCGAAACTGCTGGCGCATCGCATCGGTGGCATCGACCGGCAGGAAAAGCGCGGTCGGATCGCCCGTCAGGCGGGACAGGAAGAAAACGGCCACGACCAGCCCCAACAGGGACAAAAGGCTCGCGAAGGCGCGTTTGCGGATGAATCTCTGCATGGGTCTGTCCGTCTCAGAAGGCGGGCTCGAAGCTCGGTTCGCGAGGTCCGGACGGAGATAGTCACCGTCCGGACCGGCAGTGGGTCTTATTTGAAGGCGATGCCGGCAAGCGGCAGCATCGAATTGGTCGCCATGGTCGGGCGCCAGTCCAGGCGCTCGGCGACGCGGCTGTAGCTGACCATATGGAACAGCAGCACATCCGCCGCGAGGTCGTCATGCAGATATTTCTGCAGCTCGCTCCAAAGCGCCGCGCGATCCGCGCCGGTCGCAGCCGAGGCCTTTTCGATCATCCCGTCGACCTTGGCATCCGCCACGCCCGACTGACGGCCGTCGGTCGCGTATTTGAAATACATCGAGAAAACAGGATCGCCCTTGGAGTTGTCGTGCATCGCCGTCACCATCAGCGGGCCGCGATCGGTCGGATAGGGTTTGGAATACATCTTCTCGAATTCCGCGACCTCGTAGAATTGCAGATCGACGGTGAAGCCCACCTCCTGCAACATCTGCTGGATGGCCTCCATAATCTCGGTGATGTTGGGGAAGTTGGCGGTACGCGCGACCAGCGTCAGCTTGGTGTCGACCGGAACGCCGTCCGCCTTGGCCTCGGCCAGAAGCGCCTTGGCGCCTTCGGGATCTAAGGCGGGCACGGCCACATCCTTGTTCCAGCCCAGGGTCGGCGGCGGGAAAACGGCGGTCGCGAGCTCGGTCCCTTCGGGCACCAAGGTCCCGAGGAAGGCTTCGCGGTCGATCGCCATGTTCAGCGCGCGGCGTACGCGCAGGTCGTTCACCGGTGCCTGACTGTGGTCGAGGCGGATATAGACCGTCTCGGAATCAAGATAGGAGAAATCGGTCGCCGGATTGGTCGCATCAAGCTGCGCGATCGAGGGCGCGATATCGGCCTCGGCAGTGGCGACCATCGCCGCACGCACGGCGGGATCGGCGCGGAAGAGATAGGTCGCCTGCGTCACGGCGGGCTTTTCGCCCCAATAATCGGCGCGCTCGGTCAGGACGATCTGCTGGCCCGGCGTCCATTCGGTCAGCGCATAGGGGCCGGTGCCGACGGGCTCGCGGATGAATTCGACCTTGGTTTCCTCGGGGACGATCGTCACCAACGAGAACAGCAGCGGCATGATCGGCTGCACCGGATCCGAGACGATATCGACGGTCTTGTCGTCGACGACATTGACCGAAACCGTCATGCCGCCGAAATAGCGCGGCGTTTCGCAGGTGATCGCGGCATCGGTGGCACGGTCGAAGCTGTGCTTGACGTCTTTGGCGTCAAAGCCCGTCCCGTCCGAGAAGGTCACGCCCTGACGCAGATGGAAACGCCAGCTGCCGTCGGCATTCTGCTCCCAGCTTTCGGCCAGTTTGGGCTTGAGCTCGCCGCCCGCCACATCCAGCTCGGTCAGGGTCTCGCTGATGTTTTGCAAGATGATCCGCCCGATGTTCGAGCGCGTCGCCATGCAGGGCTCGAGCAGGTCGGCCTCTTCGTTGAGCACGATTTTCACGCCTGTGTCCTGCGCGAAAGCCGGCCCCATCGCGACGGCGGAAAGCACCGCGCCCCAAAGCATCTTCTTGATCGTCATTGGTGTTTTCCTCCCGTTGGAAAATCGTGTCATGAGCGTTTTCCGGCAGTCAAAGCCGCCGTGCGCCCCTGTTTCTCCGCCCGACGCTGTTTCTCTCGCGCCCGCCCCGAAGCACGCGAGGCGATCAGCGCCGCAAGGCAGATCAGCGCGCCGCCGATCAGGGTCGCCGGACGCGCGATCTCGGCGAAAAACGCATAGGCCAAAAGCGCGACCAAAGGCAGGCGCAGGAAATCCAGCGGCGCGATGATCGAGGCATCGGCAAGGCTGAAAGCATGGGTCATCAGCGCCATGCAGGCCGCGCCGAGCACGCCTTGCAGCGCCAGAAGGCCAAGCTGCCCCGCATCCGGCATGGTCCAGACCGGCAGCGCCAGAAGCAGCGCCAAAGGCACGGTCAAAAGCAGGTTCCAGACCACCAAAGTCGCGGTGCTGTCGCCCGCCGACATGGATTTCAGCATGAGCTGGATAACAGCCTGCATCACCGCACCCGACAGCGCGAATGCCATGGCGAGAGAAAGCCCCGCACCAAAGCCCTCGGGACTTGGCCCGACAATGACCAACGCTCCGGCAAGGCCCAGAAGCAGGGCGGCGATCCGAAGGGGGCCGAGACGCTCGCCCAGCACCAATGCCGCGCCGAGCACGACGAAAACCGGCGAGGTAAAGGCGATTGCGGTCACATCGGTCAAAGCCCCGCGTGAAAAGGCCGCGAAAAAGGCCACCATCGCAACCAGCTTCAATCCGGCGCGCAGCGCATGTTGGGACAGCGGAAAGCCGGTGCGGAGAACCTGCGGCCGCCGGATCACCAGCGGCAGAACTGCAAGCGCACCGAAGGCCGCGCGGAAAAAGCCGATCACGAAAGGATGCACGCCGCCCGCCAGCGCGCGCACGATCACCGCGTCAAAGGCAGCCAAAGCCGCCCCGCCAGCCGCGCACACGACAGCCAGCACGACCCGTCCAGATCTGGGCTGCGCCCCGACCATACCCTCTCCCCCCCATCACGCGAATCCGCGGTCCTCATCCACTGGCCAGAAGGATGCATGAACGCGGCAACTATTGTCAACTTATTTCAAGACACAGCCTCCGCGACAAAATATCATCCCATTCAGTTATTTGTTTTTATTAGCTTTTACAAATTTTTCCGCTGAATTACTTCTTCGAACAACAGATCATCAACTTGACAACCTTTGATTTTGATCCAATCCTTCGCGTAGTTCCGGCCAAGGGGAGGCCGAGGGAGGAAGAGCATGGGTCCTGATGAAATCGCCGCCGCAATGACCGGCACGTTGACCGAGGTTTCACCGGGCCGGCTGGAGGCCTTTCTGCCCTCGCCCATGATCCAGAACCACGCGGCTTTCCTGCATCCTCTACCGGATGGCGCGCTGCTTTGCGCCTGGTTCGGCGGCACGCTCGAGGGGAAGTCCGATATCGCGATCCATGCCGCGATCCTGCCGAATGGGGGCGATCGCTGGGGTCCGCCGCGCGTGCTCAGCTTTGATCCCGCGCGCTCCGAGCAGAACCCCGTCATCTTCACCGCGCCTGATGGCCAGCTGTGGCTGTTTCACACCGCGCAGCCCTCGGGCAATCAGGACGAGTGCCGGATCCGCATGGCGGCCCTGCACCTCGACCCCGCCGATCCGACCATGATCCGCGCGGAGGAAGGTCGGTTCATCGACCTGCCGGCCGGCTGCTTCATCCGCGCGCCGCTGGTGGTGCGCCGCGACGGGGCCTGGCTCTTGCCGATCTTTCGCTGCGTGACGCGGCCGGACCGGAAATGGAACGGCAGCCATGATGTCGCCGCGATGGGGATCAGCCATGACGGCGGCGAAAGCTGGGTACTGCAGGAGATCGCGGATTCGACCGGCTCGGTCCATATGAGTCCGGTCGAGCTGGGCCAGAACCATTTCGCTGCCTTCTATCGCCGCCGTCAGGCCGATACGGTCCACCGCTCGGAAAGCCGCGACGGCGGGCTCAGCTGGAGCGCGCCGGTGCCGACCGATGTGCCCAACAACAACTCCTCGATCGCGGCGATCCGGCTCGCGGATGGTCGCGTCGCGATGATCGCGAACCCTTCGTCGGCGCTGACCTCGACCGATCGCCGCGCCTCGCTTTACGACGAGCTCGGGGAAGACGACGACCGCCCCGAGACCGGCGGCGACACGCCCGATTCAGGCGGCTGCACCCCGATCTGGGGCGTGCCGCGCGCGCCGGTCGCGCTGTGCCTGTCCGAAGACGGCGGCCTCAGCTTTCCGCTCCGCCTGATCATCGAAGACGGGCCCGGAAGCTGCACCTCGAACGATTCGACCGATGGCCGCAACAAGGAAATGTCCTATCCTTGGCTGCTGCAAGGCCCCGACGGCAGCCTGCATCTGGCCTATACCTACCACCGCCGCGCCATCAAATATGTCCGCCTCTCGCCCGAGGCATTCACCCAAATCCAAGCGGAGTCCGCAGCATGAGCGACATCATCGGCATCACCATGGGGGACCCCGCCGGTGTCGGCCCCGAAATCAGCGTCAAAGCCCTGGCGGAGATGTCGCCCGAGGATCGCGCCCGCACCCTGATCTACGGCAACCGCGCCACGCTCGAAGCCGCCAAGACCGCCGTGGGCTGCGATGTCGACCTCGAGGGCCGCGTGATCGATCTGCCGGTCGAGGGCGCGCCGCTGCCCTGGGGCAAGCTCTCGCCCGTCGCGGGCGATGCCGCCTTCCGCTTTATCGAACGCGCGGTCCGCGACGCCGAGGCCGGCAAGATCGGCTGCATCGTCACCGCACCGATCAACAAAGAGGCGCTGAACGCCGCGGGCCACCATTACGACGGCCATACCGGCATGCTGCGCAGTCTGACAGGCGCGCAGGCGGCCTATATGCTGCTGGCGTCCGAGCGGCTCAAGGTCATCCATGTCTCGACCCATGTCTCGCTGAAAGACGCCATCGCCCGCGCCACGACCGAACGCGTTCTGGCCACGATCCGCGCGGGCAACGCCCATCTCAAGCGCATCGGCATTGCCGCGCCGCGCATCGCGGTGGCGGGGATCAACCCCCATTGCGGCGAGAACGGCCTGTTCGGGACCGAGGATGACGACCAGATCGCACCCGCCGTCGCCGCCGCGCGCGCCGAAGGCATCGACGCCCACGGCCCGATCTCGGCCGATACCGTCTTTCACCGCGCCTATAGCGGCCATTTCGACCTCGTGGTCGCGCAATATCACGATCAGGGCCATATCCCGATCAAGCTGGTGGCCTTCGATACGGCAGTGAACGTCTCGGTCGAGCTGCCGATCGACCGGACCTCGGTCGATCACGGCACCGCCTTCGACATCGCGGGCAAGGGCATCGCCAACCACGGCAACATGAACGAGGCCATCGCCTATGCGCGCAAGCTGGTCGCCGGAGAGAAAGCATGAGTTTCAACATCGAAGGCGTCTATTGCGCCGCAGCCACCCCGCTCAAGGCCGACGGCACGCCCGATCTGGCCCTGTTCGGCGCCCATAGCAAAGCCCTGCTCGACGAGGGCTGCCACGGCATCGCCATGCTCGGCTCGACCGGCGAGGCCAACAGCTTCGGGCTGAACGAGCGCATGGCCCTGCTCGAGGCCGCGCTGGACGGCGGCACCCCGCCCGAGGCGCTTTTGCCCGGCACCTCCTCCTGCTCGGTCACCGATGCCGTCACCCTGACGCGCCATGCGGTCGATCTGGGGGTCAAGGGCGTCGTCCTGCTGCCGCCCTTTTACTACACCGCCTTTTCCGACGAGAGCCTCTTTCGCTTTTACGCCGAGATCATCGAGAAAACCGGCAGCGACCGGCTGCGCGTGGTACTGTACCACATCCCGATGCTGACCGGCGTACCGATCAGCCACAATCTCATCGAGATGCTGCTCCGCGAATTTCCCGATATCGTCGTCGGTATCAAGGACAGCGACGGCAAGATCGGCAACATGCATGAAATCGCGGCCCGTTTTCCCGGTTTCGCGGTTCTGGCGGGGGCCGATCCGCTGCTTCTGCCGCTGCTCGAGGGCGGCGGCGCGGGCTGCATCACCGCCAGTTCGAACCTTGTCGCGCGCGAGCTGCGCATCGTTTTCGACCACTGGAACGACCCCGCCAAAGCGCACGAGGTCAAGGCCGCGCAAGAGGTGATCGTCAACTGGCGCAACCTCACCAATGCCTATGTGCAGCTGCCGACGGTCAAGACCATGCTCGCGCGCAGGCGCGGCGACAACGGCTGGCTGAATGTGCACCCGCCCTTCTCGCCCCTCGCCGAAAGCGAGCGCGATGCCGTCTGGGCCGAAATGGCCCGTCTCGAAGCCCTGTAAGCCGGAGGCCGGAATGGACCGCATCATCACATTGCATCAGCCCAAACGGCTGGACATCGGCAAAGGCGCGGCCGCGGGCCTTGGCGCCTGGACCAAAGAGGCCAAGCGCATTTTGGTTCTAGCGACCCCCCATACGGCCGGTTTCATCGACCGCCTGGGGCTGGAGAGCGCACCCGTCGTCTTCGACGACATCCCCGGCGAGCCCGACACCGCAACCTTTGACGCGGCCTTGGCTGCGGCGCGGGCGGCACGGCCCGATCTCGTCGTGGGTCTGGGCGGCGGCTCGGTCATGGATGTGGCGAAACTCGTCGCCGCGCTCTGGGACGGTGACCAAAGCCTCGAGGATGTCGCGGGCCCGAACCGCGTCGCGGGGCGGCGCAGCGCGTTGGCGCAGATCGCGACCACGGCAGGGACCGGCTCCGAGGCGGGGATCCGCGCGCTGATCACCGATCCGGGCAAGGGCGCGAAAATCGCCGTGGAAAGCCCGCATCTGATTGCCGATCTCGCCATTCTCGACCCAGAGCTGACCTATTCCGTCCCGCCCGCCGTGACCGCCGCGACGGGCGTCGATGCGATGGCCCATTGCGTCGAGGCCTTCACCAGCAAACGCGCCCATCCGGTCATCGACGGCTACGCCCGCATGGGGATCGAGCTGGTCGGCCGCTACCTCGCCCGCGCGGTCGCGGACGGTACCGATACCGAGGCGCGCGAGGGCATGATGCTGGCCTCCTTCTATGGCGGGATCTGCCTTGGTCCGGTCAATACGGCGGCGGGCCATGCTTTGGCCTATCCTTTGGGCACGCTTCTGAACCTGCCCCACGGGCTCGCCAATGCGGTGATCTTTCCGCATGTTCTTGCCTTCAACGAAGGCGCGGCCCCCGCGAAAACCGCCGAGATCGTCGCGGCGCTCGGCCTTGGCGCCCGTGTCGCGAAAGACGGGCTCGAGGCTGCGGCGCGCGGCTTTTGCGCCGGTCTCGGGATCGAGATGCGCCTGTCGGCCCTTGGCGCGCAGGAAGACCAGCTCGCGCGTTTCGCGCAGGATGCCCATGCGATCCGCCGGCTGATGGACAACAATCCGCGCGACATGTCGCAGGACGAAGTCCTCGCGATCTACCGCGCGGCCTTCTGATCCCTCAGGCCGCTCCGGCCTCGGGGTCGGGGCGGCGACGCTCGAACAGACGCTCGCGCGAGCCGGAAAGGTGGTCGCGCATCAATTCGCGTGCCAGATCGGATTTGCGGTCGCGGATGGCTTCGAAAATCGCGTTATGCTCGGCGAAAACGCGGGCCAATCCGGTGGCATCGCGTTTGACCGAAGCGCCGTGAAAGCGCATGCCGACGGCGATGTGATCCTTCAGTGCTTCCATCGCGGTCGAAAAATAGCTGTTCTCCGCCGCCAGCGCGATCGACAGGTGGAACTGGAAATCGGCATCCTCGCGATGGCTCGAACGGTTGGTCGCATCGCGCATCAGCTCGAGCGCCTCGCTGACCGCCAAAAGCGTCTCTGGCCGATGGCGTTCGGCGGCGAAAGCGGTGGCCTCCGGCTCGATCGTCAGGCGGAATTCGTAGCAATTGAGCAGATCGGCGACATTTTCGAGCTGTCCGAACCCCAGTGGCTGCTTGAGCCCGATCGAGCGCACGAAACTGCCCGCGCCCTGACGCGAATAGATCAACCCCTGCTCGCGCAGACGCCGCAAAGCCTCGCGCACGATGGGGCGCGAAACCTCGAATTCGGCCGCCAGCTCGTGCTCGGTCGGCAAACGCTCGTCCGAGCCGTATGCACCGGATTTGATCGCGCGCTGCATGCGCTCGAAGACCAGATCCGCAAGGCTCTTCCGCCCTCCTCCGACACCGAAACTCATCCCTTCCCCCCTTGCTCGATCATCGCGGCAATCTGCAACAAGGTCGCATCATCACCAAATCCCCCCGATTTCGTCACGATCGTCAAACCCTTGGCCGTCGCGACCGCAATACCGGGAAGACATTCCCCCAAAAGGCGCATCCGCGTGATGCCCATGGCCGACAGAACCGCCTCGGCGGTGGCGCCGCCGGTCAGAAACAAGGTGCCGCAACGCTCCGTCATGGCCGGATGCAGGCCACGCGCCAGATTGGCCGCAACCTCGGCACCCGCGATTTCGTGCTCGGCGGGCAAGGCCTGGACCAGCACCAGACCCGCGCGCGGATCAGGCGAGAAAACCCCATTCGGCGCGGGCAGGTAATGGGGATTGCGCGTCGCGCGCAAGGCCGCGACCTGCGCCATCGTGATCGGATCGCGCGAACCGATCACCATCACCCCGTCCGGCCCGCTCAGCCCGACCAGCTCGGCCTTGGGCCTGCCGGTCATCTGCAGCGCCAGCGCCTCGGCCAGCCCGCGGGCGCCGATCAGCAATTCGGCATGCGAGGCAACCAGAGCGGCGCGCATTTCCACATCGGTATTGGTATCGGGAATATCGGCCCGCGCCGCATGCGGTCCCAGCGCCGCGACGACCGAGATCGGGCGGTCGACGCCGAATCCCGTCATCATTCCGCAGCGCACGATGCGCCCGAAAGCCGGAATCGCGGGGGCGGCCAAAGCATGGGTAAAGGTCAGCGCGGAAATCTCGGGAACGACATGACCCTTGAGGCGTGAGTCGACCTTTTTGAACAGGCGCAGACCGGCCGGAATGGCACTGGCGGCGCGGGCGACGGCATCATGGGCGGCCTCGGCGCTCAATTCGCGCGAGGCGGTGTTGATCACGATGATATCGGCCCCGCTGGCGGCCACTTCGGGCGCGGCTTCGGCGGTCAGCGCGACCTCGACCACGAGGCCGCGGCCGGCGAAAGGTGCCGTGGAATCAAGCGCTCCCGTCAGGTCGTCGGCGATGACGGCAAGCTTGGTCGATTTGTCATCCGAAATGTAAGGCAAGATGTTCATCCGGGGCCAAGGACGGGTTCAACGAGAATAGGGTTATCTGAAAACATTGTATATATCGCACAAAGATAATTTCCCTGTCGCCTTACAAAAGAATAACAACTCCGCCGGATTTCTTGAGGGTGCATCTTGGTTTCGTGCATAAAGCGCGACGAAAAAAAGCCGCCATGCCGGGAACGGGTCCCGGGACATGGCGGCAGTTGTGGAGCACGCGTGGAGGCCCGCAGCCGGACCAATGGTTAAGGCAGGGCCGCGATCAGAGGCGGCCGAACTTGCCTGAATTGAAATCCTTCATCGCCTGACGGATTTCGGTTTGCGTATTCATGACGAAGGGACCGTAAGCCACCACCGGCTCGTCGATCGGCTCGCCGGCGAGGATCAGGATCTTGGCATCCGAGCCCGCCTTGAGGTTGAAAGCGCCACCGTCGGGCGAAAGCTGGGCGCGCGCCGCACCTTTCAGCTCTTTCTCGCCGTTCAGCACGACCTCGCCCTCGAGCACGACGACGGTGACGTTGAAACCGGCCTTGGGGTCCAGCGTCAGCGACGCGCCGCTCTTGAGGCGCAGGTCCCAGACCTCAACAGGTGTGAAGGTCTTGGCCGGACCTTTGACACCGTCGAAACTGCCTGCAATCACCCGCACGCGGCCCGCGCCATCAGGCAGATCGACCACCGGAATGTCGCCCGAACCGATACTCTGGTAACCCGGCTTCGCCGATTTGTGCTTGGCCGGAAGGTTGACCCAAAGCTGGACCATTTCCAGCGTGCCACCCTTTTTGGTGAAGTCGTGGCTGTGGAACTCCTTGTGCAGGATCCCGTCTGCCGCCGTCATCCACTGCACGTCGCCCTCGCGGATCACGCCGCCCTGACCGGTGGAATCGCCGTGCTCGACTTCGCCCTGATAGACGATGGTGACGGTCTCGAAACCTTTGTGCGGATGGACGTCAACGCCGCGCGGACGTTTGGCGGGGCCGAATTTCTCGGGACCGGCATAGTCGAGCAGCAGAAAGGGCGAAAACTCGTTCAGCCCCTCCATGTCCGACAGAAGCGAACGGACGGGAAAACCGTCGCCAACCCAATGGCCACGCGGTGCAGATTTGGTCGACAGGATCTTTCTCATCTCACTCTCCGGATTCATGCGGCATCAATGCCGTTGTTGATCACAAGATGGAGATGCGGCGGCGATCCGACAACGCCTTGAGTGTTCGCTTAAGCCGAACACTGCTTTCCGGAATCCGCACAGATGCAAGCGCGACCTCAGCGTCCGGCACGGCCTTGCGGGGAGGCATTCCGGCCGCCACAGCCCGATCGCCCGATGTTTTTATCTTTCGGGCAAAGGCACATAGACCTTGTCGTCGCCGACGGGCAGGTCGAACTGGCCCTGCCCCCAATTGGCGGCGCGCCACTCTTCCTTCGCATGTTCGATCCGGTCGCGCGTCGAGGCGACGAAGTTCCACCAGATATAGCGCGGCCCGTTCAGCGTCGCCCCGCCAAGCGCCATCAGCCGCGCGCCCTGTTCGCCCGCCGCAATGGTGATGTGGTCGCCCGGACGGAAAACCATCATCCGTCCCGCCTCGAACAGCTGGCCCGCGACCGTGACCGAACCCTGAACGATATAAAGCCCGCGATCCTCGTGATTGTCGGGCAGCGGAAAACGCGTGTTCGCCTCGAGCACGACGTCGAGATAGAAGGTTTCCGAATACAGCGTCGCGGGGGCGGATTTGCCGTAGGCATCGCCCAGAAGCAGCTTGGCGCGGATGCCTTTGTCGGTGATCTCGGGCAGGGCCTCTTTGGCGTGATGCTCGAAGGTCGGGTTCATATCCTCGTGGCTCTCGGGCAGAGCGATCCAGGTCTGGACGCCGAACAGGCTATGCGGCCCCGCGCGCCCCTCTTCCGAGGTGCGCTCGGAATGGGTCACGCCCTTGCCTGCGACCATCCAGTTCAATGCACCTGGCAGAATGACCTGATCGGTGCCGATGCTGTCGCGGTGGTGGAAATCGCCGCGGTAAAGATAAGTGACCGTGCCCAGCCCGATATGGGGATGGGGGCAGATGTCGATGCCCTGTCCGGTCAGATATTCGGCAGGCCCCGCCTCGTCGAAGAAGATGAAGGGGCCGACCATCTGGCGTTTGGGAGCGGGCAAGGCGCGCTTGACCTCGAAAGCGCCGATGTCGCGGGTGCGCGGGATGATCAGGGTCTCGATCGAATCGACCCCGATATCGTCGGGGCAACCAGGGGTCAGTGCGGGATTCCAGCTCATGGTGCTCTCCTTTGCCTGTCCCGAAGATAGGCCTCCGAAGCGCCGCGTGAAAGGGCTGCCGCGCCGCAGCCTCCGGCCCGCACGGATTGCGGGGCCGAAGGCGCGAAACCCCGCCGCCTTATTTGCGGTAGCTGGCCGCGAAACCGTCGAGGAAAGTCGCGAGCTGGACGCGCAGATCCTCGGAGACCAGATTGCGCTCGGCGTCGAAATGGGTGCCCGCGCGCGAGACCATGACCTGGCCACCGAACCACGGCTGGGTATTGAGGCGGCGCAGCACCTGGTTCCAGTGGTTTTGCGACAAGATCGTGCCGAACCCGCCCGGAGACGCACCGATCACAGCCACGGGTTTCTCGCGGAAATGGGCCAGACCCTCGCCGCGCGACATCCAGTCGATCGCATTCTTGAAGACCCCCGGAATGCCGCCGTTATATTCCGGCGTCACCAGCAGCAGCGCATCGGCATCGCGCAGCTGGCCCTGCAGGCGCTGGACCGAAGCAGGCAGCCCCTCGGCATCTTCGAGATCGCCGTTGTAAAGCGGCACGTCGTCGATCGAGCCCAGCTCGATCGTGATCCCCGCCGGAGCCACCTCGGCCGCCGCACGCAAGAGGCCACGGTTGTAGGAGGCGCGGCGCAGGCTGCCCGCAAGACCCAAAATCGTCGTCATCAGTCTGTTTTTTCCTTGTGATCAATCATGCGCCGGACCCGAGACAAAGGTTCAGGTGTCACGCCTTTGTCAAGCGCGTCCTTCAACGGCTGGTTAATGCCCTGCTCCTGCAAGGCGAGCCGTTCTTCGTCGCGGGTGCGGATTTCATCCATTCCCTCGCGGATATCCTCTTCGGCAGCACCAAGCGCTCGCAGCCCCTCGCCGCCCATGAGATAGGCCGATTCCACCGTTTCGCGGATGTCGTAATCGACGCCCATCCGGCGCAGCTCCAGCGTATGCGAGCGGTCGTAGGAGCGCACCAGAACCTTGGCCATCGGAAATTCGGCAAGGATAAGCTCGGCGATATGCGAGGTGGCGCGGCGGTCGTCGGTGCAGATCATGATGACCTCGGCATCGGCCGCGCCGGAATGGTGCAGAATATCGAGGCGCGTGCCGTCGCCGTAATAGATCTTGAAGCCGAACCTTTCGGCCTCGCGAATGCGGTCGGGGCTGCTTTCGATGATCGAGACCTCGATTCCGCGTAGCAGCAGCACCTGCGAGGCGATCTGGCCGAAACGCCCGAAGCCGATCATCAGCACCTGCCCCTTGAGACCCATTGCCGGATCGACCCCTTCGAGCGATTTCTCGACGGTCAGCAGCCGGTCGGCGAAAATCAGGATCAGCGGCGTCAGCGCCATCGACAGGATGATGACCGTGGACAGGATCGCGTTCTCGCGCCCCGAAATGACCCCGCCGCCCGCTGCCGCCGAATAGAGGACAAAGGCGAATTCGCCGCCCTGCGCGAAGATCGAGGTCCGGCGCAGCGCGGTCAGGTTGCCCGCGCCGAAAGCCCGCGCCACCGCATAGATGCCAAGGGCTTTGACGGCGACGAAAACCGCCAGCATCGCCAGCAAAAGCCGCCATTCCGCCAGAACGACATGCAGATCGAGCGACATGCCGACGGCCAGAAAAAACAGCCCCATCAGCAGGCCGCGGAAGGGCTCGATATCGCTTTCGATCTGGTGGCGGTAGCTCGACCCCGACAGCATCACCCCCGCGATGAACGAGCCCATCGCCATCGACAGCCCCGCCCCTTCCATCAGCAGCGCCGAGCCGAGCACGACCAGAAGCGCCCCTGCGCTCAGCACCTCGCGGGTTCGGGCGCGGGCGATCAGCGCGAAGAACGGATCGAGCAGATAGCGTCCAGCAAGCACCAGCAAAACCAGCGCGCCGATGCTGACCAACGCGGCCTGAATGCCGCCGCCGCCATGATCGAGCGGCGACAAAAAGGCCACGATCGCCAGCAGGGGCACGATCATCAGATCCTCGAAGAGCAGGATCGAGACATTCTTTTGCCCCTCGGCGCTCGCCAGCTCTCCGCGCTCCTGCAGCATCGACATGATCACCGCGGTCGAAGACATGACGAACCCCGACCCCGCCACGAAAGCTTGTGCCGGCGTCAGGTCGAAGAGCATCATCGAGGCGAAAGTGAGCAGCGCGATACAGCCGAAGACCTGCGCCAGCCCCAGCCCGAAGATCTGCCCGCGCATCGCCCAAAGCTTCGGCGGGCGCAGCTCAAGCCCGATGATGAAGAGAAACATCACCACGCCGAGTTCGGAAAAGTGCAGGATCGCGGCGGGATCGCTGAAAACGCCGAGAACCGAAGGCCCGACCAGCATGCCGGCCGCGAAATAGCCCAGAACCGAGCCGAGCCCGAGCCGGCGGAACAGCGGCACCGCAATCACGGCCGCGCCCATCAGCGTCACGATCGGTCCGATCATCGTCCCCATTGCTTCGACGGCCATGTCCGGACCTCCTGTGATTTTGCACCTTTAATCTGCGCCGGAGCGGATGTCTGCAATCGGATTTTCGTCCCTGCCGCGCATTCCCGGCCCCAACCCCCGCCCCAACCCTTCTTCAGGGGCACGGTTCCCCATCACGCGACACGAACGCGGCGGCAGACGGGCCGGCGGCAAAGGGCGGGCCGGAACCGGTACGCGACTGCCCGCTTGATTGACAGCAAGCGGCGCGGGCCTCTATCTGGCTCGGAACCCTGAAACGGGAGGCGGAACTGGCCGGATCACCCCTCATTGCCCCCATCCGCGCATGGATGGCGGACAAGCTGCCTGCCGCGCTGGCGGCCGGCCTTTTCGGAGCGGCCGCGGCCCTGCTTCCGGCAGGCCCCGCGGTGGCACAAACCGCACCCGAGGTCCCCGCCCCCAAGCGGGTCGTGTCGATGAACCTGTGCACCGATCAGCTCGCCATGCTGCTGGCCGGCCCCGGGCAGCTGGTCTCCGTCTCGGCGCTGTCGGCCGATCCGCTGGTCTCGCTCATGGCCGATCAGGCGCGGGGCTATCCGCTCAACCATGCGCACGCCGAAGAGATTTACCTGCTCAAGCCCGATCTCGTGCTTGCAGGCAGCTATACCGCACGCTCGAGCACCGAGATGCTGCGGCGGCTGGGAATCCGCGTCGAGACCCTGCCGCCCGCCAATTCGCTGTCCGAGATCAGCGCGGGCATCGCCGTCATGGGCGCACTTTTGGGCCGCGAGGCGGAAGCCCGAGCCGTGAACGACAGCTTTACCGCCGATCTGGCCGCGATCACGCCTCCCGCGCGGCGTCTTGGCGCGAGCTATGACGCCAACGGCTATAGCGTCGGCCGCGAAACCCTGTCGGGCGATGTCATGCGCAAGGCCGGGCTGGAGCTCGTACCCGACCGGCTCGGCCTGCATTACGGCGGGCCTTTGGCACTGGAGGCGCTGGTCATGGCCGCGCCAGGCGTCGTCGTGACCGGCACGCGCTACGACAACCCCTCGCGCGCCGAGGAAATCCTCGATCATCCGGCGCTGGCCCGTCTCGGCGCCAGCCGCATCGCAATCCCCGACCGCGACTGGATCTGCGGCCTGCCCCAGATCACCCGCGCCGCCGCGGAACTGGCGCGGCTGCCATGAAAACCAAGACGCTGCGCCCCCTTTTGATCGCGCTGACGCTGCTGGTCGCGGCGCTTTTTGCCGCCTCGACCCTGATCGGACCCGCAAAGGCCGGTCTGGCGGAAAGCCTCGCCGCGCTGGCGGCAGGCGACAGCCCGCTCGGCATGGTCATGCGCGAAATCCGCCTGCCGCGCGCGGTACTGGGGCTGATGATCGGGGTCTCGCTCGGCCTGTCGGGCGCGGCGATGCAGGGCTATCTGCGCAATCCGCTCGCCGAACCGGGGCTGATCGGGGTGTCCTCATCGGCGGCGCTCGGCGCGGTCGTCGCCTTGCAGACCGGCTTTGCCGCAAGTTTTGTGCTGGCCCTGCCTTTGGCGGCGCTGGCGGGCGCGGTGGTCTCGGTCGCGATCATATTGATGCTGGCGGGCAGCAAGGGCACGCAGGCCGGCGGGCAATCCCTGGCGCTGATCCTTGCCGGAATCGCGATCTCGGCACTGGCGGGGGCTTTGACCTCGCTGGTGCTGAACCTGTCGCCCAATCCCTATGCCGCGAACGAGATCATTTTCTGGATGATGGGCTCGCTCGCCGACCGCTCGTGGCTCCATGTCGCGATTGCCGCGCCCTTCATGGCGTGCGGCTGGTGGCTGATCGCCTCGACGCGGCGCGGCCTCGATGCGCTGACTTTGGGCGAGGATGCCGCGGCATCGATGGGGATCGACCTCAACCGGCTGCGGCTGCGGCTGGTGATCGGTGTCGCGGCCTCGGTCGGCGCGGCGACGGCGGTTGCGGGGGCGATCGGCTTTGTCGGGCTGGTGGTGCCGCATCTTTTGCGCCGCGCGGTGGGGGCACGTCCGGCGGCGCTGCTGGCGGCCTCGGCCCTTGGCGGGGCGGCGATGGTGCTGGCCGCCGATATCGCGGTGCGGCTGATCCTGCCCGCGCGCGACCTGAAACTGGGCGTCGTCATGGCGCTGATCGGCGCGCCGGTCTTCTTGCGCATGATCTGGCGGCAAAGGAGCGGGCAATGACCGGCGCCGCGCCACTCATCCTCGACCAGCTCACGGTCAAACGCGGCCAAAACACCGTCGTGGACGGCGCGAGCCTGAGCGCCGGATCCGGCGAATTCATCGGGCTGATCGGGCCGAACGGCGCGGGCAAGACCACGCTTTTGCGCGCCGCCCTCGGCCTGATCCCCGCTTCGGGACGCGCGAGCCTTGCCGCTTTGCCCGCCGCCAAACGCGCGCAGCTTGCCGCATGGATGCCGCAGGGCCGCGATGCGGTCTGGTCGATGCCGGTCGAGGCGCTCGTGGCCCTTGGCCGCATCCCCCATTTCGACGAAGGCCGCCCCTCGGGCCGCGCGCGGATCGAGGCCGCCATCGCGCGTCTCGGCCTCGGCACCCTGCGCCACCGTCCCGTGACCGAGCTTTCGGGCGGCGAGCTGACCCGCGTGCTTCTGGCGCGGATGCTGGCACAGGATACGCCGCTTTTGCTGGCCGACGAGCCGATCGCGGGGCTTGATCCCGCCCATCAGATCGGCGCGATGCAGCTTTTCCGCAGCCTCGCCGACGAAGGGCGCTGCGTGATCGCCTCGCTCCATGATCTCGGACTGGCGGTAAGGCATTGCACGCGGCTGATCCTGCTCGATCAAGGCCGGATCGTGGCCGACGGCGCGCCCGAGGCGGTTCTCTCGGCGCAAAACCTCGCCCGAAGCTTCGGAATTTCGGGCCATTTCGCGCAAACCGGAGACGGGCCGATCTTTCAGCCGCTCCGCGTTCTGGGCGGGGAACGCGCATGAGGCTGGCGCAATCGGGGCCGTGGCTGATCGCCGATCTCGGGCGCGAGCAGGAGGTTCTGTCCTTTGCGCCCCATCGCCCGGGGCTGGTGCGTGCAAGCCGGATCATCTGGCGCGAGGTGCGCAATTCCGACCTGACCCCCGATTTCGACGCCCAGCGCTGGCTGGACGAAAGCCTTGATGCTGCGCGCCTTGCGGCAAACGGGGCCTGCGTCGCCATGATGACCTCGCGCCGCATCGACAGCTACCGCGAGGCAAGGCGCGGTCCGGTCCATGCGGTCGCGACCGTGGGTCTGGGCAATGCCGAAAGGATCGGGCATCGCCGCGCCCATGATGCGGCGAGCCTTGCTTCTGCCGCACAGGACAGCCCGCGCGCCCGCAGCTACGGCACGATCAATATCGCCGTCGCGATCGATGCGGGACTGACCTCCCCCGCGATGATCGAGGCTTTGACCATCGCGACACAGGCCCGCACCGCCGCAATCATCGGCGCGGGGCTGCGTCTGCCTTCGGGCCTTGCGACGGGGACCGGCACCGATTGCATCGCGATTGCCGCCGATCGGGGCGAGACCCGATATGCCGGCCTTCACACCGCTTTGGGCGAGGCCATCGGCCGCGCGGTCCATGATTGCGTGCTGCAAGGGGCGCAGGACTGGATCGACGAGCAGATTCTTCTGCCCCCAGCCAAGCCGGTCACCCCGATCACCCCCACCACCGAGACTTGACCACCCTGCCTCAAAGAACAGGCCAACTGCCCAATATTCTTTACAACTTTGTCATGAGGCGTGTTTAATTCGACCAAGCCACCCGTCGTCTCCGGCGGCGGATAACCTTGAGGGATGAAAGACATGAGTTTCATGAAATCCACCACTGCGGGCATCGCCCTGCTGGTCGCTTTCTCGGGCATGGGTCAGGCGCAGGATCTCGCCGCGCTGGAAGAAGCCGCCAAGAAGGAAGGCATGCTGACCACGATCGCCTTGCCCCATGACTGGTGCAACTACGGCGGCGTGATCGAAGGCTTCAAGGCGAAATATCCCGAGATCTCGGTCAACGAGCTGAACCCCGACGCGGGCTCGGCCGACGAACTCGAGGCGATCCGCGCCAACAAGGGCAACACCGGCCCGCAGGCGCCCGACGTGATCGACGTGGGCCTCTCCTTCGGCCCCGCCGCCAAGGATGAAGGTCTGATCCAGCCCTATAAGGTCGCGACCTGGGATTCGATCCCCGAGGACGCCAAGGATGCCGACGGCTATTGGTATGGCGACTACTACGGCGTCATGGCTTTCGGCGTGAACAAGGATCTGGTCGATACCGTGCCCACGAAATGGGCCGATCTGACCAAGCCGGAATATGCCAATGCCTTCGCGCTGGCAGGCGATCCGCGCGCCTCGGCGCAGGCGATCATCTCGCTTCTGGCCGCTGGCGTCGCCAATGGCGGCGAGCCGGGCGAGGCTTCGGGCCAGAAGGGCCTCGAACTCTTCAAACAGATCAACGACGCAAAGAACTTCGTGCCGGTCATCGGCAAATCCGCGACCATCGCACAGGGCGCGACCCCGATCGTCGCGGCTTGGGACTATAACCTGCTGTCGTGGCGCGACGGTCTGAACGGCAACCCGCCGGTCGAAGTCGTCATCCCCGAGGACGGCGTGGTCGCGGGCGTCTATGTCCAGGCGATCTCGGCCCATGCGCCGCATCCGAATGCCGCGAAACTCTGGATGGAGTATCTCTATTCGGACGAGGGCCAGCTGAAGTGGCTGGAAGGCTATTGCCACCCGATCCGCTTCAACGACCTGTCGAAGGCCGGCAAGATCCCGCAGGAAATGCTGGACAAACTGCCGCCGGCAGCAGCCTATGAAAAGGCGATCTTCCCGTCGCTGGCCCAGCAGGATGCCAACAAGAAGGTCGTGACCGAGCAGTGGGATTCCGTCGTCGGCGCAGCCGTCAAGGAATAATCCCGTCCATCCACGAAACGGTCCCGCCGCCATCCGGCGGGGCCTTTGAACAGGCGATGCAATGAACCGAAGGATCGGGCTGAATTGGCTGGGGGTCGTCCCCTTCCTTGCCTTCGCCCTGCTGTTTCTGGCGCTACCGACCATGAATATCGTGGTCGGCGCTTTTCGTTCCGCCGATGGCGGCTTTACCCTCGACAATATCCGCGGCCTTTTCTCGCCGCGCATCCGCGAGAGCTTTGTCCTCTCGATCCAGATTTCCGCGGCCTCGGCCATTCTCGGCTGCCTGATCGGTTTCGCGATCGCGGCGGCGATGGTGCTGGGAGGGCTGCCGAAATGGCTGCGCGGGCCGATCACGACGTTTTCGGGCGTGGCCTCGAACTTTGCCGGCGTGCCGCTGGCCTTCGCCTTTATCGCGACGCTAGGCCGGGTCGGGCTGGTGACGATGCTGCTCAAGCAGTGGTTCGGCATCAATATCTATGCGATGGGCTTCAACCTTCTCAGCTTCTGGGGGCTGACGCTCACCTATCTGTTCTTCCAGATCCCGCTGATGGTGCTGATCATCACTCCTGCGCTGGACGGGCTGAAGAAAGAATGGCGCGAGGCCGCCGAGGTCCTTGGCGCATCGGGCTGGCAATATTGGCGCATGGTCGCGCTGCCGGTGCTGTTCCCCTCGCTTCTGGGGACATTCGCGCTGCTTTTCGCCAATAGTTTCGGCGCGATCGCCACGGCCTATGCGCTGACCGGCTCGACGCTGTCGATCGTCCCGATCATGCTTTACGCCCAGATCCGCGGCGACGTGCTGCAGGACCCGCATCTGGGCTATGCGATGGCCTTCGGCATGATCGTGGTCACGGGGCTTGCCAATCTCGTCTACATCATACTGCGCACGCGCGCGGAAAGGTGGATGAAATGAAGCGCCTCTGGTCATGGCTCGCGCTTGCCTTCGGTGCGCTCTATTTTCTTCTGCCGCTGCTCGGCACGCTGGAATTCTCGCTGCGGATGCGGCGCGGGGAATATTCGCTCGATGCCTACCGCTCGGTGCTGGCCGATCCGAGGTTCCAGCAAACGCTGACCTTTTCGGTGGTCATGGCGATCTGCACGATCATCGTGGGCGTCCTTCTTGTGGTGCCGACGGCCTATTGGGTGCGCCTCAAACTGCCGCGCTGGCGGCCGGTGATCGAGTTCATCACCCTGCTGCCGCTGGTCATTCCGGCAATCGTGGTGGTCTTCGGCTATATCCGGCTCTTCAACACCTCCTCGGTGCTGCCGCTGACCGGCACGGCGGGGGGCACGAACATCCTGCTGATGTTCGGCTATACCGTGCTTGCCCTGCCCTATATGTACCGCGCGGTCGACACGGGCCTTTCGACCATCGACGTGCGCAGCCTGACCGAGGCGGCGCAAAGCCTCGGCTCGGGGTGGCTGACCATTCTGGGGCGGCTGATCCTGCCCAATGTCTTCGGCGCGGTCATGTCGGGGGCCTTCCTGACCTTTGCCATCGTCATCGGCGAATTCACCATGGCCTCGCTGCTGAACCGCCCAGCCTTCGGGCCCTATATGCAGATCCTCGGCGCGAACAAAGCCTATGAACCGGCGGCGCTGGCCGTCATTGCCTTTGCCATCACCTGGGCCTGTATGGGCGTGATGAGCCTGATCACACGTCTGACGCGCGTCGGAAGGATGGGGAAATGAGCTTCCTGAAACTGCAAAACCTCGACAAGAGCTTCGGCGAGAACCGCGTCGTCAAGGATTTCAACCTCGACGTGGAAAAGGGCGAGTTCATTTCGCTTTTGGGCCCCTCGGGCTGCGGAAAAACCACCGTTCTGCGCATGGTCGCGGGGTTCGAGACGCCGTCGAGCGGGCAGATCCTTGTCGCCGACAAAGAGATCACCCGCCTGCGCACCAACCAGCGCAAGGTCGGGATGGTCTTTCAATCCTATGCGCTGTTTCCGAACCTCACGGTGGCGCAAAACGTGGGCTTCGGCCTGAAAGTCGCAGGCATTCCGCGCGGCGAGCGGGCGGGCCGCGTGCAAGAGATGCTCGACCTGATCGGCCTGCCCGATCTTGGCGCGCGTTTCCCGTGGCAGCTTTCGGGCGGCCAGCAACAGCGTGTCGCCTTGGCGCGCGCACTGGCCCCGAAACCGCAGATGCTGCTTTTGGACGAGCCGCTTTCGGCGCTCGATGCCAAGGTCCGCGTCAGCCTGCGCAACCAGATCCGCGAGATCCAGCAGCAGCTCGGCATCACCACGATTTTCGTGACCCATGACCAGGAAGAGGCCATGGCGGTCTCGGACCGGATTGTCGTCATGCATCAGGGCGCGGCCGACCAGATCGCCTCGCCCCAAGACATCTACAACACCCCCGCCACCGAATTCGTGGCGAACTTCGTCGGCACGCTGAACCGAATCCCCGCCGAGGTCGCCGATGCCGCAGCAGGCCGCGTCCGCGTTGCGGGGACCGAGATCACTTTGGGCCATCCGGTCGAGGGCGCGCGCGTCATGCTTGCCGCCCGCCCCGAGGCCTTCCGCATGGCCGGAACCGGCCTTCCCGCGACCGTCACGGGCGTCGAGTTTCTGGGCGCTCTGGTCGCGGTCGCCGCCGATGTCGCAGGTACGCCGGTCACCTTTGTGGTCTTCAACGGCGACGACACCGAGATTCCGGCAATCGGCGCGCAGATCCACCTGCAAATCGCACCCTCGCGCCTGATGGTACAAAAGGCGGGTTGACCGGCCCGCCCTCGCGGCAATTTTCCCGACCAAAGGATGAGGCGCGCCCGCCCCTGCGGCGCGGCCTTTCGTGCCCATGACGCATCTAAACCGCGACCTGTCGGATTCGCGCGATGCGGGCGGGTGCAAGGATGCTGAAATAACGGGAACGACCCTGCGACAATCGCCAGAGGCCACGACCCGTATGCATTCATGAGCGCGCCTTTTCCGGCCGGACCGACCAGCGCCCCTCCTCCCTGCCGGATCGCGCGCACGGGTCTTGCCTCCTACGCCGAAAGCGGCGCCCGTCTGCCGCGCCGCGGCCCTCGGTCCCGCGCGAAAACCGCCGCGCCATCCCGCAGGCAATGCATCCCCCTTTCTGCGCAAAGCCGCCCTTTGCGCGGGCAAAGCGACCAAGGAGCCAAGTTTTGTCTGGACGCATGGCCTGAGGCTGTCATGCTTGGAGCAACCGCGCTGCGGCCCCGCCTGCCCGCAACCCTTCGGGCCGGCCCGTCGCCGGACCTGCCCATTGCGCCGGCCCTTGGCCGCAACCTTGAAAGCCGCGCCTCCGCCGCCCTTCGGGCAGGATGCGAGCGCCAAAAAACAATCGGGGAGACAAGATGAAGAAACTATTCGCAACCAGCTGCGCTTTTGCCGCGCTTGCCTTTGCGCCGGCCGCTTTCGCCGCAGAGGAATGCGGCGATGTCAGCATCGTCAGCATGAACTGGCAAAGCGCCGAGGTGCTGGCCAATCTCGACCAGTTCATCCTCAACAACGGCTACGGCTGCAACGCCGAGATCATCGTCGGCGATACCGTGCCCTCGCTCACCTCGATGGTCGAAAAGGGCCAGCCGGACCTCGCGCCCGAGGGCTGGACCGGCCTTGTTCCCGAGGTGATCGACAGCGGCGTCAAGGACGGCAAGATCGTGCTTTTGGGCGATGCGTTGAGCGACGGCGGCCAGCAGGGCTGGTGGGTGCCGAAATATCTCGTCGACGCCAATCCCGAGATCAAGACGATCGATGACGCGCTCGCCCGCCCCGATCTGTTCCCCGATCCCGAGGATCCCTCGAAAGGGGCGGTCTTCAACGGTCCGCAGGGCTGGGGCGGCACCGTCATCACCACGCAGCTCTTTGCGGCCTTCGGCGGCGCGGAAAAGGGCTTCAATCTGGTCGATACCGGCTCTTCGGCGGGGCTCGACGGCTCTGTCGCGCGCGCCTACGAGCGGCAGGAGGGCTGGATGGGCTATTACTGGGCACCGACCGCGCTTTTGGGCAAGTACGAGATGGTCATGCTCGGGTTCGGGACCGAATACGATGCGGCGGAATGGACGCGCTGCACCTCGGTCGCCGACTGCCCCGACCCCAAGAAGAACGCCTGGCCCACCGACAAGGTCATGACGGTCATTACCACGCCCTTCTCCGAACGCGCACCGGCGGGGGTCAAGGAATACCTCGCCAAACGCAGCTGGTCGAATGCCACGGTCAACGGGCTCATGGCATGGATGACCGACAACCAGGCCACCGGCGAGGAAGGCGCACGCCAGTTCCTGACCCAGAATCCCGATCTCTGGACGCCTTGGGTCTCGACCGAGGCGGCAGAAAAGATCAAGGCCGCGCTCTAGGCCGGGCCAGCGCCACCGTCAGGCGGCCACGATTGCGGGCTGCCTGACCCCTCCCGACCCTTTGAACCCGATAGGCACATTGATGGATTGGCTGAGTAGCTTCCCCGCAATCAACGACAACACCCTGCGCGCGCTCAAAAAGGCGATCGACGACGGGTTTCGCGACTTCACCCGCGCTTATGGCAATGCGATCGAGGGCTTTTTCTCGCCCCTCCAGTCGCTCTTGATCTGGTCCGAGCGGCTGATGACCAAGACGCCCTGGATCATCGTTTTCATTGCCATCATCGCGATCGTCTGGGCCGCGAGCCGCAGCATGCGTATCGCGATCGGCACCGCCGTCACGCTGGCGCTGATCGGCGCTTTCGGCATGTGGGACGATACGATGAAAACCGTGTCGATGATCCTTGTCTGTACCTTCATCGCCATCGCCGTCGGACTGCCGATCGGCATCCTCATGGCGCGCTCGAACCGCGTGCAGGGCGTGATCAACCCGATCCTCGACGTGATGCAGACCATGCCGAGCTTCGTCTACCTCATTCCCGTGGTCATGCTTTTGGGCATCGGCCGCGTGCCCGGGCTGATCGCCGTCGTAATCTATGCTTTGCCGCCGATGATCCGGCTGACCAACCTCGGGATAAGGCTGGTGGACCGCGATGTGCTGGAAGCGGCCGATGCTTTCGGCTCGTCGAGCTGGCAAAAGCTGCGCAACGTCCAGATTCCGCTGGCGATGCCCACGATCATGGCGGGGGTCAACCAGACCATCATGATGGCGCTCGCGATGGTGGTGATCGCCTCGATGATCGGGGTGCAGGGGCTCGGCCAGCCGGTTCTGCGCGCGATCAACAACCAGTATTTCACGCTCGGCCTGTTCAACGGCTTTGCCATTGTCGGCATCGCGATCATCTTCGACCGTGCAAGCCAGGCCTTCGGCCGCCGCCTGCAAAAACATGTGGAGCTTGCCAATGGCTGAGGAAAAAACCGGCGCGGCAATCGAGATCCGCCATCTTTACAAGATCTTCGGCAGCAACCCCGCCGCCATGGTCCAGCGTGTCCGCGACGGGCTGAGCAAACAGGAGCTCAACCGCGAATTCGGCCATGTGCTCGGGCTCAACGACATCAACCTTTCGATCCCCGCAGGCTCGATTCAGGTCGTGATGGGGCTGTCGGGCTCGGGCAAGTCGACGCTGATCCGCCACATCAACCGGCTGATCGACCCGACGGCGGGCGAGGTGTTGGTCGACGGCACCGATGTCGTGAAGATGAACAAGGACGAGCTGCGCGAATTCCGCCGCCATCAAACCGCGATGGTGTTCCAGAAATTCGCGCTTTTGCCCCACCGCACGGTGCTGGCCAATACCGTCTACGGCCTCGAGGTGCAGGGCACGCCAAAACGCGAGCGCGAGGAGATCGCCATGCGCTGGATCGAGCGCGTGGGCCTCAAGGGCTACGAGAACCACTACCCCAGCCAGCTTTCGGGGGGGATGCAGCAGCGCGTCGGTCTGGCGCGGGCACTATCGAACGACGCCCCGATCCTGCTGATGGACGAGGCCTATTCGGCACTTGATCCGCTGATCCGCGTCGACATGCAGACTGTGCTGCTGGATCTGCAAAAGGAGATCCGCAAGACCATCGTCTTCATCACCCACGACCTCGACGAGGCTTTGCGTCTGGGCGACCAGATCGCGATCCTGCGCGACGGCGAGATGATCCAGCAGGGCACCAGTCAGGACATCGTTCTCAAACCCGCCGATGATTACGTCGAAAGCTTCGTCAAAGAGGTCAACCGCGGCAAGGTCATCGAAGCCCGTGCCTTGGCCGAGGCTTTGGGCGATCCTTCGGACTGGCCGAGCGCGACGCTCTTGCAGACAGAAACCCTCGACGTGGCCGCGCGCCGGTTCACTGCCTTGGGCACAGACCGGTTGACGCTGGTCTGCGATCAGGGCCGGCCGGTCGGCGTCATCTCGATGCGCCGCACGCTCGAAGCGATGGTCGCCGAATAGGCCACCCTCCTCTGACCACATAAAAAAGCGCCCCTTGAACGGGGCGCTTTTCTTTGGAAAGGCGCGGCTCAACCCGCTTTGCGTTCAAAGTCGCGGTCCAGCGGCCACAGCGGGCGCGGCGCGCGGATATAGGGGCGACGCTCGGCCTTGGGCGTGGCCAATGCACCCGCATCGCAGACGATGACGCGGCCGGCGATCGGCTCGAAGGCGGCGCGGAAATGCTGCATGGATTTCAGCGCGAGAACGCGCCGCGCGGTCGGCTCGATCCCGAAGGCGCGAAGCTGTTGCAGATCGACCATCTGCTGCGCCTCGGTCACGACCAGAACCTCGATCCCGTCGAGATCGAGCACCGCCGTCGGCCCGAAACTATGCGACAACCCGCCCTGAATCGGCCCGTCGCCGATATAGGCCCCGTCGGACAGCGTGCGGATGACGCCGGTCACGCTCAAGGGTCCGCCGCCGAATGCCGGATCGCCCTTGCCGCCGATGGTGATAGTGACGCGCTCGCCGACTTTGTGCAAATGCAGTTCCGCCGCCGCTGCGGGGTCGATCATCGGGGTGAAAACCGCACCTTTGACGCCGCCCTCGATCAGCCCCTTCAAAAGCGCGGTGGAATCGCCGTAAGACCCCGCGCCGGGATTGTCGGCATAATCCGAGATCACCAAGGGCTTTTCGCCGTCCCAAGCCAAGGCCTCGGCCACGGCCTCTTCGACCTCGATGAAAACGTTTCGCTTTTTGGTTCGCCCGTCCCAGATCCGCGCAGCCAGCCCTTCGACCAGCGCACGCGCCATCACCGCGGCACCCTCCTCGCGGCTGTCATAGGTCGCCAGAACGGTCGGGCCGACGCAGAACACATCCGCGCCGGTGAAAGCCGCATTGACCGAAACCGCCAGCAGCCCCTCGGCCTCGGCGGCAATCGCGGTCTCGTAAAGCGCGAGTGTCTCGGGGATGTCGGTGCGGCCGGAATTGGCCTCGTCGAGCATCGGCACATGGGCGCGCACGGTCTTGGGTGCCATCTCGCCCTTCATGGTCCGGTCGAGAATGCGCGCGGCATGGGCGCCGGTTTCACGCATATCGACATGGGGATAGGTCTTGTAGGACACGAAAATCTGCGCCCGCTCGACCATTTCCTCGGACACCATCGCATGAAGATCCAGCGTCACCGCGATCGGGATCGCATCGCCCAGTTCTTCACGCAGTAGGCGCAGCAGCAGCCCTTCGCCATCCTCGCAGAAATCCGGCACCATCGAGCCGTGAAGCGACAAAAGCACGCCGTCGAGGCGGTCCTTGTTGTCGCGCGCGGCCTGCAGGATCACGCCCGCAATATGGTCGTAGGCAGCGCGGGTGACCTGCCCGCCCGGCACGGCATGGGCGGTAATCGCATGGATCACCTCCCACCCTGCCGGACGTGCGACGTCGAGAAAGCCCGCGAGCTCGGTATTGGCATCGCCCCGCGCCGCGATCGCGTCATCGCCGTAGAACAGCGAATCCGCCTCGAATTGGGCCAGATCGGTGCGGTAGCGCGAGAAGGTGTTGCTCTCGTGCTGGAATTCGGCAGTCAGAACGGTGAAGGTCATGAGGCTCTCGGGATGGGGCTTAATCGGCCAGACGGACGCGGTGATCGGGACCGATTGCCTGAAGCGCGCTCGGCTCCGGCAGGGTCGCGGGATCGGGACGGGTGTCGATTTCGGGCGAGAAACGCCGCCCCGCGGGGATCGCGGCACCATCGGGAACACCGCGCGCGCCGCTCAGGATCGCCTCGGCATCGGGGACCGAACCGATCAGGCGGCGGGTATAGGGATGGGTCGGGCGGGTAAAGACCGAATGCCAGTCGCCCTCTTCGACGACACGGCCGAAATACATCACCGCCACGCGGTCGCTGACATGTTCGACCACGGAAAGATCGTGCGAAATCATGATGTAGCTAAGGCGCAGGGTTTCCTGCAGCTCCATCAGCAGATTGATGATCTGGGCCTGAATGGAGACATCCAAAGCCGAGACCGGCTCGTCCAGCACAAGGATTTTCGGGTCCAGCATCAACGCGCGGGCAATCCCGATGCGCTGGCGCTGGCCGCCGGAAAACTCGTGCGGGAAGCGCTTGGCGTGATCGGCGGCAAGGCCCACACGCACCAGCATATCCGCCACGCGCTGCTCGGCCTCGGCGCCGCTTGCGAGCCCGTGCAGTTTCAGCTGCGACAGCAGCGTGGAGCCGATGGTCTGGCGCGGGTTCAGCGAGGCATAGGGGTCCTGAAAGACCATCTGCGCGATCCGCGCCCGTGCCTTGCGGTCAGGCGCGCCGGCACCCGCCAGCGGTTTGCCCTGATACAGCACCTCGCCCGAGGTCGGTTCCTGCAGGCCCATCACGGTCAGCGCGGTCGTCGATTTGCCGCAACCGGATTCACCCACGATCGAGAGGCACTCACCCTCGTTCAGGGTCAGGCTGACGCCGTCCACCGCGCGCAGGGTACGGCGCGGGCCAAGCGGGCTTTGGCGCGGCAGCGGGAAATGGACCTTGAGGTCGCGGATTTCAAGCAGGGGTGTCCCCCGTTTTGCTTCGCTCATGACATGGCCTTTGCGATTTCGCGCGGGCCGCGCGGCGTGATCAGGGTCGGAGCCTCGCGGCCGCGGTCCTTGTCGGACACGACTTCTTCCAGCTCGGTCAGGCGGCCCCTTTCGCCAAGGCTGCGCGAGCCCAGACGCGGGCGGGCCGCCAGCAGGCCCTTGGTGTAGGGATGCAGCGGATTGGCAAAGATGTTGCGGGTGTCCTGTTCCTCGACCAGACGGCCGCGATCCATGACACCGACGCGCTGGCACATATTGGCGATCACGCCCAGGTCGTGGCTGACCAGCAAAACCGCCGTCCCTTCGGCGCGGCAAAGGTCCGCCATCAGCTCCAGCACGCCCGCCTGAACCGTCACGTCCAGCGCGGTGGTGGGCTCGTCCGCGATCAGCAGATCGGGCCGGCAGGCCAGCGCGATCGCGATCATCACGCGCTGGCGCATGCCGCCGGAAAGCTGGTGCGGATAGGCGCGGGCACGTTCCTCGGGGGCGGGGACGCGGACGCTTTCCAGTGCCTCGACGGCCTTTTTGCGGGCATCCGGCCAGGACATGCCGCGATGGATGACATACATCTCGGCGATCTGGCGGCCGATGGTGGCCAGCGGATTGAGCGCGGTCATCGGCTCTTGAAAGACCATCGCGATGCGGTCGCCGCGCAGCTTGCGGCGCGCGCGCGGGCGCATGCCCAGCAGGTCCTGCCCCTGAAAATGCACGGTGCCGCCGGTCACGGTCAGCGGTGCTTTCAGCAGCCCCATGACCGACAATCCGGTGATGCTTTTGCCGGAGCCGCTTTCGCCCACCAGCCCATAGGTCTCGCCGGGCAGGATGTCGAAAGAGACGCCGTGCAGGATCTGGTGGCGCTTGCCGACGCCGATGCGCAGGTTTCGCACCGACAGGATGGGATCGGGAAGAAGATCGCTCATGCTTTGCGGGTCCTCATATGCGGGTCGAGCATGTCGCGCAGCCCGTCACCCAAGAGGTTGAAGCCCAGCACGGTCACGAAGATCGCAAGGCCGGGGAAAATCGCGGCCCAAGGCGCGGCCTGAATGAGCTCGCGCGCATCGGACAGCATATTGCCCCAGCTGGGCTGCGGCGGGCGGATGCCGACGCCGAGGAAGGACAAAGCCGCCTCGGCCAGAACCGCACCGCCGATGCCGAGCGTTGCGATCACCAGCACGGGGCCGAGGATATTGGGCAGGATCTGGGTGCGCATGATGTTGAGATCGCTGAAACCTGCGGTTTTCGCGGCCTGCACGAAGCCTTGGTTTTTCAGCGACAAGGTCGAGGAACGCGCGATGCGGCAGGTCCACGACCAGTTGGTCAGGCCAAGCGCGATCAGCAGGCTCGGCAGCCCCGGCCCAAGGACCGCCATGATCGCCAGTGCGAAGACCAGCGACGGGATCGCCAGCATGACATTGGTCAGGCCGTTCACGAGATCGTCCCACCAGCCGCCGAAATAGCCCGCCGAAATTCCGAGCGCCGTCCCGATGAAGGAGTTGATGATCTGCGAGATCAGCCCCACCGTCAGAGAGACCTGCGCCCCGTAAAGCACCCGCGAAAACACGTCGCGGCCCTGCCCGTCGGTGCCCATCCAGTGGTCCCAGCTGGGGGGCATTTCCGAATTCATCAGATCGGCGTCCATGATCGGATCATATGGCGCGATCAGCCCCGCGAAAACCGCGCCGAGAATGGCGATGGTCACCAGCGTCAGGCCGAGAAGAAAGTTGAAACGAAGGCGCATGGCTCAGCTCACCTTGATGCGCGGATCGATCAGCGCGTAAGCGATATCGACCAGCATGTTGATGACCAAAAACCACAGCACGATCACCAGAACCGCGCCTTGGACGACCGGAATGTCGCGTGCAGCGACGCTATCGACCAGCAAAGAGCCGATACCGGGCCATGAGAACAGCTTTTCGACGACAATCGCCTGCCCCATGAGCGAGCCGATCTGGAGGCCCATGGTGGTCAGGATCAGCACCAGCACGTTGCGCGCGACGTGGCTTTTCACGAGGCGCGGCTCGGTCAGGCCCTTGGCGCGGGCGGTGCGGACGAAATCGGCGTTCATGACGTCAAGCACGCCAGCCCGCGTCGTCCGCGCCAGCAGCGCCATGGGCGAGACCCCCAGCGCGATCGCGGGCAGGATGACATGTTGGATGCTTCCGGGCTGATATCCGAAGCTCGGCAGCCAGCCCAGTTGCAGCGCGAAGACATACATCAAGAGCAGGCCGAACCAGAACTCCGGCAAGGACAGGCCCGAGACGGCGACCACCATCGTGCCGCTGTCGAAAATGCTGCCCGGCTTCAGCGCCGCGAGGAAACCCAGCGGAATGCCGATAAGTGCGGCCAGCCCCATCGCCGAAAGCGCGAGCTGGATCGAAGGCCAGAGCCGCGGCTGGATCACGTCCCAGACCGGCTCCCGCGTGCGGTAAGAGATGCCCAGATCGAAATGGGCCAAGCCCCAAAGGTAGTTCCACAGCCGCGTCAGCAAGGGCTGGTCCAGCCCGAATTGCGCGTTCAGATGCGACAAAGCCTCGGCATTGGTGACATTGCGTCCCTCGGCCATGAGACTTGAAATGAAGCTGCCGGGGATCACGCTGAAGATCACGAAGATGATCATGACGACCGCAAGGACCGTCGGAATCATCTGCAGGATCCGGCGAAGGATGAATCGCATCATCTGCGGGTTCTGCCTTTCGTTGGAATTAAGCGGAAGGCTGGACGGGCCCGGAAGACCGGCCCCGCCCTACCGTGTGACTGCGCTTATTTGCGCGAATCGGGTGCCGTCTCGTCGATCCAGATATCTTCGTAATCCTGGACCGCCAGTTCGACCGAGTTCTGCTTGAGGCCGTGGACCCAAGGCTGATAAGCCATGACCGCCTTGTTGTAGTTGAAGAACCAGACCGGCGCTTCTTCCTGCAAAAGATCGTTGGCCCGCTTCAGGATCTCGGTCTGTTTCGCCAGATCGGTCTCGTTTCCGGCCGCATCGATCAGCTTGTCGAAATCGGGATTGGCGAATTTGACGTAGTTACAGGCCGCCTGCGAGGTCTCCGAATGGAAGCAGGTCAGGTATTTCAGCGGATCGGGCCCCGACGAGTTCGACCAGATGAAGCTCTCGAAATTGTCCGAGACGATCTTGTCGGACAGAACCGGACCTTCGACCGGATCGGTCGTTACCGTCACGCCGACTTTCGCGAGCATCGGAATGATCGCCTCGACAATCGGCAGACCCCAGCTTTCATTGGGCGTCGCGGTGACCGAGAAGGTCAGCCCGCTCTCGTAGCCCGCTTCCTTCAGCAGCTCCTTGGCCTTGTCGGGATCATAGGCATAGGGCTGCGCATCGGCGTTGAACGCGGGCGAGGAGACCGGAAGCCACGAGACCGCCGGATAGGCTTTGTCCTTCAGAAGCTTCTTGATGATGACTTCGCTGTTGATCGCGTGGTTGATCGCCTGACGGACGCGCTTGTCCTTGAAGGCCTCGATCTTGGGGTTGAAGCCGATGTTGCGGGTATAGACCTCGGCCACTTCGAGGATGTGGTCTTTCAGCGCCGCATCCTGGCCATAGGCCTCGTATTGCACCGGACCAAGGACGTTCGCGTCGATCTCGCCGTTGCGGAAGGCCACGTCGCGCGCGGCGGCTTCTCCCATCAGCATGATTTCAAGCTTGTCGAGGTGGGGTTTGCCTTCTTCAAAGTAGTCGTCGAATTTGACCAGCTCGACCTTCGAGCCCGGAACGTAATTCGCCAGTTTGAACGGGCCGAGGCCGTTCGGCTTGGAGGCCAGCTGATCCTCGGGATAATCCTTGGAATAGATCGGCGCATAGTTCGACATCAGCACCCAACCCGGATCGGCAAGGTTGGTCATGGTGATCTCGACGGTGCGGTCGTCGATCTTCTTGAGGCCGGAGATGGTCTCGGCAGCACCGCTTTGCACCTCTTGCGCGCCGGCAATGGTCAGGATCTGCTCGGCGCCGGTCAGGGCTTTCTTGGGGTCGGCAAGGCGGTTGTAGCTGAAGATCACGTCATCGGCGTCCAGCGTGTCGCCGTTGTGGAAGACCGCTTCGCGCAGCTTGAACGTATAGGTCTTGCCGTCGGCCGATTTCTCGACCGATTCCGCCAGATCCAGCTCGGGCTTGCCGCTCTCGGGGTTCCATTTGTAGAGCGAACGGTTCATCGCCTTGGCGACGATCTCGTCTTGCGTATGCGGCGTCGCGGTGATGTCGAGCGAGCCGATCGACGAGCCGTAAGGCGCGGTAAAGACGAATTTGCCGCCGTCGCGCGGCGTTGCATCCTGTGCCAGCGCGGCGGTTGCCGTGCCCAAAGCGAGCGCGGCCATCAGGCCAAGTTTGGTCAGCATCTTGCGGTCTCTCTCCCTGTTTTGGGGGCTTGTTCCCCCGTTTTCTCTTGTCGTCGCGGTGGGCGGGCGCCCGAGGGCACCACGCCGCAATCTTGTCGCCTTCCGGCCGCCTCAGTTCGCCGAAAACAGGTCGTGGACGATGCGGCCGTCCAGAATGGTCATCTCGCAGCGCGTATCGTTCAGAATATCGCCCGGCTCCGCCGTCAGCAGATCGCGCGAGAACACCGCGATATCCGCAAGCATTCCGGCATCGAGGCGGCCTTTGACGCCCTCGGCCCCCTGCGAATAGGCACCGTGTTCGGTATAGGCGCGCAGGGCCTCTTCGGGGGTCAGGATCTCGGAAGCATCCATCACCGTGCCCTTGTGGGTCTGGCGCGTCAGCATCGCATGCAGATCGGGATAAGGATTGGGCGAGCAGACGGGGCTGTCGCTGCCGGTCGAGGGCTTCATGCCCAAAGCGTCCCAGGTCTTGATCGGATAGGAACGCAGGCCGCGCTCGGGCCCAAGAACCGCGATATAGGCATCGCCGAAATCGTGGATGAAGGCCTGTTGCGGCGCGGGCAGGATCCCTGCCGCCAACATGCGCTGGTTCAGCTCGTCGTCGGCATAGCCGCAATGCTCGATCCGGTGGCGGTGGGTGTGGTCGGGATTGGCGGCACGCACACGCTCATAAGCGCGCACCAGCTGGTCAATCGCACCGTCGCCGATGCCGTGGCACACCATCGTATAGCCAAGGCCGGTATAACGGTCGACCAGTTCGAAAAGCTGCTCGTCGGGCAGCATCTGGACGCCGAAATTCTCGGGCTCGCCGTGATAGGGCTGGCGCATCCATGCGGTGCGCCCGCCCGCCGAGCCGTCGGTAAAAATCTTCACGCCGCCGATGCGGAACATGTCGTTGCCGACGCCCGTGACCAGACCGACCGCATGGCAGCGCTCGACGATCGAGGAACCGGGATCGCCCAGAAGCGTGGCCCAGACACGGACCGGCAGACGACCGTCGCGGTCGGCAAGGTGATAGGCCTGGATCTCGGTCATGCCGTCGATCTGGCCGGTCGCCGCATCCATGCACGAGGTAATGCCGTATTCGATCAGATGGCGGCCGCCGATTTCGATCGCGTCGATGATTTCCTCGAGCGAGGGGGTCGGCTGGACGTTATAGACGAGGTTTTGGGCATTTTCGGCCAGCATGCCAGTCAGCACGCCATTCGCGCGGCCGATGACACCGCCGTCGGGATCGGGCGTCTCGAAGGTAATGCCCGCCAGCGCCAGACCGGCCGAGTTCGCGACCGTGACATGGCCGCAAGCCCGCGTCACCGAGACCGGATGGTCGGGCAGTGCCGCGTCAAGTTCCTGCGCCGTCGGCATCAGCCCGTCGTCATAGCGCGTCTGGTCGAAACCGCGCGCGCGGATCCATTCGCCTTTGGGCGTTTGCGCCGCGCGGGCCTGAAGCGCCGCGATCAGCGCGGCACGGGTCGGCGCGGCATCGGCGGTCGCATCGACCTGCTGTTGCAGCAGGCCCGTAGAGATCAGATGGAGATGCGCATCATTGAGACCCGGCATCGCGAAACGCCCGCCCAGATCGATGACCCGCGTGCCCTCGCCGATCAGCGGAGCGATATCCTGATTGCTGCCCGAGGCCAGAACGCGGTTGCCCTTGACCGCCAATGCCTCGACCGTCGGCGTGCCGTAGCCAAGCCAGATCTTGCCGCGCGAAAGCACGAGATCAGCGGTAATCCTGGATGTCATGATGCAAGCTTTCTTCCCTCGGTCGGCCCGAATGTTCAGGCCAATTGTTTATACAATGAGGTGTCCAAACTGGCCCGTGCTGTCAAGGCGTCGTCACAATGTCGGGAGCGGAAAATTGCACGCCGCAGAGCCTTCTGCCCGCGCCTTAAGCACAGGCAAATGCAACAAAAATCAACTGCCGCCGGTCTTTATGCGGCTGTCGCGCAGCAGGCCCTGTTCGTTCAGGATCGGATAGGCGACCGAGGCGAGATGGGCATTCACGCGCTTGAGGTCGCGCAGAAGATCCATGTGGATCGAGCTGGTCTCGATCGTCTCGACGCGGCCTTGGCGCACCCGTTCGAGATGCTTCTCCGCCGAGGCCTCCTCGAGCCGCCGGATCTGGACTTTCGCCTCGATCAGCTTTGAGGCCAAGGTCAGATCCCGCGACAGGAAAATCGCCTGCGCCATCCGCAGATTGTCGCTGGTTTCGCGGAAGAATGCCGTGATTTCGGCCAGACCTTCGGGAGAGAGCGCCAGCTGTTTGCGGGCCTTCTTCGCCAAAAGCTCGGTCAGCCCGCTCTGGATGATGTCGCCGACCTGCTCGAGGTTGATCGCATAGGAAATGATCTCGTTGGCCTGTTTGCTGTCGGCAGGGTCGAGCTCGGCCTGCGAGAGCCGCGCGACGTAAAGCTTGATGGCCTCGTGCAGCTTGTCGACTTGCGCCTCGCGGGTTTCGATCCGCTCGGCAAGACCGTCATCGGCGGTGGCGACCGAATGCATCGCGTCGGAAAGCATCTCGGCCACCAGATCTCCCAGCCGCAGGGTCTCGCGCTTGGCGACGGCGAGAGCCAGTTCGGGCGTATCGAGCAGGCTGTCGTCAAGATAGGAAGGCCGGTCGAGCTGGCTTTGCGGACGGTCCGGCACCAAATGCGCAACCAGCCGGCCGACAGGCGCGATCAGCGGCAGAAACACCAGCAAAAGCGCGATGTTGAAGGCGATATGGGCAATCGCGGGCAGACGGCGCGGATCATCGGTCAGGGCAATCAGCCCCTCGGCCAGAGGGTGGGCGAAAATCGTGATCACAAAAGCGCCGATGCCGCGCACGACGAGATTGGCCAGCGTCAGACGCCGCGCCTCGACCCCGTCGGCGGCCGTGGCCAGCATCGCGGGGATCGCGCCGCCGAAATTCGCCCCGGCGACCAGATAGATCGCCATCGGCGGCGAGATGATCCCGCCCCCCGCCAGCACCATCGCGAGCACGATCACCGCAAGGCTCGACGAAGCGATAACCGCCATCCCCGAGGCCAGCAGCACCGCCAGAAGCGGCGCATCGCCAAGCGCGGCCAGCACGGTCGCGACAATGCGGGAATCGCGCAGGGGCAGCGTCGCATCATCCATCAACCGCAGCGCCAGCAGCATCAGGCCCAGCCCCAGAACCGCCCGCGCAACGCCTTTCGTCGTGAGCGATTGCGCCCGCAGGGTCATCGCGACGCCGATCAGGATCAGCAGGCTCGAGAAGGCGCTGACATCGGCCGACAGCACCAATGCCACGATCGCCGTCCCGAGATTGGCCCCCAGCATCACCGCCTGAGCCATGCCGAGAGTGACGAATTCGCGCGCTGCAAAGGATGCCGTGATCACCGCCACCGCCGTGCTCGATTGCAGCGCGAGCGTCGCGAAAAAGCCCCAGAAAGCAGCCGAGACGCGGTTTTTGGTGCCCTTGGCGATCCACTGCCGCAGCTTGGTGCCGAAGGCACGCATGATACCGGTCTTGATCTGGCCGAGCCCCCATAAAAGCAGGGCGGCCGCGCCAAGGATATTCACGAGATCGACGGTTGATTCCAATGCCTTGCCCCCTCGCGCCGCGCGAACCGGCCGGTCTGCGGCTCTCCATGACAACAGAAGGGATCTCCGGCGGGCGTTAGTCAAGCGCCCGCCCGAAACAGCCTTACGGCCGCAGCCGCGTGGTCATGGCAAAGACATCGACGGGGCAGGAATCGATGCAGCCGCCGCAATTCTGGCAATCGCCGTGCAGGATCAGCGGACTGTCCTTGCCCTTGAGTGCGGGCACGATGACATGCGGCTCGGGGCAGATGTTGAAACAGGCGCCGCAATCGGTACAGGCCTCGCGGTGCCGCGCGGAAACGCGGACCAGCGACGCCCGCCCGATCACGCCGTAAAACGCGCCGACGGGGCAGAGATGGCTGCACCAAGCGCGACGCGAGACAAAAAGGTCGAGAAAGAAGACCAGCAGGATCACCACCCAGCCGACCCCGATGCCGGTGATGAAGGCGCGTTGCAACATGCTGACGGGATTGACGAATTCCCAAGCGATCGTGCCGGTCAGAACCGAGGCGATCAGCGTCCCGATCAAGATGTAGATCCGCGTGCGCTTGTCGAGCTTGCGGTCGCGCGTCAGGCCCAGCTTTTCACGAAGCCAGAAGGCGGCGTCGGTGACGACATTGACCGGACAGACCCAGCCGCAATAGGCCCGACCGCCGACCAGCAGGTAAAAACCCGCAACCAGCGCCGCCCCGATCACCGCAGGCACCGCCGGCCACCAGCCCCCTGCAAGCGATTGCACGAAAATATAGGGATCGGTCAGCCGCACCGCGCCGAAAATATCGCTGGAGGCGAGGTTCCCGCGCGCGATCCAATAGCCGAAGACCGGTCCGGCCATAAAGATCGCCAAGGCCAGAATTTGTGTCATCCGGCGCAGGAACCACCACTTATGGGCCCTCAGCACCCCATGCGCTGCGACTCCCAGCTTGCGACTGTCCGAGATCCACCAGCCCAGCATCACACCTCGCGCCCCGCGCGGTTGCGCCCGGGCCCGCCCAACCCCAGATCGCGCGGCAGTACGCGGATCGCGGCATGGCCCAGCACGCATTGCTTTTCGCAGGTGCCGCAGCCGGTGCATTTGTCGGAATGCACGACGGGAATCTCGACCTTGCGGCCGTTGACCTCCATCGGCTCGAGCGAAATTGCCTCGCCGCGGATCGGGCAGACGCGCACGCAGATGCCGCAACTCAGCCCCTTGAAATTGAGACAGGTTTCATGGCCGACCAGCACCGCGACCCCCATATCGGCATCTTTGATCGACGGCAGCGCGCTGTCCAAAGCCCCAGTCGGGCAGGCTTTGGCGCAAGGGATGTCCTTGCACATGTAGCAAGGCGTCTCTCGCGGGGTGAAAAATGGCGTACCCAAAGGGGCCTCCTGCCCCCATTCGGCAAGCGAGAGCGTGCCATAGGGGCAGGCTTGGACGCAGAGCCCGCAATGGACGCAGGCGGCGAGGAAATCGGCCTCGGGCAATGCCCCCGGCGGGCGGATTGCGCGGGCATCTGCCTTGCTCGCCGAATGGATCAGCGCCGCAAGGGAAAAGCCGCCAAGACAGGCCACGCCTGCGGCCTTGGCGGTTTCGGTGATTGCCTGACGGCGGGTGACCTTGCGTTTGCTTGGTGCCATCTCCGTACTCCAAAGGGCGGTCCGCTGGCGCGGCTTATTCGCCCTCCCCGGCTTTCGCGGCCGCGCGGGCCGCCCGCTGTTCTTCGAGCAAGGGCTCGTATCGCGCATCGGTCAGGGTTTCGAGGAAGGCCACCAGCGCATCGACGCGCGCATCACTGACCGTCAACCCCGATTTCAGCTCTTTCATCGCCAGATTCTCGCCGACCTCGGGATCCCCCCAAGGCTCGCCGGTTTCCGGATTGATCTGCCATTTCTGCGCGGTGGTGGTGTATTTATTGTAAAAGACCACGGCCGTGCGCAGTTCCTTGAACGCCCCATTATGCATGTAAGGGCCGGTTACCGCCACATTGCGCAGGGTCGGAACCTTGAATTTCCCCGCCTGCGACGGATCGTCGATGCCCGGATGGCCCGCCAGACCGAGATCAGTGAAATCCATGCCCAGACCGCTGGCCGCGCGGGCCTCGGGGTTCACGGGGATGCCGATGTTGCGGTATTCGAAATTCGAAAAGCTCTCGCGTTCGGTCACACCCTGCGCCCGCAGCTGGTGGCAGAGGCGGCAGTTCCACGTCAGATAGACGGCATAGCCGAATTCTTCCTCTTTGCTCAGCTCGGCCTCGCCGCGCAGGAAGCGGTCGAATTTGGAATCGAAGGGCATGAATTCGGGCGTGCCCTGATAGGCCGCCAAAGCCGTCGAGGCATGGGAGAACGCCTGATCGACATCGCCAAGCGCATCCGCTCCGAAAAGCGCGTCGAATGCGGCGACATAATCGGGATTGGCACGCAGACGCCCGACCACGGCGGCCTTGTCGGGCATCGCCATTTCGACGGGGTTGAGCATGGGCTGGCCTGCCTGATCCGCGAGATCCCTTGCGCGGCCGTCCCAGAACTGGCCGCCTTTATACTCGCCCTTTTCCTCCCAGAAGTGGAATTCGGGGCTCATGGCGACATAGGAAAGCGTGGGGGTGTTGCGGTCGCCATGCGACTGGCCGTCATCGCCGACCGAGACCGCCTGACCGGCAAGCCCTTCGCGCGGATCGGTAAAGGCGCGCTCGGGGTCGTGGCAGGTGGCGCAGGACTGGTTGCCGTTGAGCGACAAGGCGGGGTCCGAAAACAATTGCCCGCCCAGAATCTCCAGCGAGCCCGTTGCGGAAGGCAGTGCCCGTTCCTCCGAAGCAAATCCCGCGATGACCGAAACTCCGGTCACCGCCGTCAAGGCCACGGCGGTCAAAGCCGCCAACCGCAGACGCGTCAGCATATCTGTTCTCCAAGAGCGTAAAGCGGCTCGCCATCGGCACGGGCATTGGGCAGGACGGCGCTGCGGGCCTTGGCACGCATCTTCAGCTCCGCGAGGATCAGACGATGCGACACGAGGTCCGTGAGGTTCGCGATCTGTGCCAGACGCTGCTGCGCCGCCAGATCATCCGATACAGCCGCCAAAAGCCCCTCGGGCGTGGTCAGACGAGCATGTTCGGGCCGGATGGCGGCGATCAGATCGCCAAGGGCCAGCCCGAGAAATTGCGACGAGAACTCCATGGCGCCGGCATGGACCAGCATTTCCTGCGTGACGCGGAAACCTTCGGCCCCGCTGCCCGTCAAAGCCGCATGGCCGGCATAAGCGGCATGGAGCACCGCGAATCCGGCCATCAGGCGGCTTGCGGCATCGGGCGCGTTGCGGGCGCGCTGGAAGAGTTCGATGACAGGGACCAGATCGCCCTCGACCGGAGCGAGCGTGTCGAATTCGAGATGCATGGCGCTTGGCCGGAACGGCGTGCAGCGCCAGCGCGCTCCGTGGCCGGTATCGGCGATGCGCCAGCCCGCGATCGCCATGCCGCGCCCGATTTCGGCCAGATAGCGCATCATTCGCGGCTGGAAATCGGCATGGGCCTTGGCCAAGGCATCCTGTGCCGAGGTCGCGGGCAGACGGTAGATGACCTCGCTCAGCTTGCTGGCATCATTGCCGTGGAAGGTGATGCGCATGCCCGCAGGTGCCGCGCCATCGTCGAGATCCTGCCCCGAGGGGCTCGCGACCAGATCCAGCTCCCATGCCTGGGTCACCGGATTTCTGAGAAAGAAGCCGACCAGAAAATCCCTGACGCTTTCGTCCGCCCGCGAAAGACGGATCACGGAAGGGTCGCTTTCCGCCTTCAGCGAGGCGCGAATGTCGTAGGGAATCCACATGGCCGGCTCCTTTCAAACGGTCGGGGCGGCGCTGTCGCGCAGCCTTGCGCCGTTACTCGACGATGACTTTGCCGCGCATGAAGGGATGCGGGGTGCAGTGGTAATCGTAGGTGCCGGCCTCGTTGAAGGTGACCGAGAAAGCCTGGCCCTTCTTGAGCATCACGCCTTTCAGCTCGTTCTCGCCGACGACGCCTTTGACGAAATCGACGTTGTGCGGCATGGCCTCGAGGTTGATCCAAGTGACGGTCTGGCCGGCTTTGATCGTGACTTCGGGGGTTTCGTATTTCATCTTGTTGATGTTCACGATCACCGAATCCGCCGGCACATCCGCTGCGGCAATCGCGGCTTCGGACGGCACGGTAACCTTGTCCGCGGCAAATGCGCCCGTCGCACCGAAAGCCGCAATCGCGAGAGCGGCCAGCAACGACCGGGTTTTCATCGCAGAATTCATTTCTCTCTCCCTGGAGTAAACTCTGCCGGACGCGCGCCTCCTTGCACGCGTCCGGCAGTGAATCAGCTTGCTTTGCCGACGATCGGCGAAATCGTGCAGTGATAGGTCATCGCGTCATCTTCCGCGCCGAAGCACCAGATGATGTCGTTCGCGAATTCCGGACGGTAGACCGGCAGCTCGCCCTCGGTGTTGAGGCAGGGGCAACGACCCGAAACGTTGTAGCCACAGCAATCGCGGTAGGCGATGAGGTAGCTTTGGCCGTCGGTCGGGTTGTAGCAGCTGGCGACCCAGGAGGCCGAAGCCAGCTTGGTGCCCGGGGGGCAGTTGGTCAGCGAGCCGCCCGAGCAGTCGCAGACGTTGCCGTCGATCGAACAGTGGCGCCAGTAGTCGCAGGACTGGACGTCATGGTCCTGCGGCACGAATTTGGCGCGCGGATCGCTGCCCGCTGCCGCTCCGGCGGCATTGGCGCGGCTGACGCGGCCGCGGCGGTCGACCGGCAGCAGCGGCACAAGCGCCACGCCTGCGACAACGGTTCCGATCTTGCCGATCATGCTGCGGCGGCTGGTCCGACCGGCCACGCGGCGCGACATCTTTTCGACCATCTCGTCGAATTTGAAATTCCCCAGCATCGATATTTCCTCCCTCTGCTCGGGGTTGTGACGAAAAGGCGCCCTTTAGGCCGCCTTGTTCTTGCGGCTCGACATGTACTGCTGGAGCGAGGCGAAACCGGTCTTGTCGGCTTCGAGCAGGCTTTCCAGATGTTCGCGCGTATTGGTCAGGCCCTTCGAGCGGATGACGCCCTGCGGGTCGATCAGCACGCCGTAAGGGATCTTGCCGACCTGGAAGGCCATGCCGGCTTCTGCCGAGACGACGTAACGGATCTGGCCCAGCTCGTGGTTGTCGAGGAAGCGCTTGTGCTCGTCCTGCGCACCGTCCGAGATCATGACGACGGAAAGCTTTTCGGCTTTCGCGATCGATTTGATGATCGGGAACAGCTTGTCGCAGACCGGGCAGGTCGGCGCGGTGAACATGATCAGCGTCGAGCGCCCGTCAGCCGCGGCACCACCGATGTTCATCGGGCGGCCGAAATAGTCGGGCAGCTCGAATTCGGGGGCTTTGTCGCCGATGTCGGGCCCGTGATCGGTGATCATTGCACCCATGGGCGAGGAGCGCTCGTGCAGCAGGCCGACCTGGCGCATCAGGCCCAAAAGCACGACCGTCACCCCGAGGAACGCCAGCCAGAGAAGGATGTTGGAAGCAACAAGGAAGGTCATGATCAGCGTCCTTTCGAGGAAAGGTTAGAGGATTGCGCGGCGGTGATCCCGCCGAGCAGGGTGGCGCTGAAGTAGAGCAGCATCGCCATACCGCCTGCGGCCAGGCCGACGAAGGCGTCGGCAGGCCCTGCGGCCGGAACCGAAGGCAGCAGCCAGACCACGCCCAAAGCGAGCACGGTCAGCACGATGTTGCGGCCGACGAGCAGCCAGCTAACCGGCTGTTTCAGGCCCTGACGGAAGCATCCGCAATCGATATAGGTCCGGCCCCGCATCACGTTGATCGCCAAAGCTGCGGCGAAAACCATAAGCAGGACGGCGGCGGCCGCGGCGGCCGGAACCGCCAACGGCCGGATGACCAGCCCCACGGCGACTGCCAGTTCGACAACCGGCAGCACGAAGGCGACGACACGGCTCGGCCCGTCGGGCAGAAGCCGGAAGTTGCGCACCACGCCATAGAACTCTTCGATGCGGCTCAGCTTCGACAGAGCCGCCGTCACGAAGAGCAGCGCGAGGAAAACCCGCACGGCCAACGTGATCAGAGGTTCGTGAAGAATTGCCTCCATCATCTTACGGCTCCAGATCGTGCACGTTGAGGACCTGCGGACCGCGGCCGAGCTGGTCGACCTTGCGCAGTTCCTTGCCGGTTTCGGCGTCGTAGACGTAAAGCGTGCGGTCGCCGGTCGAGAGGCCGTAAAGCAGCGCGTCGTTGTCCTGGCTCACGGCAACCGAGTCGATCTCGTGGCCCAGCTCGAACTTGTTCACGCGCTCGCCGGTCTTGAGGTCGGTGACGACGAGGAAACGGCTCGCGGTCTTGTGGCGCCACTGGTCACGCTGGTCGACCAGCAGATAGGAGCGGTCCTTGGTGCGGTGATAGGCGACCTGCTGCCAGCCGCCCGGACGCCAGTCGGCGGCCTGTTCTTCGGCGGTCAGCGTCTCGATCGGGTCCATGAAATTGGCATCGCCCGAGCTCAGGTCGACCTGATAGATCTTGCCGGTATAGGTCGGCCAGACGATCTTTTTCGACTTCATCGAATAGGCGGGATGGTTGATGAGATATTCGTCTTCGCCGTGGAAGACGGCGGTCTGCGTGACCTTGTCTTCGGCGCCCATCTCGACCTTCGCGAGGCTGCCGTCGCGGCAGTGCATGAAGAAGGTGCTCTCGCTCGAGGGGAACATGTGGAAGCAGTCCGGCACATCGATCATGCGGTCGAACTTCTTGCCCTCGATATCGACCAGACCCACGGCCGGAGCCGGCGAGAACTGGTAGAAGAGCAGCGATTTGTTGTCCGGCATGAACGTCGTCATCCACGGATAGGTCCCCACGAGGAAACGGGGGGCATTCGGCAGCTCGATATCGGCGGTCGGCAGCAGCGTCTTGGGGTCGTAGACCTCGACGTAATCCGTGCGTTCTCCGCGCGAAATGCGCGAGAAGACCGTGCTTGCCTGGGCGATCATCGAGCCGTCGTCGGTCACGACCGGGTTCGGAAGGAAGCCGCCGTCGAGCATGCCTTCAACCGTACCGTCGGAGCCGTTGATGATGAATTGCTGCGTGATTGCCGCGAAATGCGCCGGATCGCCGACATAAACGCGGTGGGCGTCCGGTGCCGGAGCTTCGCGGACATGCGGCTCGTCCTCGCCGCCTTCGGCCAGATATTTCGCCGCATCGGCCGCTTCGCGCTGGCCTTCGGTCTGTGCGGCGGCATCGGCTGCTGCCGGTGCGGCTTCCTGAGCGAATGCCGTTCCCAGAGCGAGTACCGAGCACATCATGCCCGCGCCCAGAACGCGCTTCCAGTCAGCCTGCAGTAAATTGCTTGGATAGGCCATCGAATCCTCCCTAAGATGGCGACCTGACACCTGCGGCCCTGCACAAGCGTCGCTGGATAGTTCTTCTTGTCTTGAGGCGCGCGAGCGGGCGCGCCCCGATCGTCAGATCAGGGCAAGCACCGCGAATGCTGCGCCAAGGGCAGCAAGGATGGCCCCGTCAACCATGGCCGCGCGCTCTTGATTGCGGGCGAGCCATGCCTGAATGGCATAGTCCTTGCAGGGCAGTAGATTGACCGCGACCGGCAGATAGCGGCCGAGGTTGAACAGCGCGATGATCGCGATGGCCGCCGGAATATTGCCGGTGAACACCGCCGCAAGCGTCATCATGTAAAGCAGCGGCGTCTGGACATAGGTCAGGTAGTCCAGCCCGAGCGACAGGCCGTAAAGGCCACCGATCACCCATTTGGGGAAACGGTTGCGCGCGTCATGGGGCACCTGAGCCCGGCGCTGCGGATAGGGTGCGCGCACGAGATCGAGCTGATGCGCCCCGTAAAGCAGGCCGATGATCGCCAGAACCGTCAGCGCGATGGTCGAAGCGATGCCGGTAAAGCCCGCTATGGCCCCGATCGCGCCCAAAAGCGTGCCCAGAATGACCGCCCCTGCCGCATAGCCGAGGCCATGCATCGCGAATGTCGGCAACCAGCCGATCGCCTCCTTCACACCACGACCGTTGGGCCGCAAAAGCGAGATCGAGGAATAGCCGCAGGGCGACCAGGTGGACAGAACCCCACCAGCGACCGCCGCCACGCCCAGAACCGACCAGAGCGCAGCGGAAACATCCGCAGCGCCCGACAGCATGAAGCCGCCAACGCCACCAACCGCCGCCGAAGCAAGCAGGATCACGCCACGGGTAGACTTCGAGTAAGTGTCTGGAAAGAAAACGCAATCCGCCACCGAGTTTTCATCACCCGATACCGCCATGGTTTCATCTATAGACGCCATTCCTCCCTCCCCTGAAGGTGCCTCGTCTGGGCATACCATTGCCTACAATGATGCAAACACGGAACTTTAGTTGCGGCAATTAAGACTTAGGGGTGAAATTATTTTCACCAGTCGAAAACTGATCGCGCAATCCAAAGGGGGTGACAGGACAAAATGTCGCAGCTTCACGGGGGTTTGCGACATTTCCGTCAGCGCACCACGTCAAGAAACAGCGTTTCTTTACAGGAAAATTTCGGGGTAAAAAAATCCGCCTGCGCCCGCCATTCGGGCCGATTTCCCGCGAAAGGCGAGAAAACCAGACGAATCAACCATATCGGCGCTGAGGCCTATGCTTCAATCTGTCCCGCGGCCTCGTCGGGCAGGGTCGCCTCGAATCGCTCGCGCAGGCTGCGGATCTCGTCACGCGCCAGCGGCGCACGCCCCGACAAGGCCCGCGCCGGAGCGAGCGAGGCCCATCGGAGCCCCGCAAAGACCAGCGCCATCGCGGCCAAAGCCAGCACCACCATCGCGGGGAAATTGCTTTCGAAAGCCGAGAAGCCCTTGGCCAGCATAAGGGCGACCAGCGCGAGCACGGCCATCGCGCCAAAGATTACCAGCGGGATCAGCATCAGGATGCGACGCACCATGGCCGCGCGCTCGGGCGGGGTGACGAAATAGGCGGCACCCTGCGGCTCGACCTCGTAGATGAAGCCGTCGATCACCGGAATGAAGCGTCCCTTGGGTGCCCATTTCCTTGTTCGCTGCATCGCCGCCCTCCCCGCTTTTTGTCAGCTTCCGCAGAGCGCGCGCCGGATGCAAGCGCGATCAGGGCCGCACCACCGCCTTGATCAGCAACTCGCGGTCATGGGCGAGCGCGGCGAAGCGCTCGGTCAGCTCTGTCAGGGTCAGTTCGGCCGACAAAAGCGCGCCGGTATCGATCGCGCCCGAGCGGATCGCCGCCATGACATGCTCGAAATCCGCGCGCAAAGCGTTGCGGCTGCCGATGATGCGGGACTCGCGCTTGTGGAATTCGGGATCCTCGAAGCTGATGCGGTCCTTGACCACGCTGACCAGAACATAGGTCGAGCCGTGGGCCAGCAGCGCAAAGCCCGCCTCGATCGCCTTGGCCGAGCCGGTCGCGTCGAAAACCAGATCGAAGCCGTCGGCCAGATCGCCTTCGAGGATCTTCGCCGGATCGTCATGCAGATGCGCAAAGCCGAATTTCTCCGCCGCCTGCGCCAACCGTTTGCGGCTGAGATCGAGCAGATGGACCTCTGCCCCTGCAAGCCGCGCGAAAAGCGCCGTGCCGATGCCGATCGGACCCGCGCCGGTCACCAGCACGCGGTCGCCCGCGACAATCCCCGAACGCGCCACGGCATGGGCCCCGATCGCAAGGAATTCGACCATTGCCGCTGCCACCTCGTCCAGCCCCTCGGCGGAATAGACATTGCCCGCGGGCACCGCGATGCGCGAGGTCAGACCGCCGTCGCGATGAACCCCCAACACCCCGATTTTCATGCAGCAATTGGGCTTGCCGCGCAGACAGGGGCGGCATTCACCGCAGGAGACATAGGGGTTGATGACCACGAGAGACCCCGCCGCAAGCCGCCCCTCGGCGGTCACGAGATCCGCGACCAACCGGCCCGACAGCTCGTGGCCGATGACGCGCGGATAGTCGAGATAGGGGTGTTTGCCCTCGAAGATATGGTAATCCGTGCCGCAGAGGCCGACTACCGCGATATCGATCAAAACCCAGCCCTCGGGCGCGGAATCGGGCAAGGGCTGTTCGACGATCGCGAACTGACCCGGCGCGATGCAGCTTCCCGCCAGCATCATTCCCGCAGATGCGGTTCGGGGCGAGAGCCCGCCCTTTACGGCTTGGCCGGCACTGTCTTCCATCGCAAAGTTCCTTGCAGGGGATTGCACGTCGAAATCTCCGCCTCGGGGCGGCTTTCGCGAAACCTGCGACATGCCGGGCTGTCGCGTCAATTGTTTTTAATCATAATCAACAATTGTGCTGATCCTGCCCCGCAATACCTGTCGCTGTCGGCCGGAAACGCCTTTTGGCGAGAATGCGGCCAGACAGGCACGCGCCCTCTTCATTCGCGCTGCAAAAGCTGCTTTCCTCTGGTGAAACAGGCGGAGGGCGTGCGATTGGGCAGAACAGACGAACGGTTCCGCGAGGCCTACAACACCCTGCTCGACTATTGCGGCACGCTCGAACCGGGTGAAAGCCTGCCGGCCGAGCTGCTGTTGTCCTCCCGCCTCGAGGTCAGCCGCACCATTGTGCGCAGCGCGCTCGAACGGATGCATAGCGAGACGATCATCCACTGGAGCGGACGCGACAAGACGCTTTTGCGCCACCCTCTGCCGCGCGACCGGCTGGAGACGCAGGGCGGCGCGATTTCGGAGGAAGAGCTCGAGCGCCAGTTTCTCGACTGGATCCTGCGCGCCGACATTCCGCCGCAAACCGCGCTCAATGTCACCGATCTGTCGCGGCGCTTTCAGGTTCCGGCCTATGCATTCCAGGAATTTCTGGCCTCGCTCAGCCGCTTCGGACTGGTGCGGCGGCGTCCGCGCGGCGGCTGGGAAATGGTCGGATTTACCCGCGATTTCGCGGTCGAGCTGTCGGATTTCCGCATGATCCTCGAACTCAACGCGGTTTCGCATCTGCTGGCCCTGCCTGCGGATCACGCGGTTTGGCGCGAACTGGCCGCGCTCAGGGACGAGCACCAGCGCCTCGAAAACCGCATTGATCACCATTTCCACGATTTCTCGCAACTCGACGAGCGTTTCCACAACACGATCGGCGCCGTGGTTCAAAACCGCTTCGCGGCGGAGTTCAGCAAGGTTATCTCGCTGATCTTCCACTATCATTTTCAATGGGACAAGACCGACGAACGCGACCGCAACCATGCCGCCATCGCCGAGCATCTCGCGATCATCGCCGCCCTCGAGGCGCGCGACGAAGAGGCCGCGCTTGCGGCGACCCGAAGCCACCTGCGCACCTCGAAACAGACGCTTCTGGCCTCTTTGCGCTTTCACGCGGCGGAGGACGGTGCCGGGTTCCTCCCCGACGCCCCGCCTGCCTGAGCGCCAAAAGAAGGACATGGAACGTTTGCGCACTTGCGGGCGGGCCGGTCTGTCCGCCACATTGTGCCAACCGGCCCTCTATAGGCCCGCGAGCAACGCGGCCCGACGGAATGTTCCGGCGATCCTTTCATGCCGGAACGGCCCCTCAGCCCGGGAACTGCGTTGTGACTGCTTCTATAGTGACCCCTGCCCAACTTCTCCGCCAGATGTTCGACCGCGCCGTAACGGTCGCCGATCCGATGCAAAGCCTCGCGCAGTTTCTGCCCGAACGGCCAAACGGACGGCTGCTGGTCATCGGCGCGGGTAAGGCCAGCGCACGCATGGCCGAGGCCGTCGAGCAAGCTTGGGGGCCCTGCGAAGGGCTGGTGATCACGCGCTACGGCTATGGCCGCCCGACCAGAGGCATCGAGATCGTCGAGGCAGCCCATCCTGTCCCCGACGAGGCGGGGCTTGCCGCCACGCAGAGGATGCTGGCGATGCTGGCGGGGCTCGGGCCCGACGACATGGTGCTCGCACTGATTTCGGGCGGGGCGTCGTCCTTGCTGATCGCGCCTGCGGGTTCGGTCACGCTGGCGGAAAAGCAGATGGTCAACCAGATGCTTTTGGCCTCGGGCGCGCCGATCGGGCAAATGAACGTGCTGCGCAAGCACCTCAGCCGCGTCAAAGGCGGTCAGCTGGCGGCGACGGCCTATCCGGCGCGGGTGCTGGCGCTTCTGGTTTCCGATATTCCGGGCGACGATCCGGCGATGATCGGCTCGGGCCCGACGGTCGGCGATTACTCGACCCCCGAGGATGCGCGCGAGATCATCCGCCGCTGGGGCCTCGATCCGCCCGGCTCGGTGCGGCAAGCGCTCCAAGGGCCGAGCGGCGTTCTCCATCCCGATGATCCGCGTCTGTCACGCGTCGTGAACACGATCTGCGCCGCGCCCTCGCAATCGCTGGAGGCGGCCGCCAAACTGGCGCGTGATGCGGGTTACAAGGTCGATATCCTCGGCGATGCCTTGGAGGGCGAGGCCCGCGAAGTGGCGCAGGACCATGCGCGGCTTGCCTTGTCCCTGACCGGCCCGCGCATCCTTTTGTCGGGCGGCGAGCTGACGGTCACGCGGCGCGGCGACGGGATCGGCGGGCCGAATGCGGAATATGCCTTGGCCTTGGCGCAGGCGCTCGACGGTGCCCCCAAGATCCATGCCATCGCCTGCGACACCGACGGTGTTGACGGCGCGGCCGAAGTCGCGGGGGCGCTGATCGGCCCCGATACGCTGGCACTGGCGCGTGAGCGCGGCATCGATCCCGCCGAGGCGCTTGCGCGCAACGATGCCCACAGCTTCTTCGCGGCGATCGGCCAGCAGGTCGTGACCGGACCGACCCTGACCAATGTCAACGATTTCCGCGCCATTCTGATCCTGCCCTGAGACGCGGAACGGCAAAGAATGGACGCGGCGGGACCGGGCGGCTAAGACGGGCCTCCGAAACCGCTCCGGCAGGATCCGCCGGAGCGCCACAGCCTGCACGAGGGGAAAGCCATGCTTTGGAGCATTCGCGAACGGATGAAACCGGCCCTGTCGGTCATCGACATGATCCCCAACATCCACCGCACCCCCGCGCTGGCCGCGTTGCGCAAGGCGGTGCTCGACGGGCGTGCCGGTCGCGAGCGGCTTGATCCCGACGACCGCGATCTGGCGTTTTACGACGCTCCGGTCGCGCTGGTTTCCCCGATCGGGGCACGGCTTTTGCTGGGCCTTTACCGCGACGGCCGGCTCAAGCTGAAAAAGCCCGCGACCGCGAAGCTGCCCACGCTCGAGGCCTATGTCGCCACCGAAGCCGCCTTTCGGGCCGAGGTCGCGCGGATTCTGGCCGCGGAGGCCGCCAAAGAGGCCCGCCTTGCCGCGATCATCGCCGATCCCGCCAGCGCCCGCCCCGAAGAGCTGACGCCCGCGCTGGTCGCAAAGGTGATTACCGCCCGTCTCGGGCGCGGGGCCTACGGCAGCATGGAAATCGCGGGGCTCGCCTGCCACAAAAGCCTGATCCTCCCGCCCGAGAGCGAAAACGCGCAGCTGCGCGCCGAGGGGAAGGACGTGATCTGGTGGATCGACGGCGACGGAAACCGTCAGGGTGATCCGGTCTGACACTGCCCTGACCGCATGAAAACGGGCGAAAAGCGGACGAAGACAGCAAAATCTCCGGAATTCCGCACCGTCGCGCGGCCCTGCCGCAGCCGCCGCTTGCCAGAGCGCCGATGCTCCCGCACTCTTTGCGAGCCAGTTGTTTTGGCTCCGGTTTAACCAGTGGGGGAATGCATGGAAGAAATGACATCAAGCCCGAGAGAGCGGCTGTTGCTGCCGTTCATGGCACCTTTCTATCACAATTTCGCCCAGCCGGTCGGTTGGCTGGTCTTCCGCCTGATCATCGGCGGCCTGTTGATGGTCGAGGGCTGGCCCAAGATCATCGCGCCGATGGCGCAGACGGGCTTTATCGAAAACGTACTGGGCCTGCCGCTGCCCTGGCTCTTTTCGCCGCTGCTCGCCATCGTCGAATTCGGAGGCGGCTTTCTGATCGCGGTGGGGCTTCTGACCCGTCCGGCAGCGCTTGCGAGCACGATCCTGCTGGCGGTGACGATCAAGTTCCACATGGATCACCCCTACGGCGATGCGCTTCTGACGCCCGAAGGCATCACCTTCCTGCAGGCGAACCTGCAATACCTGACCGCACAGGGCCAGCAATATATGCTGACGGACGGCGGCGCAGGCTTCCTAGCGCAGGTGCAGGGCAAGGCAGAGTTCAACTCGATCTTCTGGACCGCAGGCGCGGCGATTATCGCGGCCTTTGGCGGCGGCAAACTCTCGCTCGACCGCCTGATCGGCAGGGAGTTCTAGTCCGGCCCCGAACGGGCAGGCCCTACCAGCCCCGACGCCGTCCCTGTCGGGGCGGCGCAAAGGGGTGTTGCGACCACTCCCATGCTGCGAAGAATGTCCTCGGGGCGATCTTGTGGCAGCCATGCAGGGCGGTCGCCGCGGTATGGAACGGGTCAAGCGCGGTGCCATTCTGCCGCTGACCGGGCCGCGGATAGGTGCCGGGGCAAAGGCGCGCAACGAAAATCGCGGACCCGCACAAGCGGCGCATCTTCAAAATATCATCGGGAAGAATTGCTTCACATTCAGTGAAGTGGTGCCGCAGAAGGGACTCGAACCCCCGACCCCATCATTACGAATGACGTGCTCTACCAGCTGAGCTACTGCGGCATCTTGCCTGAGAAGGCGTATTCCGCGCCGGATAACAGGTTCCGGCGCGGGTGGAAAGGGGTTTAGCGGCTCTTTTTCATCTCTTCGAGATAATCGTCGTCGATCGGCTCGACATCGGGGCGCACCGGAGCGAATTCCTCGGCCGAAACAAAGCCGGAAACACCCGGATCATCGGGATTGACCGGCGCCTTGGGGGCCGGCGTTTCGGGCGGGACGACGAAGGGCGCCCGAGGCGCGTCCGCCCGCAAGACAACCGGCTCTTCGGGGTCGGTGACGGTCATGGCGGGCTCGGGCAGATCGGCGAAACTGGCCGGTTCGGTTCGGATGTAATCCGATTCGCGCGGCACCATTCCGGGGGCCACATTCGCGATCTCGACCGGCTTTGCCGGTGCCGCTGTATCGGAGGCAAGATCGCGCGCGATATTGGCAAAGGTCCCCGTGCTTTCGGCCTGAGCCTGCGCCGCAGCCAGACCGCCAACGACGGGTGCGCCGACCAGAAGCGGCAGCATCTCGACGCCGTCGGTCGCGGCAAAACGCGCGCGGCGGCGGTCGTCCGGCTCGCGCCAGCTCAGCGTATCGAAGCCGCCGCAGCTGTCGCAGACCGGCGCCCAATCGGCCATCACGTTATGGCATTTGTCGCAGACCCATTGCGGACCGCGGCTTGCGGTCAGCGCTTTGGCCAGCCAGCCGCGCACCACCGCATCATCGGCACCCTCGCCGCGTTCGATCGCAGCCATGATCGAGAGCGTGCGCACCGTCGGATGTTTCTGCGCCAGATCGCCGAGCGCGCGCCGCGCGCCGGGGAAATCCTCGACCGCGAGCAGCAATTCGGCGCGCAGCAGATGCGATTCCTCGTTGTCGGGGTTCTGGCGGATCAGCGTGTCGAACCGCTTGAGCCGCGCCACGGGCGTCTCGTCGGGGACGATATCGGCAAAGGTCGCGGCAATCGACGGATGCGGGCGCACAGACCAGGTCTTGAGCAAGACCCGCGTCGCGTTCCGCGTATCCTTTTGGGCGATATAGCTTTTCGCGGCCAGAACCGCCGCCGGAATCAGGTCGGGGCTGGCGCGGTTTGCCGAAATCGCGGCCTCGCGGGCAGAGATCGAGCTGCCCTCGGCCAGTACGTCGCGGGCCTCCTGCAGCGCGAGAACCGCATCGCGGCGGATCGCCACATCCTGCGGCAACTGACCCTGTTTGCGCTTTTCCTTCAGGATCTGGCGCGCGCCCTTCCAATCCCCTTCCGAGGTCTGGAGTTGCAGCAATGTATCCTGCAATTCGCGGTTTTTCGGGCGCAAGGCATAGGCCTTTTCCGCAAGCTTCAGCGCGGTGGCCGTATCGCCGTCATGCAGTTTCTGACGCATCAGGCCGCGAATGCCGACAAAACGCGTGCGGTCGTCGGCAAGCAGCCGGCGATACGCGTCCGAAGCTTTGGCGGTATCGCCTGCTGCCTCGGCTGCCTGCGCGGCCAGCACATCGGTCACATGCGGCTTGTCGAGATATTTCGCGGCGCGCGCGGCTTTGTCCTGCGCAAGCTTGCCCTCGCCCGAAGCGACCGCAAGCATGCCCTCGGCCAAAGCATCATAACCTTTGCGCTCGCGCGAGCGGGCGAAATAGCGCGTCACGGCAGTCTCGTCGCCCGCAACGAAGCGCAGGGTGGCGACGAAAAGGCCGAGGATGCGCAGCAGCGCCCAAGCCAGCACCACACCGACCGACAAGGCGACGAAAAGCTGGATCGGGCCCAAGGTATATTCGTTGCCGTCATAGATCAGGCGCAGGGCCTGACCGTTTTCGGACAGGAAAACCGCACCCAGCGCGACGGCCAGAATGACGGCAAAGAAGATCAGGATTTTCAACAGCGACAGCAGCATTCCCGAACCCTCAATTCGCCGTGGCGGCGAGATCGGCCAAGGCGGCGCGCGCCTCCGACCACTGTTTGGCTTGCGCGGTCCAGGAGGCCATCGCCTCCTGCCCCTCGGGCGGAAGGCTCGCGATGGCGGTCAAAGCGGCGGCGATATCGCCCAGACGCACGGCGGCACCGGCGCGCGACAGGACGGCATCGGGATCATCGCCCTCGCGCGGTTCGACCGAACGGGCGCCGGTCTGGACGCGCAGGAAGCTCCCGATCGCGCCCATGGCACCACCGCCCTGCGACTGCGCCTTGAGCGAGGCGCGCAACCCCGAGCGCGCCGCATCGTCGAAATCGCGCTGCAGATAGGTCAGCGAAACGACCTCGCCGTTCAGCGCCGCCGGAGGCTCGACCCCCGCCGCACGCAGATCGGCAAGCCCGCCCGCAAGATTGCCGCCCGATTCCAGCGCCGCCTGCAAACCGGCAGCCGCAGCAGCGATCTGGGCGCGGCGCCCGATGGTGGCGGTTTCGGCGCGCACGCTTTCGGCCTCGGCCTGGGCGGCGGCGATCCGGCTTTGCGCCTCTTCGGCGGCGGCGGCGATGCGCGACTGCATCTCGGCGGCCTGTGCGGCAAGGGCACTGATCTGTGCGGTCGCGTCGGGATCACCGGCCGGACGGGCGGCCAGTTCGGTGATCCGTGCACCCTGCGCATCGACCTCGGCGCGCAGCTGCGCCACCAGCGATTGCACCGCCTGCAAGGCCTGGGCATCCACCGTGCCGCCGGATTGCAGCCCCGCAGTCGAGCTTGCCTGCGCGCCCGTCACGGGCTCGGGCATGCGCAGGGCGTCAAGCGCCGTACCCAGCGCCGCCACACGGTCGGCTTGCGCGGCAAGCGCCGCCTGCATATCGGCAACCGTCGCGCCCAGATCGCCGGCACCGGCATCGGGACGGACGGGCTGTTCGTCCAAAAGTTTCTGCGCGGCTTCGCGGGCCGTGGTGACGGCTGCCGCATTCGCATCGCTCAGCAGTTGCGAGCGCGCGCCCGCGATCTCGGTCCGTGCGGCTTCGACCGCGGCGGCGCGTGCCGCGTCAATTTGGGCCTGCGCATCGACCGGCGCGACGGGCTGCCATGCGGCGGGCAGATGCGGGATCGCGTAATAGGCGCCCCCTGCACCCAGCCCCGCAGCGACGACACCGCCCAGAAGCATCGGGAAAAATCCGGCTTTGCGGACCTCGACCACTTTGGTCTCGATGATTTTCGCGGGCTCGGTTTTGACCGGATCGGCCGGCTTTGCGGCAGAAGGCTGCGTGGTCGGGGGTACCGAACTGGGGCTGGTCTCTGTCATGGCTTTACGCTTTGCGGGCTGTAGGCTGGGATCCGACGGGGTGCCGACCAGAAGCGAATCCGCAACCGTGACGCTGCCCGAAGATGCAGTCGCGCTTGCCGCAGCCGCGCCCGCCTCGACGGGTCGGTTCGGCACGGTCTCCGTTGCCGAGGCGGCCTTTTTCGGGCTGGCGTCGGAAGGAAGGGCGGCGTCGCTTGCGGAATTCTCTGGCTTGGTCACAGTGGGTTCCCTGATCAGTCTAGGCGAGATCCGGCCAGAAATCTGACACGGCGTCATCACTACCTTAGTCGTCAGTTTTACCCGTCTCAACCCGCGCCAATCAGGATTGTTCCACAGCCAGCATTTCCCGCAGAGCATGCAGGATTCCGGGAGCATCGGGCGTGGGTGCGACCGCATGCCGCGCTGCTGCTGCGGCCCAGTTTTCCCAAGCCGCCGCACTGATCGGCGCCACCCAGAGCGGCGCGCGGGCGGTTTGCGCCTCTTCGGCCAAAAGCCGCGCAGAGCGGGGCGAAAAGAGCGGCAAAAGCACCGGCCGCGCCCCGCCCAGCGCCGCACGGGCCTGTTCGTTCAGCGCAACCGGCAGTTGGTCATAGACAGCCATCCCCGCGACCGGCAGCTTTTTGGCGATATGGACGCCGTGGGGATGAAGCCAGCCCGCGCCGAGATCGTGAAGCATCGGCATCAGCCGCGCCGCATCCCCCGGCCCCGCAACGGCGTCGAAACCCGCCGCACGGGCGACTTCGGCGCTGCGAGGGCCGACGCAGATCGCGGGGCGGCCGCGCCCCTCGCCGGCAAAAGGCACCGCGTTTTCCGAGGTAAAGACCAGCCCCTCGGCCGCAGCCAGCCGCGCCTCATCATGAGCTACCGGCACGATACGCAGGATCGGCGAGATCACCACTTCTAGCCCAAGCCCCGCGGCCTCGGCCGCAAAGCGGTGCGAGGCGGGCTCGGGGCGGGTCAGCAAAAGCAGCGGCGGCATGGCGTTCCTCAAGCGGTAATGCTATCAGGCCTTGCCTAGGCGCTCGGCGCGCGTCGGGCAAGGCCTGCGGCCCTGATGCAGGTTTTGCGCCACCGCCCGCGCCCCTGACTGCGACCCGATATCCTGCACCACTGCCTGCGAAGCGAACCATCATGACCCTGACTTTTCTCGGCATCGAAAGCAGCTGTGACGACACCGCCGCAGCAATCGTCAACGAGAAGGGCGAAATTCTGGCCTCGGTCGTGGTCGGACAGACCCAGCTCCATGCCGATTTCGGCGGCGTTGTTCCGGAAATCGCGGCCCGCGCCCATGCCGAAAAGCTTGACGGCTGCGTCGAGGAGGCCCTGGCCACGGCAGGGCTGCGGCTTTGCGATCTCGACGGGATCGCGGTCACGGCGGGGCCGGGGCTGATCGGAGGCGTGATGGCGGGCGTCATGATGGCCAAAGGTCTGGCCGCCGGCACCGGCCTGCCGCTGGTCGGGGTGAACCACCTTGCCGGCCATGCGTTGACGCCGCGCCTGACCGACCAGATCGCCTATCCCTATCTCATGCTGCTGGTCTCGGGCGGGCATTGCCAGTTCCTGCGCGTCGACGGCCCCGATGCTTTCACCCGCCTTGGCGGCACGATCGACGATGCCCCCGGCGAGGCCTTCGACAAGGTCGCCAAGCTGCTCGGCCTGCCGCAACCGGGCGGCCCCTCCGTCGAGGCCGCTGCCGCCGCAGGCAATGTCAAACGCTTTCAGCTGCCGCGCCCGCTTTTGGACCGGCCGGGGTTCGACATGTCCTTTTCGGGGCTGAAAACCGCCGTTCTGCGGCTGCGCGACCAGCTTGTCACCGAACAGGGCGGTCTTCACGAACAGGACCGCAACGATATCTGCGCCGCCTTCCAGCGCGCCGTTGCCGATGTTCTGGCCGAGAAATCCCGCCGCGCCCTTGCGGCCAATCCCGTCGCGACCTTTGCCGTCGCCGGTGGCGTGGCTGCCAATACCGAATTGCGCACCGCCCTCGAATCCGTCGCCGAAGCGGCCGGAGCACGTTTTCTCGCCCCGCCCTTGCGTCTGTGCACCGATAATGGTGCGATGATCGCATGGGCCGGCATCGAGGCCTTCCGGAACGGGCAGCGCGACGGCATGGATCTGGCCGCCCGCCCGCGCTGGCCGTTGGACAAGGCAGCCGCGCCCATGCTCGGCTCGGGCAAAAAGGGGGCCAAGGCATGAGCATTGCCATTCTCGGGGCGGGGGCTTTCGGAACCGCGCTGGCGGTTTCGCTGGCCGCGAATGGTCCGGTCACGCTTTGGGGCCGCGATGTGTCCTTCGGGCGCGAGAACCCGCGCCTGCCGGGCGTCACCCTGCCGCCTGCCCTGACGACGACCGACGATCTTGCAAGCATCACCCAACAAACCGTGCTTCTGGCGCTGCCCGCACAAAAGCTGGGCGGCTTTCTGGCCGGAAACGGCGCGGCCCTGAACGGGCGCAATCTGGTGAGCTGCGCCAAGGGGATCGATCTCGGCTCGCTCGAGGGGCCCTCGGTCCTGATGGCGCAGGCCTGCCCGAACTCCGTGATCGCCGTGCTGACCGGCCCGTCCTTTGCCGCCGATATCGCGCGCGGCCTGCCGACGGCACTGACGCTCGCCTGCGCCGATCCGGCAGCGGCCGAGGCGCTCCAGCACCAGCTTTCGACCCCGAACCTGCGGCTTTACCGCAGCAGCGACGTGACCGGCGCCGAACTGGGAGGCGCACTCAAGAACGTCATCGCGATTGCTGCCGGTGCCGCGATCGGAGCGGGCTACGGCGACAGCGCCCGCGCCGCCGTCATCACGCGCGGCTTTGCCGAAATGTCGCGGCTGGCCGGTGCTATGGGCGCGCGGCCCGAGACCCTCGCGGGGCTTTCGGGCTTTGGCGATCTCGTGCTGACCTGCACTTCGGAACAGTCGCGCAATTTCCGCTTCGGCAAGGCCTTGGGCGCGGGCGAAAGCTTTGATGCCGCGACCACCGTCGAAGGCGCTGCCACCGCCCGCGCCGTCAGCGCGCTGGCACCACGCCTCGGGCTGGATATGCCGATCTCCACCCTGATCGCCGGACTTGCCGAAGGACGCGTCGATATGGGACAAGCCCTTGAATTTCTGTTGAACCGTCCGCTGAAGGAAGAATGATGCCGCTTTTTGCCATTATCTGCCGCGATGAAGCCGGCAAGTTGCAAACCCGCCTCGACACCCGCGAGAAACACCTCGCCCATCTCAAAAGCGCCGAGATCCTGCGCATGGCCGGCCCGCTGATCGAAGAGGGCGAAATGCGCGGCTCGCTTTTGATCGTCGAGGCCGAGGATATCGCAACCGCCGAGGCCTGGGCCGCGACCGATCCCTATAAAGCGGCGGGGCTCTTCCGCTCGGTCGAGGTGATCGAATGGAAGAAGGTCATCGGCTGATGCAGTATTGGCTGTTCAAATCCGAGCCGGATGTCTTCAGTTTCGCCGATCTGACCGCCAAAGGCGATCAGGGCGAGGAATGGGACGGCGTTCGCAACTATCAGGCGCGCAACAACATGCGCGCCATGCAGATCGGTGATCGCGGCTTCTTCTACCACTCCAATATCGGCAAGGAAGTCGTCGGCGTGGTCGAGGTGATCGCGCTGGCCCATCCCGACAGCAAATCCGACGATCCGCGCTGGGAATGTGTCGACATCAAGGCGATCGCGCCGGTTGTCCGCCCGATCTCGCTCGACGAGGCCAAAGCCGAGCCGCGTCTGCGCGAAATGGTGCTGGTCAACAATTCGCGCCTCTCGGTCCAGCCGGTCAGCCCGGCGGAATGGGAGGTCGTTCTCGAACTCGCCGGAGGGACGAAGCAGGGCTGATCCGGCCCTGCCGGCACCCGAAAGCCCGCCACACTGCCGACGCCACCCCCACGGGTGGCGTTTTGCGAACTTGCCTCGGCCCAGATGCCTGCCTAAACCGGCCGAAGCTGCAAAGGAAATCTTATGGCCCGCCAGCCCAAAATCATCGCCGACCGCCCGACCACCAAACGCATTGGTGCGCTCGGGGCGCTTTGGCCCTTCGTGCGTCCCTACAAACTTCTGCTTGTGGCGGCGCTGATTGCCCTGGTGATCACCGCCTCGGTCAGTCTCGTGCTGCCTTTGGCCGTGCGCCGCGTCGTCGACGGCTTTGGCGACGGCTCGAAACTGCTCGACGAATACTTCGGGGCGGCTTTGGCGATTGTCGCGATGCTCGCGATCGGCACGGGGGCCCGCTACTACCTCGTGACCCGTCTGGGCGAGCGTGTGGTCGCCGATATCCGCCGCGCCGTTTTCGACCGCGTCATGGGTATGAGCCCCGCCTTTTTCGAGCGCGTCATGACCGGCGAGATCATCAGCCGCATCACCACCGACACCACGCTGATCCAATCGGTGATCAGCTCGTCGGTCTCGGTCGCGCTGCGCAACATGATGATCGTGACCGGCGGCATGGCCATGCTGCTTCTGACCTCGCTCAAGCTGAGCGGGCTGGTCTTTTTGCTGGTGCCGGTGGTGATCGTGCCGATCGTCGTGCTGGGGCGCAAGCTGCGCAAGCTCTCGCGCGAGAATCAGGACTGGATCGCGGCCTCTTCGGGGGCGGCCTCCGAAAGCCTGCTCTCGGCGCAGACCGTGCAGGCCTTCACCAACGAGGACATGACCCGCGCCCGTTTTGCCGAGGTCACCGAAAAATCCTATGATTCCGCGCTCAGCCGCGTCCAGACCCGCTCGATCATGACGGTGATCGTGATCTTCCTGATTTTCTCGGGCGTGCTGGGCATTCTCTGGATCGGGGCGCGCGACGTCTTCCGCGACGCCATGACCATCGGCGAGCTGGTGCAATTCGTCATCTACGCCGTGCTGGTCGCGGGCGCGGTCGGCGCGCTTTCTGACATCTGGGGCGAGCTGCAACGCGCCGCTGGTGCGACAGAGCGTCTGGCAGAGCTTCTGTCCGCCGAGGATACGATCAACGACCCCGCGCAACCCAAGGCCCTGCCCCGTCCTGTGCGCGGCCAGATCGACTTCGAGGGTGTGACCTTCCACTACCCCTCGCGGCCCGACATGTCGGCGCTTGACGATGTCTCTCTGAGCATCCGACCGGGCGAGACGGTGGCGCTGGTCGGGCCTTCGGGCGCGGGCAAGACCACGGTTGTCCAGCTGATCCAGCGCTTCTGGGACCCCGAGGCGGGCCGCGTCAGCATCGACGGGATCGACCTGCGCGATATGGACCGCGCCGATTTCCGCAAGGCAATCGCGCTGGTGCCGCAGGATCCGGTGATCTTCGCCGCTACCGCCCGCGACAATATCCGCTTCGGCCGCCCCGATGCCTCCGATGCCGAGATCGAGGCCGCCGCCCGCGCCGCCCATGCCCATGACTTCCTCATGGCGCTGCCCGACGGATACGACAGCTTCGTCGGCGAACGCGGTGTCATGCTCTCGGGCGGCCAGCGCCAGCGCATCGCGATTGCCCGCGCCATCCTGCGCGACGCGCCGATCCTGCTGCTCGACGAGGCGACCAGCGCGCTGGATGCCGAATCCGAGCGTCTGGTTCAGGCCGCCGTCGATCATTTGGCCCGCAGCCGCACCACGATCATCGTGGCGCATCGTCTGGCGACGGTGAAAAAGGCCGACCGCATCGCGGTCTTCGATCAGGGCCGGATCGTGGCGCAGGGCCGCCATGAAGAGCTGGTGGCGCAGGGCGGGCTATACGCCCGTCTGGCACGCCTCCAGTTCACCGACGGCAGCATCGAGGCCACCACGGGTACCGCAGAGGAAGAGCAGGCGCAGGGCTAGGCCCGCGTCAGCACCACAAAGACGCCCCAACAACAAAGGCCCGACCAATCACGGTCGGGCCTTTTGCATGTCGCGCGGACGGGGCTGCGCGACGAGGGGCCTTGCCGCGAGAGACGCGGTCAAAGCTGCGGCTTGGACGCCGCCGCGATCAGCTGTCGGCGGCGTAAACGGCGGCCCAATAGACGGTCTTGCCGTCGGCGGCGACGGCTTTGCCGATCCCGAAATCGCGGACCTGCGGCAGAAGGATGTTTTCGAGATGGCCGGTCGAGCGCACCCAAGCGTCAAGCACGCCATCCGCCTGCGGGAAGCCCTTGCCGATGTTTTCGGCGACGATGCGGGTCTTGTAACCTGCGGCGCGGACGCGCTGCGAGGGGCCTTTGGTCGTGCTGCCGCGATGGGTCATCTCGTTGCGGCGCGCCATGTCGCAGGCGTGGCGGGCAGCGGCATCGGCAAGCTTCTTGCTCGGGCGCAGATGGCCCAGACCGCGCGCCTTGCGCACCGCATTGGTTTCCGCGGCGCCGAAGGCATTTTCATTGGCCGAGGTCGCCATGCAGACAACCGCACGATTGGCCGGACGCATGACTTCGCCGATCGGGGCCTGACGGATCGCCTGGGCAGAGGCGACAGAGGAAAACAGCATGGCGCCCGCAAGAACGCCCAAACCGGAAACAAAGTTGTAAATCGACATTCCAATATCCCTGATTCATGCGGGTCATCCCGCGCAAGAACGGTTTCGGGCTCGACGCCCGTACAACTCAAAAGTGAATACTGGTGAACAGGTACAATCGAATAGCGAAAAGCCCTTCGAATTGTCAGCGTTTTTAGACGATCAAACCTCCGAGCACAGCAGCAAACGCCCATTTGTCCAATTCCCCGGGGAATCCGGCAGGATGCTGCCGCAGCGACGGGCGTTTCGTTCTAACTTTTGTTCATTTGCCCCATGCTTTCTACTTGAGAAAAAACGGAAAGCGGGGTTCGGCGAGAACCTGCCTGAAAAGACAGGTCAATGGCGGAATCCTGATGATTTTACCCATTTCCCTACAACCCCTGCCGGTCATCACGAAAACTTGACAGCAACAGCAAGGAACCAAATGCCGTTTTCCGGTTGGGAAAGGCGTTTCCGCCGCGCCGTGCGAAACCGTGATTCGCAGGGCTTGTGACGCTGCGCTCTGGCGGTTGCGAGGGCATCGGTCTACTTGCTCCAATGCGACATTTCGGACCATTCTTGGTCAAAATCGGCAAAGGCAGCCGAGGGGGAGGAAAGACATGGAAAGATTTGTGGACATCGCGGCCCGCGACGCCATCGAGCAAGAGATGCCCTATCGGGAGCGGGATCTGCCGCGGACGGTCTATGCCCAGCTCACGAAAACCCGCGACCGCTTTCCCCATCGTCCCGCCATCAGTTTCCAGCTTTTCTCGGATCCGAACGCGCCAGCCCGCACCCTGAACTGGCAGGATCTGCACGAGCGCGTCACCGAAACCGCGAACCTCTTCCGCAGCCTCGGCATCGGGCCGCAGGATACGGTGGCCTATCTCCTGCCGAACGCGCTTGAAACCTCGGTCGTCCTGCTGGGCGGCATGGTCGCGGGCATCGTCAATCCGATCAATCCGCTGCTCGATGCCGAACAGATCGCGGGCATCCTGCGCGAGACCAAGGCCCGCGTTCTCGTCACGCTGAAGTCCTTCCCCAAAAGCGATGTCGCGCAAAAGGCGGCGGCGGCCGTCGCGCTGGCACCCAATGTCGAGACCGTCATCGAGGTCGATCTGCGCCGCTACCTGACCGGCATCAAACGTCTGGTCGTGCCCTTCCTGCGTCCCAAGACCGAAACCAAGCACCACGCCCGCATTCTGGATTTCGAGGCCGCGACCAGCGCCCAGAACCACCGCAGCCTGCAATTCGACGATCCGCAGGAAGACCGAATCGCCGCCTATTTCCATACCGGCGGCACCACCGGACTGCCGAAAATCGCGCAGCACAAATACAGCGGCATGATCTACAACGGCTGGCTCGGGGCCGAGCTTCTGTTCGACGAGACCCATGTGCTGATGTGCCCGCTGCCGCTGTTCCACGTCTTCGCGGCCTATCCGATCCTGATGTCCTGCCTGACCTCGGGCGCACATATGGTCATGCCCACCCCCGCCGGTTATCGCGGCGAAGGCGTTTTCGACAACTTCTGGAAGCTGATCGAGCGCTGGCAGGCCACCTTCCTGATCACCGTGCCCACCGCGATTGCCGCGATGGTGCAACGGCCGGTCAATGCCGATGTCTCCTCGCTGCGGATCGCGATTTCGGGCTCGGCCCCGCTGCCGCTGGAGCTCTACAACCGCTTCCGTCAGGCCACCGGCGTCGAGGTTGCCGAGGGCTACGGCCTGACCGAAGCCACCTGTCTTGTCAGCTGCAACCCCATCGACGGGGTGAAAAAAGTCGGCTCCGTCGGGATCGTCCTGCCCTATACACATGTCCGGATCCTGCGCAAATCCGGCGAGACCTTCACCGAATGCGCCACGGACGAGGTCGGCGAGATCTGCGTCGCCAACCCCGGCGTTTTCGAGGGCTCGACCTATACCGAGGCCGACAAGAACAGAGAACTCTTTGCCGAGGGCCGCTTTTTGCGCACCGGCGATCTCGGGCGGATCGATCCGGACGGCTATCTCTGGATCACCGGCCGCGCCAAGGATCTGATCATTCGCGGCGGCCATAATATCGATCCCGCCGAGATCGAAGAGGCGATGATGCATCATCCCGCCGTGGCCTTCGCCGGCGCGATCGGCCAGCCGGATGCTTTCGCGGGAGAATTGCCCTGCTGCTATATCGAGCTGGTGGCCGGCGCGACGGTTACCGTCGAAGAGTTGACGGATTATGCCCGCGAACACATCTCGGAACGCGCAGCCATCCCGAAATATATCGAGATCCTGCCCGAATTGCCGAAAACCGCGGTCGGCAAGATCTTCAAACCCGACCTGCGCCGCATGGCGATCAAGCGCGTCTACAACAGCGCGCTCGAAGGGACCGGCGCGCAGGTAGTCGAAGTGATCGAGGATAAAAAGCGCGGCCTCGTCGCGCGGCTGTCGCGCGGGGCGCAGACCGATGCGGCAGAGGTGCAAGCGATCCTCGGCCAGTTCACCCGCCCGTGGGAATGGGCCTGACCGCTTGACGAACCAACAGGCCGTCTCGGGGGGGGGCGGCAAAGCCTCCCCCGATCGGCAAGGACATGCTCGTGGCGAAAATTGTGATCGCGCGGGTGCTTGGGGCGTTTTCCTGCGGCTGCTATGGCTGTTCGTGATGCCGATACCGCCGGAAAGGACCCGAGCATGCGCCCCAAAATGACGCGAATTCGCACGACCATGCTTGCTCTGGCAGGCGCGCTTGCCCTCAGCGGCTGCGGCATCGGCGGCAAAAGCGACGAGGAATGCCTGGCGCGAGCGATGTATTTCGAAAGCAACCGCTCCAGCCGCGACGGCATGATCGCGGTCGGCAGCGTCGTGATGAACCGCGTCGAATCCGGTCAATACCCGCGCAGCGTCTGCGCCGTGGTCGGCCAAAAGAACCAGTTCGCCAAAGGCATCATGACCAAACGCATGAAGGACAGCGGCCTGCCCCTCGCCAAACAATCGGCCAAGGCGGTTCTGCGCGGCGAGCGCCATCCCCTGATCGGCAATGCGATGTTCTTCCACACCGCCGGCCACCGCTTCGGCTACGACAACATGCACTACGTCCTCGTGACCGGCGGCAATGCCTTTTACGAGAAACGCAAAAGCCCCTTCGTGACCCAGCCGGTCCCGCCCGCCCCGATCGAGGGCCTCACGGGGCGCCGCTACTAGGCCGCAAAGCCGCCTTCAAACCCGTCTGCAGATACGAACGGGGCCGCCACCGGCGACCCCGCTTGCTGTCCCTGCCGCGACGCGAAAGCCGCTTCAGTTGATCTGCAGTTTCAGATCATGCTTTTGATGGCGCTCGACCAGATTGCGCCCCTGCCGCCCGTTGATGAAGGGCCGCGCGGGCGTGAAGCTTTCCTGCTCCTCCGCAAGCTCGGGGAAGAGCGCCAGAATCTCGTCGCGCAAGGCAGGGCCGACATCGGACAAGGCCTGCTTGCCGATGAACAGACTCTCGGTCATCAGCCCGTTCGACTGCACGACCTCGTGCGCGTCGAAAAGCAGGTGGAAATAGGTGACCTCGCCCGGCTCCTCGAGCAGCTCGACCCCTGCGAGACCCGTCAGATGCTTGGCCGCCACCAGAATTTCCTCGGCACCGAACATGTTGCGGGCAACCCGCGAGCGGACAAGGATGCGGTGCTGCTGCGAGACCATCAGATCCTGCGCGGGCGCATTGTCGCCCAAGGCACCCTGACGGATCACCACCGGCAAGAGATTGCGATTTGCGGCAAGTTCGGGGGCGGCAAGGCTTTTCGAGCCGATCCAGCGGATCTGCTGCACGCCGTTGTCTTGCGTGACGACACTATCGCCGACGGACAGGCTCTCCACCGGCCGTTCGCCATGCGGCGTCAGGATCATTGTCCCCTTGCAAAAGCAGGGGAAGGTCGGGTCGCCCGGCAGACCGAACCGGTCGGTGTTCAAATCGGTGAAATCGTTCTGGAGGATACGGTTGATCGTGATCGACACGATCGGCTTTCCGGTCGAAGTCTGGACCTCTGCCGCCGAAGCGTCACGCGGCGGCGGTACCATATACATATTGCCTGCGCCGTCCTGCAGAACCCGCACAAGTCCATTTCCCACCGTGCCGTCGGCATAGCGGAAGGTCGCATTATAGGCGATGCCGGTATCGATCGAACGGTTCGCGCCACCGACCGAGACGAATTCGTTCGACGGCGAAGGCGTACTTCCCGCAAAAGGGATATTGCCGTTCGAATTCCCGTCGTTGAAGGTCATCGCCGTACGCGTTGCCCAAAGCGGATCATTGGTCGAGCCAAAGGTGCGGCCGATCAAGTCGCCGGCATTCTCGGCACCGCGAAAGCTTTCGCTCGGATCAAGATCCCGGTTGCGGCCCAATTGCAGAACCTGAGCAGTCCGGATAGTAGGCATAACAATCCCACCCCATATTCGTTAACAACACAAACGCTGGCCAAAAGAGCCGGAAACAACACGGGGCCGATTGACCATACACATACATATCGAACAGATAGGCGCACAAATTGAACCTATCCTTTCAGACATGCACCTTCCGCTTGCGAAAGTACACATCCAAAAGCTGAAATTCGTCCGCGAAACAGCGGCTTCCGGCAGAGATCGCGCGCCGAAATCACCTTGAAACACGCGCTTTCATCGAAAAGGGGCCAACCATCAGCAGCCTGACCGGTTTAGGCGTGAAACGAATCTCGTGACATTCCGTCACGGCGCAACCATTGGCCCGAGCACCAATCCGGCGCGGCCAATCGCCTCTTCTTCATCACGAAAATACCCCGGGCGCCCGCGCCATCAGCGCGAGACGCCGTCTGCTCCGCGAAAGCCGCTCGGCAGCAACCTCAGGCGCGAGGGCGCCCCAAAGAGGTAATCTGGCCGCAAAGCTGCTCGGCAACCGCCAGAGCGCGACCCGTGGCCTGCGCCATATCCGGCAGCACAATCCATTCCAGCGCCCAAGCCGCGCCCGAGCGCTCCTGCTCGTGGATCATCGCCTGATGGATCTGGCCGAGGCTGCCGGCATTGAACCGCGCCAGTGTCACCAAAAGCTCCGCGGCGACGGGATTTTGTTTGTGCGGCATGGCCGACGACCCGCCACCGCCCGACAGCGCGACCTCATCGATGCCCTGCTGCGCCATGAGGGCAATATCCTGCCCCATCTTGCCCAAGGTACCGCTGACCAGCGACAGAAATCCGGCAAATTCCGCGACACCATCGCGCATCGCATGCCAAGCACGCGGCGGATTGCCGAGCCCGAGTTGCGTCGCCACCGACGCGGCAACCACATCCGCCTTGTCGCCCAAAGCACGCCTGTCGCCCGAGGCGCCGCCGATCTGGACCCGAACGACACGGTCCCGCAACTCCTCCAACCGCACAAGATGCGCCGCGAGCGGCAGCCGCCACGGCGCGATCCGGTCGGCGACGGTGATCTCGGTCGCAGCCTGCATCCGCGTGCGCCCCATCAAGGGGTTCGCCCCGAAGCGGGCATCAAGCTCCGCCAAAGCCCTGCCCAAGCTGACCAGACGGGGCGCGATCCCATCAAGGCTCGCGCCCATCGCAACTGCCAGCGCACTATCGATCACATCCTGCGAAGTCGCGCCCATATGGACCGCCAAGGCATCCGCCCCCGCTGCCGCTTTCATCTGCACGACAAGCGCGGGCACCACGACCCCGTCGCGCGCCGTGCCTGCGCGCAAGGCGCCGGTATCGAAACCCATCCCTTCGATCGCACGCGCCGCACGCTCTGCCTGATCGGCAGGCGCGAGCCCGGCGATGCCCAGCGCGCGACTCCATGCCGCTTCAAAGGCGCGCATCGCGGCAAGCTGGGCATCGGGCGACCAGATCGCCCCCATCTCCGCATCGCGAAAAAGGCCGCCCAGCCACGGATGATCGAAAACGCTGCTCATGCTGCCGTCCTTTGCCCAGCCTCAAAGATCGAGGAAAACCGTCTCGCCCTCGCCCTGCAAGCGGATATCGAAGCGGTATTTGCCCTCGCCGACCTTCTTGGCGATCAGCGTATCGACGCGCGGGCGCTGCTCGATCCGCGCCAGCAGAGGGTCGGCGCCATTCTCCTCGTCCTCGAAATAGATACGGGTCTGGAGGCCGATATTGATCCCCCGCGCCACGATCCAAAGCGAGATATGGGGAGCCTGCATCTTGCCGCCGCGCGCCCGCACCGCACCCGGTTTGACGGTGCGAAGCGTGAACTCGCCGCTATCCGCATCGGCGGCGAAACGGCAATGGCCGCTGACCGCCGGATCTGCTCCGGCCTGTCCCGGGAAAATCCCCGCCGCATCCGGCTGCCAGCTTTCGATCAAGGCATCGCGCATGGCCCAGCCTGTGCCGTCAAAGACCTGCCCGACAATCTCGATCAGCTCGCCCTTGGCTCCATCGGCGATCGGCGAGACGCCGACCTCTTGCGCATAGGTGCCCGGGTTGCCGGCATAGGTCGGCATCAAGCCGATATGGACATAGGGGCCGGCGGTCTGCGACGGCGTTTCGACCAGATAATCCAGTTTCTGCGTCATGGCTTACATCCCCTCGAGCTTGTTTTCGAACATGGTCTGACGACGGCCGCGCAGCACGATGTCGAATTTATAGGCCAGAAAATCATGCGGCCGCGAATTGTTGAGATCGAGCGGCGCGACCAGCGTATCAAGCTGCGAACGGTTGCGGATCGTCGCGGCAATCGGGCAGCGCGCGATCAGCGGATCGCCCTCGAAGTAAAGCTGGGTGATCAGGCGCTGGCCGAAGCTGTGGCCGTAAACCGAGAAATGGATATGCATCGGACGCCAGTCATTGCCGCGGTTCGGCCAGGGATAGGCACCGGGGCGGATGGTCAGGAACTGGTAGCGACCCTCGGCGTCGGTCAGCGTCCGCCCGCAGCCCCCGAAATTCGGATCGAGCGGCGCGAGATAGCTGTCTTTCTTGTGGCGGTAGCGGCCCCCCGCATTGGCCTGCCAGATCTCGACAAGAGTATTGGGCACCGCGCGGGCATTTTCGTCCAGAACGCGGCCGTAAACCAGAATCCGCTCGCCGATCGCGGGCGTGCCGTCCTTGGACCAGTTCAGGATGAGGTTGTTGTCCAAGGCACCGATCATCGCATGGCCGAAGGTCGGGCCCGTTTCCTCGGAAAGCCCCGATTCCATCGACAAAAGCGCCTGTCTGGGCGAACGCGTGATGCTGGTCTTGTAATCGGGGTAATAGGGCTCGGGATGCATCTCGCGATTGCGCGGGATCAGCGGGCCCTGATCTTTGGTCACCGGATCGGTCATTCGGCTGCCTCCATCTCTGCAAAGGTCGCTTCGGCGAGTTTGATCGCGTGATTGGCTTTCGGCACGCCGGCATAGATCGCGACATGCTGGAACGCCTCGAGAATATCGCGCTTTGAGGCCCCCGTGCGGGCGGTGGCGCGGATATGCATCGGGATTTCCTCGAAGTTGCCGGTCGCGGCCAAAAGCGCGAGCGTAATCATCGAGCGTTCGCGGCGCGAAATCCCGTCCGAGGCCCAGACCGTTCCCCATGCGGATTCGGTAATCAGCGACTGGAAGGGCTCCGAGAAATCGGACTTGTTCGCCTCGGCGCGATCGACATGCGCATCGCCCAGAACGGCGCGGCGGGTCTCCATGCCTTTGTCATAACGGCTCATGCGTCGGTCCTTTCGAGAAACTGGATAAGAAGTCCCGCGGTCGCCTCGGGCTGTTCGACACAGGGAAGATGCCCCGCATCCGCGACCAGATGGAATTCGGCACCGCAAAGCGCGGCGGTAGCGCGCACCAGATCGGGCGGAGTCGAGCCGTCCTGATCGCCCGCAAGCGCCATGACCGGCAGGGTCAGCGCGCGGGTGCTCTCCGTCAGATCGGCGCCCGCAATCGCCGCCGAGCAGCCGGTATAGCCATCGACCGTGGTGCGGGTCAGCATATTCGTCCAGAGCGCGAATTCGGGGCGCGCGTCACGGAAAGGCTGCGTGAACCAACGCTCCATGATCGCGCCGGCCATTGATGGAAGCCCGCCCGCGCTCACCGCGTCGATCCGCGACTGCCACATCTCTGAAGAGCCGATTTTCGCGGCCGTATCCATCAAAACCAAAGCGCGCAGCAGATCGGGGCGCCTGGCCGCAAGCCCCTGCCCGATCAGCCCGCCGATCGACAGGCCGACAAAGGTCACATCGCGCAAATCCAGCGCCTCGCAAATCGCCTCGGCATCGCCGACGAGCTGGTCCATGCCATAGGGCGCAGGCGTCGCATCCGAGAGCCCGTGCCCGCGCTTGTCGAAGCAGATGATGCGCAGATCTGTCGGCAGAAGCGCCAAAAGCGGATCCCAGACCCGAAGATCGGTCCCGAGCGAATTGGCGAACATCACGACGCGCCCGTCACGCGGGCCTTGATCGCCGATATGCAGCGTGGCATCTGGAAGGCGAAGAAATTGCATGCTGGACCTCCGGTCTGTCTGGCGGTTCACTTGGCTTATGCCATGCGGACTTTGCGGTTAAAATTATAATTACCGACTAAACGCATAACTTTGGGGTTATATATGCTAAATCCTCTCCTGCGTTTGCGTCACCTGCGCTGCTTTCTGGAAACCGCCCGTCTGGGCAGTCTCTCGGCTGCGGCGGAAGCACTCAAGATCAGCCAGCCCGCCGCATCCAAAACCATCCGCGAGCTCGAAGATATCCTCGGCGTCTCGCTCTTCGACCGCTCCAGCCGCCGTCTCGTGCTGACAGCTGCCGGTCAGGTCTTCCAGACCCATGCGGGCGGGGTGATGACGGATCTCGAACGGGCGCAGAAGGCCGTGCTCCAGCCGCAAAAACAGCGCCCGCGCATCACATTGGGCGTGCTTCCGACCGCCGCGACCCACCTCGTTCCCGAGGCGGCTCTGGCGCTCCGCAGCCGGAATCCCGAGGCGCTGGTCGAGGTCACGACCGGCCCGAACTGGCTGTTGCTGTCGCTTTTGCGCGAAAGCCAGCTTGACCTCGTTATCGGCCGGATGCCTCCTGCCGGAAATTCGGAAGGCATTGAGTTCACGCCACTTTACTGGGAACGCGTTGTCCCCGTCGTGCGGGCGGGCCATCCCTTGGCCCAAGGAAAATGGCAGCCGAAAGACCTGCGCCTTTACCCCTTGATGGTACCGCCCAAAGGGGCGCTGATCTCCGCCTCGGTTCAGGCGTGGCTTCATAGCGTCGGCCTCGGCGAGACCGAGCCCGCGTTCGAGAATGTCTCGCTGACCTTCGGCCGCGAAATCCTGCGCCAATCCGATACGGTCTGGTTCATCTCGGAAGGCGTCGTGCACCCCGAAGTCGAAGCGGGCAGCCTTGTCGTCCTGCCTCTCGTCAACGAATTGCTTGGCGGTCCGGTCGGGGTCTCGCGCCGCAAGGACGAGGGCGAGGGCAGCGAGCTCGAGCGCGGAATGCTGGCCGCGCTGAACCACGCGGCAAGCAAAATATCCTCTTCGATCCAATATCTTGGCGGACAAGCGGACCAAACCACAGGTTAACTCTGCCCCACGACAGGCTTAATAGGGAAGGCCGGTGTAGTTCTCCGCGAGATCCCTGCGTGCGGTCTCGGATTCGCACAGATGATTCAGCGTCGCGCGACGCATTTGGGCTGCGAAAGCATCCTCGCCGTCGAAACGGTGCAACATCGTCGTCATTTGCCACGAAAAACGCATCGCCTTCCAGATCCGGTTGAGCGCCCGCGCCGAGTAATCGTCGACGCCCTTCTCGGAGCCCTTTTTCACCGCCTCGACCAGCGCATGATAAAGATAGAAAACGTCGGATGCAGCAAGGTTAAGCCCCTTGGCCCCCGTCGGCGGCACGATATGCGCGGCGTCACCCACCAGGAACAAACGCCCCCAACGCAGGGGTTCGGACACGAAGCTGCGCAAAGGCGCGATGGATTTCTCGATCGAGGGAGCCTCGATCACCTTGGCCGCAGCACTGGCCGGAAGGCGGCGGCGGAACTCGGCCCAAAAGCGCTCGTCCGACCATTCATCGGGCTTGTCGGTCAGCGGAACCTGAATGTAATGGCGCACCAGATTGGCGTTGCGCATCGAGGCAAGCGCGAAACCATGCTCGGAATTGGCATAGATCAGCTCGTGGTCGATCGGTGCGGTTCGCGCCAAAATCCCAAGCCAGCCAAAGGGATAGACCCTTTCGAACTCGCGCCGTTTCTCGGCGGGAATGGTCTTGCGGCTGACCCCGTGGAAGCCGTCGCAACCCGCAACCCAATCGCAGGAGAGGCTGCGGCGCTCGCCGGCGACGGTGTAATCAACGCGCGGGCTGGTCGTGTCGAGATCATGTATCGCCACATCCTCGACATTGTGGATGATGGTCGTTCCCATCCGGTCCTGCGCTTCGAACAGATCCTGCGTGACCTCGGTCTGGCCGTAAACCATCACCTGCTTGCCGGTCAGATCCTTGAAATCGATATGCACCATGAGATCGGAATCGGTCATGAAGGTGCCGTCATGGGTGATGCCCTCGGCATCCAGCCGCGCCCCGGCTCCGGCTTCGCGCAAAAGCTCGACCGTTCCCCATTCGAGAATGCCCGCACGGATCCGCGCCAGAACATGGTCGCGGCTCGAACGCTCCAGAATGACCGTATCAATTCCCACGCGGTTGAGCAGTTGCGACAAAAGCAAACCCGAAGGGCCGGAGCCGATAATGGCGACCTGAGTCTTCATGACGATTTCCTCCATCTTTCGCCGGCCTTTCTGCGGCAATCCCGCACTGAAACGAATAGACGCAAGGGGCTTTGAATGGTATTATCCATGCATGTCCCGCTTTATGCAGATCCCCGTTTTCAGGCTATTCGGAGAGACCGCCGAATTCCCCGGTGTGGTCCATCACGAGCGGATTCGCGACCGCGCCCTTTTGCACGACTGGCGCATCAGCCCGCATCGCCACCGAGAGATCGTGCAGATCCTGCATATGGAGAACGGCCATGCCGATGTGCAGATCGATGGTGAGGAGTTCGCGCTGAAAAGCGGGGAAATCGTCTATATTCCCGTACAGGCCGTTCATGGCTTCTCGTTCCGCCAAGGGACCGAAGGCGGCGTGTTCTCCTTCCCTGTGACGCTGGTATCGAACCTGCCCTCGGCATCGGCGGATCTGCAGGCGAAGCTCTCGCGGCCATTGCGCGCTCCGGTTGGAAAACTGCTGGAAATGCTGCTCTCGGCCTTGGATGATACCTTTCGCCAGACTGGCACTTTCCAATCCTACCAGCTCGTGACGCTGGCCCAGTCGGCTCTGGTCGCGGTCGCCAGTCTGGCCGCCAAGGAAAGCGAGGCGGCGCAATCGATCGGCCAGCGCAGGATGAGCGAGTTGGACGCGCTTTTGCGGCATGACCTGAACGTGACCCGCAGCATCGACGATTACGCGCGCCAGCTTGGCATCACGGCGGGCCATCTCAACCGGATCTGCCGCGAGGCGACCGGCACCAATGCCGGCAGCTATATCGAGGCCGCCCGCATGGTCGAGGCCAGCCGGCTTCTTGCCTTTACCCAACTGTCGATCAGCGAGATCGGCTATCGTCTCGGCTATGAAGACCCGCCCTATTTCTCGCGCCGTTTCCGGCAGGTGATCGGGAAAACGCCATCGCAATATCGCGCGCATTTCCTGACGTGAAGGCTGCGGCCCCGCGGGTTGAGGGGCCGCAATCGAGGATCAGAACGGGAAGTTCGGACCGGTTTTATGGATCGTCACCCAATGGGTGCGGGTGAATTCTTCCATGATCCATTCGCCGTTGAAGCGACCGAGACCGGAGTTCTTCTCGCCACCGAAGGGCGCATTGGCATGATCGCCGACCGTGATCGAGTTCACATGCGTCATGCCGGCGACGATCTTGCGGGCGAAATTCGTCGCGCGATCAATGTCTTGACTATAGACGGCGCTCGAGAGACCGAATTCCGTATCATTGGCGAGGAAAAGCGCATGCTCTTCGTCGCGCGCCTTGATGATCGGCAGGACCGGACCGAAGGTCTCTTCGCGGGCCAAGGCCGAATTCGGATCGACGTCGGCAAAGACATGGGGCGCGACGACATTGCCCTCGACCGGACCCGAAACGATCAGCCGTGCGCCGTCTTTCTTCGCCTGCTCGATCTTGGCGCAAACGCCCTCCATTTGACCTTTGTTGATCGCAGGGCCGACATTCGTCGCCGGGTTCAGCGGGTCACCGAAGCTGACTTTCGCAGCACGCGCCGCGACCGCTTCGACGAATTTGTCGTAGATTTTCGCATCAACGATCGCGCGGTTCGTCGACATGCAGATCTGCCCCTGATGCAGGAAGCGACCGAAAACCGCAGCGCCGGCGGCGGCCTCGATATCGGCGTCATCGAGCACGACCAGCGGGGCATTGCCGCCCAGTTCCAGCGCGACGCGTTTGATGTATTTCCCGCCAGTCGCCAGTTCGCCCACGCGGCGGCCAACCTCGGTCGAGCCGGTGAAAGAGATGAAGGCGGGGATTTCATGCTCGACGAAATAATCGCCGATTTCGCTGCCCGAGCCGACAACGACGTTCAAAAGACCGGCCGGAACGCCCGCCTCTTCAAAGATTTTCGCGACGAGCGTGCCGCCGGTGATCGGGGTGTCCGAGGCCGGTTTCAGCACGACGCCATTGCCGCAGGCCAAGGCCGGCGCGACCGAACGTACCGACAGGTGCAGCGGGAAATTCCACGGGCTGATGATGCCGATGACACCGAGCGCCTCGCGGTAATAGCGGCTTTCCATGCCCGGCTCGCAGGGGAGGATCTGGCCCGAGATCTTGCCGGGGAAAGCGGCGGAATATTCGGTAATGGTCCGCGCGGCACCGTGTTCAATGTGCGATTTGATCACGGTCGAGCCCGATTCGCGGCCCAGCCAATCACGGATTTCATCAGCACGGGCATCGAAAACCGCGACCGCGCGGCGGATGATCGCCTCGCGTTCGGCGGGCGGACGCGCCGCCCAAGCGACCTGTGCCGCCTGCGCCGCCTTATAGGCCGCGTCGACATCGGCGCGGCTGGCCAGTTTGAAAACGCCAAGCTCGGTTGCGTCGAAAGGATTGAGGTCGGCGACTTCGCGCCCGGAAGAGCCCGGACGCCACTCGCCCGCGATATATTGCTGGTTCAAGCCCTCATAGGGCGTGGGGGAAGCGGCATTCATCGAAGCATCTCCTGTCCTGACCCGCAAGGCGGGCACTGATCCCAAATCGTTACAGTTGTCGTCATTCCCTGCTTTTGGTCGTGTCGCAGCGCTAAGAAATGCCCGACCGTCCTGTGCAGATGATACCACCCCTGTCGCCACCCTTCCCCGTCGATTGACGGAATCCTCCGATGACATGTTTCGGAATAACCAGCGCAAACGCGGATGCGAATGTCAAAAAACGACAATATGATGTGAATTTGTTTCAGAGATAGTCCGGATTGCACGATTTTCCGCCAGCTTTCGCCCGATTCCCCATCACAACCGGTCTAGGGCCAATCGGCAAAGCCCGTCGGTTCGGCCGAGTGCGCCGATGCCGGATCCTTGCGTTCGGCGCGGAAACCACTGGGCGAAACACCTGTATTGCGCTTGAAAAAATGGCTGAACTCGGCGGAATCGGCAAAGCCCAATGCCTGCGCGATTTCGGCGATTCCCCTGCCCGAATGCTCAAGCCAGGCCGCTGCTTCGCGCAGCATGCGCATATGGACCAGCTGGAGCGGCGTCCGACCGAGATTGCGCAGGCAGATGCGCCGCAAACGACTGGTGCTGAGCCCGAGCCGCTCGGCATAGTCGGCAATCCCGAGATGGCTGCGGAAATGGATTTCGACCTCGCGACGGAAGTTTTCCAGCAAATGCGCCTCGCTGCCGAAGCCCGAAACAGCAATCTCCTGATGGCTCGCGCGCCAGATCGCGATGATCAAAAGCCTGAAATATGCGAGAATCGCGATGCGGTTTCCGACAGCCCCCATCTCGCGCTCCTGCAGGATCGCCCGCGCGAATTGCTCGCAATCAAATCCCGTTCCGGCAGCCGGATCCTGCCCGAGGATCAGCTGCCGCCCCAGAGGCAGCATCATCTCCATCTCGGCGCGGCTGCCCATGACCTCGCCCAAAAGCTGCGGAGGCAGGCCGAGAATCCAGCCCTCCGAACCGGCGTCGAGCGTCAGCACCTGCTGCGAGGACGGCGGCAGAATCAGGCCGACCGGCGCGGTAGTGAGATGTTCGGTCTCTCCACCCTCCAGCCGCAGACTGCCCGAACCCAGCAAGACCAGATGGACATAGCCCTCGTACATGCCCCGACAGGGGCGTAACTGGCGGGCACGCAGACCGGCGGGCAAGGGCTCGGCGCGCAGATGTTCGATCAGATCATCGCCAGAGTTGCGGGAGAGAGCCATCGCTTGCGCCTTAATCACATTGTCTTGTCGGAAAATGACATCCATTCTTGCGATGTAAACGGCTAATGTCGTGAATATTGCCGTTGCGTAAGGCGGCAACGATCGGAACCGGTACGGAAAGGCAGCGGATGGGCGAGATTTTGGACGGCATTCGCTCCGGCAAACTTCCGGCTGCCCGCAAGACGCGCGGCGATGCCCATGTGGTTTTGGGCGAAGAGTGTCTGCGCCTCAATCCGGCCGACGGAACCATCGCTTCGCGCGTGCCCGCGATGCGCGCAAATGACGCCCGCAAGATCGCCAATCGCGCCGCTTTGGCCTTTGCCGGTTGGTCGCGGATGGATGGTGCGGACCGCGCCGCGATCCTGCGCCGCGCGGCCGGACTGATCGGATCGCGTCATGACGAGCTGGCTGCCTTGATGCGCGACGAGATCGGTGCGACACCCGCCTGGCAGGCATTCAACCTCGATCAGGCCGCTTGGCAATTCCGCCAAGCCGCCGATCTTGCCGAGAGTTTCCAGACCGAAATCCGCCCTGATCAGAACGGGCAGCACCTGATTTTCCGCGAGCCCGCCGGCGTCTGTCTGGGAATCGCGCCTTGGAATGCGCCGCTTGCGCTCGGGACCCGTGCAATCGCGACCGCGCTGGCCTGCGGCAATGCGGTGATCCTGAAAGCTTCTGAAATCTGTGCCGGCTCGCATCTCGCGATCGGGCGGATCCTGTCCGAGGCGGGCCTGCCCGAAGGCGTGCTCAGCATCGTCACCCATGCGCCCGAACATGCCGAAGAAGTAGTGCAGGCGCTGATCGCCCACGAGGTCGTGCGCCGCGTCAACTTCACCGGCTCGACCCGCGTCGGCCGCAAGGTGGCCGAATTGGCGGCTGTTTCGCTGAAGCGTTGCCTGCTCGAACTGTCGGGCAAGGCCGCGCTGATCGTCCTCGAGGATGCCGACCTTCCTGCCGCCGCCGATGCCGCGATCTATGGCGCCTTTCTCAATCAGGGCCAGATCTGCATGAGCACCGACCGGATTATCGTGCTCGACGCGGTGGCCGACCGCTTTGCCGCGCTTTTGACCGAACGCGCGCGCATGCTGCACGCCGGCCCGCCCGAAGAAGGCGCTCCGCTTGGCCCTGTCGTCAGCGAAGCGGCGGCCGAACGGCTTCAGACTCTGGTCGCCGAGGCTGTGGCTCGCGGCGCGGAATTGCTGTGCGGCGGCGGAAATCGCGGCACTTTCATGGATGCGACCCTGCTGGATCACGTCGAGCCGGGCACGCGGCTTTACAGCGAAGAAATCTTCGGGCCGGTCCTGTCGATCTGCCGCGCCGCGAACGAGGCGGAGGCGCTGTCGATCGCCAATGACAGCCGTTACGGCCTCTCTGCCGCGGTCTGGAGCCGCGATATTGCCCGCGCCACCCGACTGGCTCGCCAGATCGAGAGCGGCATGTGCCACATCAACGCGCCCACGCTGATGGACCGCCCCGACATGCCGGTCGGCGGGATCAAGGAAAGCGGCTACGGCCGGTTCGGTGGCTTTGCCGCGCTGGACGAATTCACCGAGCTGCGCTGGGTCGCGGTCGGCAACGGTGCTGTCCGGCAGCCGCGCTGAGACGAGGATGCCGCAGGCATGGAGCCATCGCACCGCCGGCGCAACTCGCCATGGCGAATGCGCAATTTGCATATCGGAATTGCGCTTAACGCATACCATTTGCGGCAAGACGTTCGTTTGCGCATGTGCCGCTCACGATCAGCATAGCCCCGCCGTCCATCATCATCGGTCACGACATATAACCTGTAGATAATCGATTGCGCAGTAATCATTAGATTTTTACGGAGTATCGCGACGCCAAAGCGTGCGGAACTGCGAAACCATTCCACCTGTAACCCGCAGACATTTTCCCAAACCCCAAAGCCCGGAACGGTTTTTCATTATAAAAACACAGAAACCGGCATTGAAACTGCGTCGTTGACAGGGAATTTCGGCTCTGACACATCGGTAAGCGTTAGCTCGTTGTGCCAGCAGGTTCTAAATCGGGTCCCAACTTGAATCGCCCGACCGAAACCAAAAACATAACCGTAAGGTTATACAATAAAGCTAGCAGCACATGTGATCGACAGCTTCGCAGCGGGCGAGCGGCGGTTGCGGGTGCTTTGTTCAGTCAATTGACGGAGGTGTCATGTTCACCAGACGCGGTTTCCTTCTGACAAGCAGTGGCGCGCTCTCGGCGCTTGCGCTGGCGGGCTCGGCCTCCGCAGCAAGCAGCGATAGCTTTGTCGTCATCGCCAGCCCCGCGCGCGCTACGGGCCCGCTGTCGGAAGACCAGCACTTCACCAAGATCACCCTGAGCGGCGACCGCCTGAGGGATCTTTCCACCCTGGAAGACATCCTGAGAGCCGGCCATGCGCCGCGCATCCGCTTCGTGCTGGATGCCGCCGACGAGGTCATGCTCGACCTCGCGCAAAGCCGCACGGCCTCGGCCTATCATATCACCCCCCTCTCGGCCGGAATGTCGGAATTCCGGTTGAACGCCGTCACTGCGGGAGTTTGAGACAATGACGAAGCTTGCACCGCGCCACCTGCTGGCCGCCGCGGCCCTTGCGCTTAGCGCCACCGCCGTTGGCGCGCAGGACGTTCCCGCCCGCCTCGACGACATCAAGGAATTCGCCTCGGGTCAGGAGGCTTGGGAGAAAGTCTGCGCCCGCTGCCACCTGAGCGGCGTCGGCCCCGATCTCTCGCTGGTCGAATATGACGTCGACACTTTGCGCTTCTTCGTGCGCAACGGCCAGCTTGCCATGCCGGCCTTCCCCGAATCGGCAATCGATGACGCCACGTTGGCCGGCATCGCCGATTACGTCGCCCAGAACATCTATAAAGGAGACGCCCAATGAGCGATCGCGAATTCGCCGTCCTGCCGGAGGGCATCACCCCCGAGATCTTCGCCCAAGCCGTCGCCAAATTCGAAGCGGCCCTTGGCGCGGAGAATGTCCTGTCCTCGGAAGAGCGCCTGACGCCCTATTACAAGACCATGATGCCGGTCGACGACGACCTCTACAAAACCTCCTGCGTCGTGCAGGCGACCACGGTCGAGCAGGTTCAGGCCGTCGTCAAAATCTGTGACGAATTCGCGATTCCGGTCTGGACGATCTCGACCGGCCGCAACTTCGGTTACGGCACCGCCGCGCCCGCGAAACGCGGGACTGTCGTGCTCGACCTCAAGCATATGAACAAGATCATCGAGATCGATCCCGATCTCGGCACCGCACTGGTCGAGCCGGGCGTGACCTATCAGCAGCTTTTCGACTATCTCGAAGCGAACAACCTGCCCTTCTATCTGTCCTGCCCCGCGCCCTCGGCGATCGCGGGCCCCGTCGGCAATACGATGGACCGCGGCGTCGGCTACACCCCCTATGGCGAGCATTTCATGATGCAATGCGGCATGGAGGTCGTTCTGGCCAATGGCGAGGTGCTGCGCACCGGCATGGGCGGGGTCGAGGGCAACTCGGCCTGGCAGGTCTTCAAATGGGGTTACGGCCCCTATCTCGACGGGATTTTCACCCAGTCGAACTTCGGCATCGTGACCAAAATGGGCTTCTGGCTGATGCCGAAGCCTCCGGTCTTCAAACCCTTCAGCGTCGCCTACGACAATGAAGAAGACATTGCCGAGATCGTCGACCTGTTCCGTCCGTTGCGCCTGAACAACGTCATCCCGAACTCGATCGTCTATGCCTCGACCATCTACGAGGCCGCCGGCATCATCTCGCGCCGCAAATATTTCGACGGCGAGGGCGCGACCCCCCCCGAGGTCGTGCAGGAGATCCGCGAGAAAGAGGGTCTTGGCGCATGGAACGTCTATGCGGCGCTTTACGGCACCAAAGAGCAGGTTGATGTGAACTGGGCGATCGTGAAATCGGTTGTAGAGGGCCACGGCAAGGGCCGCATCATCACCGAGGAAGACGCCGGTGGCACCCAGCCCTTCCAGTACCGCGCCGATCTGATGCGCGGTTACATGACGATGCAGGAATTCGGCCTCTACCGCTGGCGCGATGACCGCGGCGCGGGTGGCGGATCGATGTGGTTCGCACCGGTGACGGTCAACAAGGGTTCGGAAACGCTGGACCAGACCAAGCTCGCGACCGATATCCTCAACAAATACGGCTTTGATTATGCGGGCGAATATATCGTCGGCATGCGTGACCTCCATCACATCATCGACGTCCTGTTCGACAAGTCCGACGAAGAGGAAACCAAGCGCGCCTATGAGTGCTTCGACGAGCTTCTGACCGAGTTTGCCGCGCGCGGCTATGCGGTCTACCGCGTCAACAACGCCTTCATGGACAAGGTTGCAGGCATCTACGGTCAGACCCAGCGCGATGTGAACCAGACGCTGAAGCGCGCGCTCGACCCCAAGGGCATTCTTGCTCCGGGCAAATCGGGCATCACTATCTGACCTTTCCCTGGCTGAGGGAGGGCGGAAAGAAAGCCGCCGGAGCATGCTCCGGCGGCTTTTTCATGGGTGCACCAGCATGGAGAACGCGCGGTCCGTCAGGTGACCATCATCGTCGCCTGCACCGCCTTCACCCAGCGCGCATATTTATCGGCGCGCGCACCAGCGTCCATTTTCGGATCGAAACGGCGCTCGAGCGCCCAGTTCTTGGCAAAATCCTGTGGCGAGGGGCAAAGTCCGGCCTGAAGTCCCGCCAGATAGGCGGCCCCCAGCGCCGTGGTTTCCGTCATCTCCGGCCGGTCGACGCTGGTCCCGAGGATATCGGCCAGAAACTGCATCGTCCAATCGCTGGCCACCATGCCGCCATCGACGCGCAGGATGGCATCCTCGGCCATGCCCCAATCGGCGCGCATCGCATCCAGCAGGTCGCGGGTCTGGAAACCCACGCTTTCAAGCGCGGCGCGCGCGAATTCCTTGGGGCCGGAGCTGCGCGTCAGCCCGTAGATCGCACCGCGGCAATCGGGCTTCCAATAAGGCGCGCCAAGGCCGGTAAAGGCGGGGACCATCACCAGATGTTGGGTATCGTCCGCAGCAATCGCCAAGGGCTGGGTCTCGGAGGCGTCGCGGATGATTTTGAGCCCGTCGCGCAGCCATTGCACCACCGCCCCCGCGATAAAGATCGAGCCCTCCAGCGCATAGGTCGTCTCGCCGTTGAGACGATAGGCGATCGTGGTCAGGAGCCGATTCTTCGAGGTCACGAAATCGCGCCCGATATTGAGCATCGCGAAACAGCCGGTGCCATAGGTCGATTTCATCATGCCGGGCGTGAAACAGGCTTGTCCCACCGTCGCGGCATGCTGGTCGCCCGCAACACCGAGGATAGGGATCTCGTGGCCGAAAAGATCGGCACGGCTGCGGCCGAAATCGGCGGCGCAATCAAAGACTTCGGGCAGAAGCGCCATCGGGATGTCGAGCAGCGCGCAGATATCCTTGTCCCATTGGTTGGTGCGGATATTGAACAGCATGGTACGCGCGGCATTGGTCGCATCGGTCACATGGCTGCGCCCGCCCGTCAGGTTCCAGATCAGCCAGCTGTCTACGGTACCGAAGGCCAGCTCGCCGCGCAGCGCACGCGCACGGGCATCGGGGATGGTGTCGAGCAGCCATTTGAGCTTCGTTCCCGAGAAATAGGGGTCCAGCAAAAGGCCGGTCCGCTCGGTAATCATCGCCTCGTGGCCCGCCTCGCGCAGTTCGGCGCAGAATGCGGCGGTGCGGCGGTCCTGCCAAACGATCGCGCGGGCCAGCGGCTTGCCGGTGGCGCGGTCCCAGAGCACACTTGTCTCGCGCTGGTTGGTGATGCCGATCGCGGCAATGCTTGTGGCCTTGATCCGCGCTTTCTCGATCACCGCCCGCGCGGTCCCTGCCGCGCTGGTCCAAAGATCGCCCGCATCATGTTCGACCCAGCCCGAAGCGGGAAAATGCTGCGGGAACTCCTGTTGGGAGACGGCAGCGACCTTGAGGTTCTGGTCGAAAAGGATGGCGCGGGTCGAGGTCGTCCCCTGATCGATGGCGAGAATGAACCTCATACCGGTTCCGTCCTGTTGGCTGTCATTCCCGCCAGACTTGGTCATCACCGCCAAGCTGGCAAGGGAAATCGCCCCCCGCCGCATCGCCGATGCCGGATCGCGCTGGCGGCACCGGTGCACGGGTATTTGGGTGATGAAGAAATCGGGCAGAGCGGCACAATGGCAACTTGCATACTAGTCGGCATTTTCGCAGAATGCTCCGGCATCGAGGAGGAGAGAGCAAATGCGGCAGACGTGGCGCTGGTTCGGGCCCAAGGATCTGACATCCGTTGACGACATGCTTCAGGCAGGGGTCGAGGGGGTTGTTTCGGCGCTTCATCACATGCCGACAGGCGCGGTCTGGCCGGTCGAAGAGATCCGCAAGCGGCAGGACGAAATCGGCCGGATGAAGGATGGTGCGCCGTCCGGGCTGGCTTGGGAAGTGGTCGAAAGCCTGCCGGTTTCCGAGGACATCAAGAAGCAGAAGGGCGATTGGAAGGCGCATATCGCGAACTGGAAGCAAAGCCTGCGCCACCTCAAACAATCGGGGATCGAGGTTGTTTGCTACAACTTCATGCCGGTTCTGGATTGGACGCGAACCGATCTGGCCTACCGCGTTCCGACCGGCGCGACCTGCATGCGCTTTGATCTCGTCGATTTCGCGGCCTTCGACATCCATATCCTCGCACGTCGCGGCGCGGCGGAGAGCTTTGACGCCGCGACGGTGGCCGAAGCCGCCGCGCGCTTTGCAGGCATGGATGCCGCGCGGCGCGGGCAGCTTGCGGGCAATGTCGTGTTCGGTCTGCCCGGTGCGGCGGAAAGCTTTACGCTGGATGATGTGCGCCGCCATATCGCCGAATATGACGCGATTCCCGCCGAGCAATTGCGTCGCCATCTCATCGACTTCCTGTCGGAGGTCACGCCGCTGGCACAAGAGTTGGGGATGCGGCTTTGCTGTCACCCCGACGATCCGCCGGTTCCGCTTCTGGGTCTGCCGCGCGTCATGTCTACCGAGGCGGATTACCGTCAGGTCATGGAGGCCGTCGATCTGGGCGCGAACGGAATCACGCTTTGCTCGGGCTCGCTCGGGGCGCGGCGCGACAATGATCTGCCGGGGATGATGCGGCGGCTGGGGGATCGCGTACATTTCCTCCATCTGCGCAATGTGGCGATCGAGACGCCGACCAATTTCGGCTCCTTCCACGAGGCGGGGCATCTGGAGGGCGGCACCGATATGGTAGCGATGATCGCGGCCGTTCTTGACGAGGAGGCACGTCGTCGTGCCGAAGGCCGCGCCGATTGGCAGATCCCGATGCGTCCCGATCACGGGCAGGATATCCTCGACGATCTCAACCGCCGCGCACAGCCTGGCTATCCCTCGATCGGACGGCTCAAGGGTCTGGCCGAGCTGCGCGGGATCATGACCGCCCTGTCCCATCCCGAAGTGCGCCACCAGATGCAGGCGGCGCGCGCATGAGGCTGACGTCACAGACCCCGCGGAACCAAGGGGCCGACTGGCCCGCCTATGACCCAGAGGCGCGCGGCGTGGGCATTGTCCACCTCGGCCTCGGGGCTTTCGCGCGCGCCCATCTTTGCGCCTATACCGAAGCCGCGATGGCAGCCGAAGGCGGCGATTGGCGCGTGATCGGTGCCAGCCTGCGCGGTCAGGACGTCGCCCGCGCACTCAATCCGCAGGACGGGCGCTATAGTTTGCTGATCAAGGGCACCGTGACAAAGGCGCAGGTCGTCGGGGCTTTGGCCCGGGTCCTCTCCGGCGAGACGGTGGCGCAAGATGTTCTTGCCGCGATCGGCGATCCCGCCTGCCGCATCGTCAGCATGACGGTGACGGAAAAGGGCTACGGGCTGCGCCGCTCGGGCGGCTGCGATCCCGATCACCCCGCCGTTGCCGCCGATCTGGCCCGCCCCGAGGCACCAAGCGGCGTTCTCGGCCTGCTCGCGCTGGGGCTGAAGCGCCGCTTTGCTGCGGGCGTGCCGCCCTTCACCATGCTCTCTTGCGACAACCTGCCCGACAACGGCAGGCTGCTGAAGCTCGCCGTCATGGACTTCGCCCGCCTTGCCCATGGCGAGGATTTGGCCGCAAGAATCGAGGCCGAAGTCGCCTCGCCCTCGAGCATGGTCGACCGCATCACCCCGCGCAGCACCGAAGCGACCTTTGCCGAGGCCGCAGCCCTGATCGGGGCCGAGGATCTCGCGGCCGTCGAAACCGAGCCCTTTTCGCAATGGGTGATCGAGGACCATTTCCCTTCGGGCCGCCCGGCATGGGAAGCGATGGGCGCAACCCTGACCAGCGATGTGCGCCCTTATGAGGCGATGAAGCTGCGCATGCTGAACGGCAGCCATTCGATGCTGGCCTATGCCGGTTTCCTCTCGGGCAGACCTTTCGTGCGCGATGTCATGGCCGATCCGGCGCTGTCCCTGCTGGTGCGCCGCCACCTCGGCGCGGCGGCCGCAAGCCTGCCCGAAGGTGCGCCCGATCCGGCCGCCTATGCCGAGGCACTGGTCGCGCGCTTTCAGAACCCCGCGATCGCCCATGCCACGGCCCAGATCGCAATGGACGGCAGCCAGAAGATGCCCCAGCGCATTTTTGCGCCCGCCTGCGAGGCTCTGGCGGCAGGTCAGGACATCGCGGCCTTTGCCTTCGCGACCGCTGCATGGATGCGCTACGCTTTGGGTCGGGACGAGGCGGGCAAAGGCTACGCCCTGAACGACCCCCGCGAAGCCGAAATCACCGCCGCGCTTGCGGGCAAGGAAGGTGCTGCCCCGATCTTTGACGCTTTGGCGGCTCTACCCGAGCTTCTGCCCCCTGTCCTGAACGCCGACATTTTCCGCGACGCCTGTGTTTCGCGGCTTGAAACCATGCTGGTGATCGGCATGATCCCGGCGATCGCCAAGGAGGCGGGAATCCACTGAAAGGCCGTCCCATGCGCAAAATCGCCTGTATCGGGGAATGTATGATCGAGCTCTCGCAAGCGGACGAGGGTTTGTGGCGGATGGGCTATGCGGGCGACACGCTGAACACGGCCTGGTATCTGCGCGCGCGGCTTGGCTCGGAATGGCAGGTCTCTTATGTGACGCGCATCGGCGAGGACCGTTTCTCGGGAGAGATGCTGGCCTTCCTGACCGCGGCCGGTATCGACACCAGCACGATCCAGCGCGAAAGCGCCCGCAATATCGGCCTTTACGCGATCAGCCTGAGCGAGGGCGAGCGCAGCTTTACCTATTGGCGCGGCCAATCGGCGGCGCGGGGTCTGGCCGATGATGCGGCGGTTCTCGCTGCGGCCATTGCCGATGCCGAATTGTGCTATTTCTCGGGGATCACTGTGGCGATCCTGCCGCCCGAAGGCCGCGCGACGCTGTTCGCCGCCCTCCGCGACGCCAAGGCGCGCGGCTGCACGCTGGCCTTCGATCCCAATATCCGCGAGCGCCTTTGGCCCGACCACGAAACCCTGCGCGCCGCGATCTCAGAGGCCGGCGCTTTGGCCGATATCGTTCTGCCGAGCTTTGACGACGAGGCGCAATGGTTCGGCGATGCCGACCCCGAGGCGACTGCCGCGCGCTATCTTGCGCTCGGGGCCAGCGAAATCGTGGTCAAGAACGGTGGCGGCAAGCTTTGCTTGCGCAACGAGACCACCCATGCCGCACCGCATTTCCCGTCCGTGACCCCGACCGACACAACCGGCGCGGGCGATTCCTTCAACGGCGGCTATCTTTCGGCCCGCCTTCAAGGCGCGGATATGGAAACAGCTGCACGCGCAGGCCATGACCTCGCCGCACGGGTGGTCCGCCATCCCGGCGCGCTGATCCCGCAGGGCGATCTCGAGACGTGACATTCAAAGGGCGTGGCGGGCCATTGATCGCGCCGCCGCGCCTTAGCGCCACATATCCTTTCGGAAAAAGCTTGCGACTTTTCAGTGACTTGCCTCCGCCGGCTCGCGCTGTCTTGTCGCGGGACCGCGCTACCGCACCTTTGGTCGCGACCTTGATAAGAACGTTTCCTTTTTCTCTCCCTTGCGTGGTTTCCAAAAGGAAAGGGCGACCATCAGCGGCCAAAGCTTGCCAAGTTCAAGCCGGCAATGGCGGCACCGGAGTCGAGTGAAGGGATATAGTTATCGCGGGTCCTGAATGGGCCGTAAGCGGTGCATATGACCCCCGGCCTTATTCCTGTTCGCATTGATCTAGGTCGAGTAAACTGGCGCAAGCGCCAGTTTACCTTCCGACGTGTAATTTGGCAGTTTATTGATATTTTTCAATGCACTGACGTGTGTCGCTTCCCTGCTGCTCTAACCCAAGCAAACGAAACGCTCGCCATGATCGTAGTGTAGGTGATCAAGGGCAGTGCGGTATCGCCTCCGAGCATGACGACAAAAGCCGTCCCCACGACCCCCACGATCAAGCTTTGCACGCAGAAATGCAGCGCGACGGCCATCCCGGCGATCTCGCCAAATTCCGCGAGCGCACCGTTGGCTGTGACCGAGCCGATCATCACGATCCCAACTGCAACGAGCCACATCGGCATGATGAAGGAGAGCAGTGACGGGGCGAGGATCAGGTGTCCAAGCAAGAGCAGAAGCGCTCCAGCCAACATCAGGAGCAAACCGCGGCAGGCGCAACCGCGTACTCCCCATCTATCGACGAAGATAGCTGCGAAGCGCGAAACCGCGATCATGACTACGGCAACGGTTGCAAAGGCCACGCTGAAGCCAAACTCACCATATCCGGCGCGCTCAATGAGCAGGCGTGGGGCGGTCGAGAAGAAGACAAAGAACGCACCCATCGCCGTGCCAAAGGCGAACGTATAGGCCCAGAAGGCGCGGCTGCTCAGGATGTCCCGCGCGGTGAGGTTGGTTGGCTCAGCCCTTCTGACGCGAGTTTCTCTCCATTTCGGCAGAATGGCAGCGGTCAGGATGAGCGCGGCGATTCCCAGCAGGTAGAAGATCCAGCGCCAGCCAAAGGCTTCGGCCACGATTGCGCCGATGATCGGACCAAGCGCTGGAACAAAGGACAGCATAGCGTTCATGAGGCTGTAAATCGTGCCGCTTTCGGGTCTATCGGCATAGACATCGCGAATGGTCGCGAAGATCGCGACAAGCATGGCAGACGCGCCAAGTGCCTGGGCGCCACGAAGGGCAACGAACGGCGCGGCCGTCGAAACCGCGCCAAGACCGAAGCTGGACAGAACGAACAGGATGGCCCCGAACGCCAGCACGGGACGCCGGCCGATCCCGTCAGAGATCGGGCCGAAGACCACCTGACCGACGCCCAGCATGATCATGTAAAGCGTCAGGGTCAGCTGAATGATAGAGGGGCTGGTGCCGAGGATAGACGGCATTGCGGGAACAATGGGCAGATAGATATCCATCCCGAGCGAGGCGATCAAATTAAATGGGATCAGCAGCGCGAGCGCGACTGTCAGGCTGTAATTCCACAGCCGTAAAGGTTGGGTTTGCATGGGTAGCTTCCGTAGGAATGAATCCGACGGCCGTTCAGGGACGCAAGCGCGCTGACCATGTGACGGCCGCAACAACCAAAGTCAGGGTTGTGGCGGCTTAGCGGCGTGCTTTCTTCGGTCCCATGTCGATCTCCCTCTTGCCCGAGAGCGCATAGCACAGTCTGGGATGGCGATCAAACTGACCGCCACCCTTTTTATTAATGCTGAGTTTGCTCCCGCCAAGCTGATGCCGGCTGGAGCTAGCTCCGCGGGCTGACGTTAGTCCTTGGCCTTGTACCGACCTTTCGGGCAGTTCCACGGCATCAGCCTATGATACTCGGACCGGGGCAACTTCTTTGCCAACTGCTCAAACACCCATGTGAAGTAGGTGTAGGGTTCGACGCCGTGAAGCTTGCAGGTACCGACCAGACTGGCCATGATCGCCCAGTTCCTTCCGCCAACCTCAGATCCAGCGAAAAGGGCGTTCTTGCGCAAAAGCGCAATCGGCCGAATGGCATTTTCTACCGGGTTATTGTCCATTTCGACGCGGCCATCCGACAGGAACACAAGCAGGCCGTCCCATAGATTCAGCGTATAGCTGATAGCCTCGCCGAGGATGGACTTCGTTGCGATAGATGCTGCCGTCTGCTCCAAGCTGCTCTTGAGTTCAGCGGCGAGAGGAGCGGTCTCCCGTTTGCGTACACTGAGCCGATGGCTGGCGGGCGTTCCCGCTATCCGCTGTTCGATCCCGTACATGGCATTGATCTGATCAAGGAGGTGCTTTGCAGCCATGGATTTGGTCGATAGCCAAAGCTGATGGAAACGCCGTCGGACGTGAGACCAGCAATAAGCGAGCTTGATGGGACCGTTTGGACGACCCTCGCTGGTCAGCCGGTTATACCCGGGGAAGCCATCGACCTGCAGTACTTCTCGGAAATCACCAAGGAACCGCTCACCGTGCTCGCCCGCCCGAGATTGAGCGAAGTCGAAGACCACGGCAGCAGGTAGGTTGCCCAACCAGCGTCTATCATCTCTGCACAATGCCCAAGCATAGCAATTCCGGACTTTTCCATTCCCTGGCACGAATTGCGGCATTATGGTTTCGTCCATATGCAGCTTGCCGGAAGCGCGAACATCCTCAAGAAGCGCCTCGTAGACTGGCTTAAGCGCTTCAACTGTGCTGGTCATCAACCGGCTCAGTGTCCCACGATGGATTTTGGCGCCTGATCGTTCGAAGATCTGCTCGATACGGAACAAGGGAAGGAAGTCGGCGAACTTACTCGTTGCGATGCCCGCTCGCAGTTCGGGACCGTACTTGGTAAAATCAAAGGCCTGATCAGGTACCTTTGCCTGAAAGACTGTCTTGCAGCCCGGACACTTGTACTTAGGAAATCGCTGCTCAGTCACCACGACCCTGGCTGGCCGGAAACCTACTTTCTCGACGATTTGGACACCAATCACAGTTGCCTGACAGCCGCAGTAATCGCAGCTGGTAGATGGCGGTTCGTGGACCTCGAGCGCCCGGGGAATATTGTCCGGCAGTCTGACGGCTCGCTTTCCCGATGATGTTCGTTGGGGGGCATCAGTGACTTGCCCCGTTGTGACGGAACCAGCCTCGATCCCGTTTTCCACCCCGTCCTTGGACTCATCGTTATCGGGGACAATTCCGGATAGCGTCTCCCCGATATTTTCCGTTCCCGATTTCGCCGTCTTCTCACTGCTCTGTGCGAAGATTACGAGCTTTAGGGTGGCAAGCTGCTCCTTGCAACGCTTCCATTCTGCGGTCGCCACCTTACATTTGGCGCTCAGCACTGAGTAGGCAGCGTCTTTTTGCGCGCAAATCTTTTCATGCTCCGCGTCGCGACGCAAATCAGCTGCCGCGATCTCAAGCGCGGCTGATGATACAGCTAAGTCATCATGCCGCAAGAGTGGCTCGCAAGCCATTTGAATAATATCCATGTAATCTCATCCCTTTTACTGAGGCGCGACACGAACGCAAGAATGCCGTTCGCTCGCTCAGCGCGGTTTTGCTTGACTTGATGATGTCAGGGTGGGATGAAAGGGGACGATCGTGGTCTAAGCGATTTCCGGGCCCTGAGGATTTACAGATCCGAAGGGCCCTTTTCCTTTCCAAGATCATAAGCTCTAGATCATCTGCGCACTCCCTTCATAAGGCGGGGCCCAGAAAGGGCGACCTTTCTGGTGAGAAAACAGTTCATCGCGAAGCAGTCCTCCGCCGTGAAACCCTGAAGTGCCAAAAAATTCAGGGTTCATTTTTTCTGCGCGAATCGAATCACCAGATCAAGAGGAAATAATTTGAGCGATTTTGGGGCGGTCCTTATTTGATCAATTATTTTATGCGAAAAAGTGAATAAGTAAGATTTTTCGCATAACTCTATTTCTCTATTAGAAAAATCGAGACCCCAGAGCGTTAATTTATATGCGATTTATTTTGAGAGTGTTCGGCTTTGCATTTTTCGCAAACGGCTACAAACGCCGATATTTCAATTTGGGCGAATTTCCGCCTAAGGTCATTATCATGCCGCCGGTATATGAGGATGGTTAAGCTTGACAGGCCTCAGGGGCAGGAGATTCCAGATGGTGACGCTAAATTTCTCATTCTGAAGGCAGAATCCTCAGAGTTGGATCATGCTGCGAGTCCGTCGATCCACTGCCCCTATTTTGAGCTATGAGAAAACCCATAGGAAATCTGGTTCGCTTCGATCACTGCAGCCGTGGCCGACCTGAAGGTCCTGGGCGCTGGGAATCCCGTACGGAGGAAGGTGTCGGAATTGACCGCGGGCTGTAGTTCTGGGCTAGGGTATATTCAGCCCTAGGCCGACTGCCGTCTGAAGTTTTCGCTATGAAGCAGTATTTTCCGAAGTTGACACTTGGTCCAGGCGAGTTGAGATCCTGGCCGCGATGTTAGCGATGCCGGGCCGCGCGAACGGTCACTATCGTGCGAAGCGCCAGATGAACGCATCCCCGAGTTGGATAGGTGGGGCAACGACCTCGATCCCTCCAAGCTTGACGTAAAATCTAGGTTGGCGTTCAGCGCGAGCGCGGTGAGGTAGAGGCCAGAACAACCAAAAGAAGCAACGCCGGAAATCACCCTTTGGAACAGAAGTCGGCCAACGCCTCGGCACTCGAACCCCGGCCGAAGGTACAGCGCGTAGAGTTCGTATGGCGTTGCACAATTCGGTTAACGGCCACGTCCCCAAGACACGAATCCAATCAGGTTCCCAGACTTGGCCTCGCAGGCTACAAGGTAATGCACGTCACGTCGTGCGAAAGTTCGTTTATGGCGAGATGCTTGGGTGCCCGGCGTGATTGACTGCAAGAAGTCTCGTGGCAGTAGATCGCAGAACGTGTGCTGCCACGATTCCGAGACGATCTCACCAATCGCGGAAATGTCTGCCGGATGCGCAGGTCGTATCGTTATCCCGGGCTCAACCATAGGGTCATTCAACCTATAGCAAGGGCTGGAAGCAAGTCGCTACGTGTCCGGTACGTCGATCATCGCCTTGGCAGTAGACCAGGCGAGGCGTGTCCATCGCAGTGTCAATGACGGCCCTAAGCCGACGGTCGGGCTCGACCCGCGCTGGGTGGCCGCATCCCGAAAGCCGACGTTCGACTGGTGCTGCGGCGCAATGACGGACATGATGACAGCCATGCAAGAGAGGCAAGCTCGCCTTGAGTTCGTACGTAACTCCCAGCCGACCAGAAACGGGCCAGTGCGCCATTGGGTAAGCGAGCACGAGAGGCGCTATCGGAGCGGGAGGGTTGTTCTAATCAAGAGCCACCCACGAGGACGAGAACCGGCGTTCAACTTGCCGACTCGTGTCATGGGGCCCGATCCGAAAAGATCGATATCATGATTCCTAAGCGGCGGCAGGGATTGAAGGCAGAGGGCGTCGAGTGATGCCCTGCGCCATGGCAAGCGACAGGGCTGCGAGGTTGGGACAATCAGTAGGACAAGCCTGCATGGCCGGCCCATCGCCGTCTCTATCATCATTGAGCGCAGCGCAACCCGGCGAAACATCCATTCAACCGCACCGCTGCGAAATGCGGTTGCAGCCCTTTTGCGACATCGGCTTGGTGGTGCTTGAGGCAAACGCGATACAGCTGCTTGCCTGAAACCTTGGCACTAGGCCCTCGAACTGCGTGCCGTCCGCCGGAGTGTCGAAAACGCCACGCCCATCAAATAGCCGCCGGCTCCTCTTGAGGTTGAATTTGGAAGTGGGCTTAATGTTTCATGAAGTCTGCGCTCCAATGCGGCGGCGACTGGTATGATGTAGTAGCGCCGCAGACGGGAGCTGATGGTGGGTGTCAAAGAATTTCTAACGTGTGTCCCCGAGCGTGAGAAGGGTGGCCAAACTGCATTGGATCGGTTTGACTATCAGACAGCTTGGGGCGTTTCTAGGCTGTTGGATTTGCACGAGAAGGGATCGAATTACGCTGTCGCCTTCGAATTTCATGATGACATCGTCGCGCTTGACGATGCGGATGAGCCGTCATCCGCGATCTTTTATCAAGTGAAGACCAGAGAAACTGGTAATTGGTCCTTTGCAAAAATCACGCATCGCCCCTCCAGCAAAGGCATCAAGAAGAGTTCGTTCGCCGGAAAGATGTTCGATAACTGTGTTCGTTTCGGCGCCACCGTTGAACGATTGGTATTCGTCAGCAATCAGCCGTTACCGGAGGTGATTGTTGCCCATGGAGAGGAAAAGTTTTCCTCGGCTGAGAAGGCGAAGCTCGAGAAGTTCGTTAAGGCGATTTCCGAAGAGGTGGATGGTTATGATGATGGTGTTCATAACGTACTCTTCTTCTTCGTTTTCTCCGATCTAAATCTGACGAACTACCAAAATACGGTGATTGGACGCATCGCCGAATTCCTCGAGTCCGAACTTGGCTCCGATATCCCGCCCAAGACGTTCGCGCTGGCTCTGAATGATTTCTGCCGTACGCGCTCCAAGGCGCTAGCAGATCTCGGGAACTTCGAGGCGTTGAAGGCTTCGAAGTTCGTCACGCGAGCGAATATGATGAAGTGGTTGACACAGGCCCAAGATCACCATTCACATCGCCCAGACTGGAAGACTGCGTCGGATGATCTGACCGTGCCTTTCAAGGAGAAGGTCGGTATCCAAGCCTCTTGGCGTGAATACGAAATGCTCGTGCGTTCCCGCACGAATGCCGCAACGGTGGCGTTTACCCAGGAACTTCATGATGTAGTGTATGCCGGTGTCGATCAGGCCGACGATAAAATGCATCTCTTAGATATCGTGTTTATAGAAGCGAAAAACCTAGTCGCGGAGTGGCACCCTGGCGCGAGCGATTTTCTGGTCAAGGCGGCGATCTTGTATGAGTTGCAGCGATGAGACGTAACGAAGATCAGCTCTTTCAACTCTTGATCAGAAATCTGCGAAAAAAGAACGATGAAAAAATTGCGCTTCGAAAGCTTGGAGTTGTTGTCTCTCAAAGAACGGAAGGCACGCCGGATCTCATTTCATCCGAAGATGACGGTGATCATCGGCGAAAATGACGTCGGTAAATCGTCGGTTATCAAGAGCATCTATTGGACTCTGGGAGCCGAGGCGGCGAAGGTTCATCCCAACTGGGTGGAAGCGAACATCAAGTCGCTCCTCACATTCACCGTGGATGATGTCCGCTATCGGGTTCTCAGAGAGCGGAACCGCTTTTCGTTCTTCACGGATGACGGCAAGCTCGTCATTCGAGCCAACAGTGTGGTAAAGGAGCTCGCGCCCTTTATGGCGGAGCTGCTGGATTTTAAGCTGGTTCTATCGAGTCGTGCCGGGGAGCCCGAAATTCCGCCACCCGCCTATGCTTTTTTACCCTTCTACATTGACCAGGATGACGGCTGGACCAAGCCACTCGAATCCTTCGCAAATCTCGCGCAATACAACGCCTATAAAAAGCCGGTTATCGAGTTCCACACCGGCATTCTGCCGAACGAGTTCTACGTCTTGGAGGCAAACAAGCGTCAGATCCAGATCAAGCAACGTGAGTTCCAGGCGGATCGAAACGTTGTTCAGAAGGCCATAGAGAAGGTCAGGCTTACGGTGACCTTCGATGGCCTGGAGCTCAGCACTGAAGGTCACGAAGTCGCAATCGAGCGGTTGCTGGTCCGGCTGAAACAGCTTCGCGAAGATCGACGGACCCGCGCGGCAAAGCTCGCCGAAATTTTGGATCAGCGGGTAATAACCGATAATCAGATCGCCACCGTGCGCGCGGCACTTCAGGAGATCGAAAAGGACATCGTCTTCGCTCGTGATCTTCCTGAGGAGATCCTGTGTCCCACCTGTGGCACGTCCCACCAGAACGATTTTGCCAATCGATACAGCATTATCGAGGATCGCGAGGCGTGCCTCGAGTTCATTTCTGACTCTTCGACGAAAATCCAGCAACTTGCGAAATCGGCCGCTTCCGTAGATGCGGAGGTGCGAGATGCGGATGCGGCGATGGCCGAGATCCAAGCCGCGCTCAACGCCCGGCGCGACGATGTCTCCTTGGCGGATGTCATCGAGAGCAAGGGCCGACGCATTGCGTCTGATCTTTTCCGGGAACAATTCGACAATCTCACGGATGAGATTTCGATTCTCGTGAATGAAATCAAAGAGATCGAAGAGAAGCTGAGCGCGTTGAAGGACAAGAAGCGTCGCGATGAGATCGTCGCCTTCTACGCCCGGCTCATGCTCTCCTATCTCGATCGGCTCGATGTTGCCAACTACAGTATTCAGGAATTCACCAAGCTGCCGGCCCGAATTTCGGAGACCGGTAGTGACCTGCCGCGGTCGATCCTCGCTTACTACCTCGCGATCATAAATACGATGAACGAGTTCTCGACGTCGTTCTTCGGGCCAATCGTCATCGACAGCCCAAACCAGCAGGACCAGGACGCAAAAAACGTGGGCGCCATGATTGACCTCGTCGTGAAGGCGGTGCCGCACGACGCGCAGGTGATTCTCGGAACCGTGTCACTGCATGACCAGAAATTCGAGGACGCCGATATTATCGAATTCACCGACAAGCTGCAGGTTTTGCGTGCTGGTGAGTTCGAGAGCGTGCATGCGACGCTACAGCCATTCATGGATATGGCCGCGGACGCCAGCTGAGGCTCCTGCTTTCTGTTCACACCTGCGCAGTGTGTCGCTCTCCGAACGAGTCGTGAATGACCGATATCGCCGATTGCCGCGTATGCGATGCCGCGATCTCATAGACCGCTGTCCGCCCTTCGGGTCGATTTAGACAGTGCTCAGGCGCCTGTGATCAACGGTTGAGCCGTTAAGCCTTGGCCTCCGGATATTCCAACGAAATTTTCCGAACAAGGGCTACATAGTCCGCGAGCAACCGGTCCAGGTGGTCTGCATCAAGTGGCGTGTGAGGCGAAAAATCGAACAGGGCGGAGACCACGTCGTGTCCGGCTTTGTGACATGCCTGGATGAGCTCTGCTTCAAGGTCGTTGAATGGCCGCCCCAGTCGATACCAGCGACTGATGGTTCGCGCCCAGCCAGCCTCGCGGTCAATGGCGATCAGTCGGGAACTCGTCATCGTTGTTTTGCCAAGTTTGGGATGATCTGTCACCTCGCCAAACAGCATCGACATACCGCGAGAGTCCAGCAAGACTTGCCAAAAGGCCAGCAACGGAGCGTCTGCCAAATCGATTTCAGTCGGCCCTACCTCTGCGGCGTGAATAGCGCTAATGGCACGATTCAATTCTTTGCGGTGATGAGGAATCATCGTTGATCTCCTGAGCGTGGGATGGGCGCCAGCGCCGCTCGAAGTGGGTTTTCTGCTGGCGCTGGCGAGGCCGTATCAATGCAAGGGTGGCGCGTTCTCGAGTTCGCTCGCGCGCTGCAGCATCCGCGAGGCAAGGCGCAGACTCGGTTGGCTGGTTCGGCAGGATGGGTGTTGTATTGCTTCTAGGATCGTTTCGATCGCCAGGTCCGAGAGGCATCGCTTTTCGCCTTCGCGCCGGACAAAGCCTTCAATTTCGTCCTTGTTCAGATTGCGTAGACGGATCGGTGGGCAGCGGCTCAGCAGAGGTTCCGGAAGTCGCCGATAGTCATTGCAGGTCAACACATAGTTGACGCAGCTGACGTCGAACCGGATGTCATAGTACGGGCACTTCCAACGGCGGGAGGTCAGCGTTTCCAAGAGCGGCAGCAAGGAATCTGCCAAGCCGTAGCTGTGTCCCTTGCTCGACGTGACCGTTCCAGCCTTTTCCAGTTCGTCGATCACTACAAGCGGATTGGCGACCAGATTGCGAAGGATTGTCTCAATCAATCGACCTGGTTGCGCGTTGCCCCACCCGCGCTGAGAGCCGGTCAGCCCGAAGGATGCACTTTCGCTGGTTGCCTCGACAACGGTCGTCGGAAGCATAAGGAATGCGCCCAAGCGACGAGACCAGTGACTTTTGCCAATGCCAGGTGGGCCGTCGAGAAGTAAGGGCGGTAGGCGCAAACCGTGTGCGCCTTCGCGCACGGAGCGTCGCATGGCGTGCCAGACGATCTCGGTCGCCGGCGCCATCCAAGGGGCTTCAGCATGAAGTTGCGCTGCAATCCCATCGGCACGATGCTCACTTGGTACGGCCACCAACTGAACACCGCTCCTGAGAACCTCAAGCCTCTCGCGGTCTTCACGTTTGAGATGGCTCATGCCACTCGCCGCGTCGCGGCGAGCCAGGAGACGAGAAATTCGACGCTGGATCTTCTGCAGGTCATCGCGCCCAAGACTATGCCTATGCCCGATCTGTGCAGGCACCTTGGCTGCGATCTCGTAGCAATCGTCGTCGCTGTGGTCAGAGAAGCCGCGAAGACGACAGAGATGACCTTCGAACCTGGTTTCAAGATTTGCGCGGGCATCAGCCGGGTCAAAGAATCTGATCTCGGCAAAAGGGATGAGAGGCATGTGATTGAGCTTTTCTTAGACAAGCTGCTGCCGTCGGCGCGAGCGACATCGGCGCCGTACAGCACGCTTTTTGCTTGGGATCTATGATCGCCACGGCGTTGCTCTGGTCGTGGACCTCGCTACGGTCCCGCCGACTGCGTGGCTGAGTTCAGTTCAGGCCAATCGGATCTGGCGATATCGGGGCTTGATGACCTGCCGCCAATCGATGCCCTCGAACAGGGCTTCGAACTGGGCCTTGGTCAATTGTAATATCCCGTCTGCGATCTTGGGCCAGATGAAGCCTTTGCCCTCGATCCTTTTGTAGACAAGGATCAGGCCGGTACCGTCCCACAGGAGTATTTTCATCCGCTCTCTCCCTTTCGAACGAAAGATGAAGAAGGCGCCCGAAAATGGATCCAGATCGAAATTTCTGGATACCAAACTGGCGAGGCCATCCATCCCTTTGCGGAAGTCGACAGGTTCGGTGGCCAGGTAGATCTTGTAGGTGTTGGAGGGCGTGATCATGACGCACCTGTCGCGACGCGAATGATCTTGTGCAGATCCTTCTCCGCAATCGAGATCGGGAATTCGACGATCAGCGATCCAATATGGAGCTTCGCCGAGCATTGGTTGATATCCCCGTCGACAGGAGAGGCGCGTTCGGCGGATGTTTCAATCAGGACCTCGGCGAAAGCCGGAGGTCGCGCGGGCACAACCTCTCCGCGCGCACGACGATCTGCGACGTACCATTTGCGTACAAGGCATTCATGTGCGCCGATCTCGGCCGCGACATCGCCAGGCCGTGCACCATCGCGCAGTCGCTTGACGGCCTCGCGTTTGAGGGCGTTCGGCCAAATGCTCTTCCCGCTGGGGGATGATCCGATCTGGTAGCCCCAGACCTCGCGCACATCCATGTTGACCTCCTGCCTCAAGTTACAGGAAGGATATCATCGTGCCGGAAGTCCGAGATAGGACCCTTTGAGGGGGTCATATGCACCGCTTACAATGGGCCGAGTAGAGAAAGACTTTCAACCCGTCTGGTCCTCTCCCTTCCCGATCTACACGGAGGCTAGCGATCCAACACGGCTCTGTTCGGTGTATGCGAACAATGAAGACTCCGTTCGAGCACCCCTGGCCGCCCACGCAAGATCGGAGGAACGACATCAGGCGGTTCTGTCGCGACGGTGTTCCAGCTACGGCCCTCGATCATTCGAAAGGCGCATACTTGGGTTAGGGATGATCGGCTGTCCACATATCCATACGCGGCGAAGCCATGCCGGCGCCTCACGGATTCACACGTCTTCGGCATTTATGAACGCAAAAAGCGCCCATTTTGGGCGCTGTTTTTTTGGATATTGGTTGCGG